>LARN01000190.1 GCA_000980495.1 Acinetobacter sp. N54.MGS-139 | reverse complement strand
TCCGAAAATGACAGTCCAGAACGTCTACTTGCAATATCTGGCTTCAGTTCCAGAAGGCTGCGAGCCTGTTAGCAAAGCAACTTTTTATCGAGAGTTAAACGTGAATTTCCAGCGGTTTCCTACTCTCGACGCCAAGAAGCTCGTTAACGCCCCAAAAATGTCAGCACATCATCGAGGGATTTGCCACTTTTAGATAGCGCTTGAAGAATGGCGTCTGCCTGACGAAATTTCTTCTCACGCTCAAGCCCTCGAAGCTCAGCGGTCAGTTTGTCGAGTCTAGTATCTTGTAACTTTAATTAGTTCGTTTTTATGAGGTGATAAAATGAAGCAAACAGGAGCTTCGTTATGTCACCTCAATTCAGAGTTACCTTAACC
>LARN01000094.1 GCA_000980495.1 Acinetobacter sp. N54.MGS-139 | reverse complement strand
ACGACTGCATCAGAATCTAAAAGGTGCCACGGGTTAGGTCTCCGATAAAAGGAGACCTATATCGTGGTTCGTTGCTCAATTTCTGGTGCGTCCGTCCTGTTTCTCTGCCCTCCTTCAGCGCGGATAATCTGGGAGCTGATATGCATCAGGCGAAAGGCGTCCAATGCCAATCCTGCCATGGTTCAGACATGAAAAATCCTCAATACCCCACCAAAGAAACCTGCACACAGTGTCATCAGAAGGCAGCCCTGGCAGAAAAGACCCGCAACCTTCCGGGTGCAAATCCTCATGCCGCTCCTCATAACGGCGACTGCATCTTGTGCCATTTGCAGCATGAAAAGCCTGAAAACTACTGTGCTCAGTGCCACAATTTCAAATTCGTAGTTCCTTAATTCCGAAGAGGTTTCCAGGTGCGCGCGGCGCACCTGTCTAGATTCTAGGGGGAGTTAAAGATTTCCGCCTTTCACTTGTTTACTTTCGGCAATCTTAGCCGGATCCCCGAGTTTCTCTTTAAAGAAATTCACTACGGCATTGATAATGTTCGGCTGATACCAAGCAAGGTCTCCGTGCTTTGCTCCTTCTACCAAGATATATTTCGCATCTTGGTTCTTCGCTTTTAAAGCACGATACATACTTGCGCTTTGCTCGGGACTAACTAAAGGATCCGCACTTCCGTGGAAAAGCAGGAACGGAGGTTCGTTGCCATCGACGTGTCCGAGCGGGCTAGCATCAAGCATTTTCTTTGGATCTTTCGTAATGCTTTCACCCGGAAAGGTATTGAATGCAGGACCGTTGACCAAGAGCGCTTCGGTTACAGCCGGAGAATCATGCACGACGCGAACTTCTTCCGGGAAGCCTTCGCCGACATTGCGAAGATCCGACAACCCGTATAGAGATACGACGGCCTGAACGTCAGAGGACTGTTTCAGGAAGTCACCTTCATCGAATTGTTTTTCTCCGTTAGTAGCACCGGACATTTGAGCAAGGTATCCGCCGGCAGAATCACCGAGAACACCGATCTTTGTAGGATCGATACCGTACTCTTTGGCATGTTCACGAAGGAAGCGAACGGCGGCTTTGGCGTCATTGACTAAAGCAGGATATTTCGTCGGAACCGTACGATATTCGGCTGCCGCAACAACAAATCCTGCCTTAGCTAAGGCTGTTCGCATTTCGGTAAATTTTTCATAGTCCGCAGAGGTAAAGCCGCCGCCAGGAAAGTAAATAATCGCGGGCTTTGCCTTGCCGTCACGCGGAATCATCACGGTCATACGGAGAGCGCGATTGCTTCTTAATCCTTTGATTTGTGAATACACAATGCCGGACATAGAATCGATCTGACCGTTCTCAATTTTCGGCTGCATCAATTCTGCGCCGTCCGTGTAGCCGGGTAATTTTGCATTTGCAATATTAGTCATTACCAAAAAGGCTCCAGTTAATAAAAATAACTTCCCTAACTTCATTTATTTCCTCCTCAACGACACTGCCCTCTGGGTTTCTTTGGATTTTACTTTTTCGTTCCCAAGCACAGCTACTAAAGCATTTAAGGGCGTTCTCTAAGTACAACCCATTAACATAATCCTGTGAATGGAGCAGTCAGCTTAATCTGAGTGAAAGACCTTCTCCGAGACGCCATCCGCGACTAACATCAACCTAATATTCCTCTTCGGAGTGATTCATGAGAACAAAATTAATCGTCGGCTCCCTCCTAGCCCTCTCTGCTCTGTCAGCCTCTGCGGCGCTTCTTGATTCCGTCAATATCCCTAAAACGCCTCAGCAGGAAGCAAAAATCGAACTCGGCAAAATGCTTTGGTTTGATCCAAGACTTTCCTTATCGGGCAAAGTCTCCTGCAACACCTGTCACGATCTTTCCACAAACGGTGCAGATACGAAGCCACTTTCTATCGGCTACGCGGGACGAAAAGGAACCGTAAATTCTCCGACAGTATTCAATGCAGAAAAGCAGATTGCGCAGTTCTGGGACGGAAGGGCAAAAACATTAGCAGAACAAGCAACGGGCCCTATTACTAACCCTCTCGAAATGGCAATGACGCCGGAATTAGCAGAAGGAGTCATCCGATCCATTCCCGGATACAGACCCTATTTTGAAAAGGCCTTCGGAAGTAAGAATCCGACATTCAGTGAAATTGCGGAAGCTC
Organism: Acinetobacter sp. N54.MGS-139; assembly: GCA_000980495.1. Lineage (GTDB taxonomy): Bacteria > Pseudomonadota > Gammaproteobacteria > Burkholderiales > Burkholderiaceae_F > Parasutterella > Parasutterella gallistercoris. The sequence continues at coordinate 932 of LARN01000094.1, read as the reverse complement.
TAGCGGCCTTTGAAACAACATTAACAACGCCTAACGCACCTTTTGAACGTTATTTGAAAGGCGACAAAAACGCTCTTACTCAGCAGCAAATTGACGGCTTGAAATTGTTTAGAAGATCCGGCTGCATCCGTTGTCACAGCGGAAATCTGTTAGGCGGAACTTCTTTCCAAAAAGTCGGCTCCGTTCGGCCTTACGTGACCGACAATTCCTCCAAAGGGCGTATGGATGTCAGCGGTAAACCTTGGGACGAAATGATGTTTAAAGTTCCGACACTTTTGAATGTTGAAAGGACGGCTCCTTATTTCCATGACGGGGCTGTTAAAACGTTGCCGGATGCTGTCAAAAAGATGGCCGATATCCAACTGGACATGAACCTGAGTGAGAAGCAAGTTGAAGAAATCGTCGCCTTCCTCGAGTCTTTGAACGGAGAACTTCCTAAGATTGAAAAACCTACTCTTCCGCCAAGCGGCCCGGAAACTCGGAAATACATCGAGGAAGTCTACTGATTTCCAACCATTGATTCACATAACCAACGGCTTGAACCTCAAGGTTCCTGCCGTTTTCTCTTCAGTTTTGATAACCGGAAGGCAAAAAAAAGCACCTGAGAAATAAATTTCAAGTGCTCTTAACCAATCGGAAAGATACAGCCGAATTGCTCGGCGGAATGCATCTTTCTCAACCTCAAATCCCAAGGAGAAGTGACAAATTCATTTGCCACACCGATATGTTAGCACAAACCACTAGTGATAAACCCTATAAGAAAATAATTTTTTCTTCTTTTTCCCAAAATAGTTCGCCTCTCTAGGTGTTATTACTCTAGTATAAATTTCTATAATTACGTTATCTAATTAGAATAAGAAGTATAATACGGCCATGAATGGAGGAATTTCATGGCCGGTCGTACCCGCAAATTTAATCCCGTCTTATCTGAA
>LARN01000189.1 GCA_000980495.1 Acinetobacter sp. N54.MGS-139 | reverse complement strand
CCCCGCTAATGTTCACGATGTGACAAAAGCGGACGAATTACGCCGCCCCGATGACTGGGAAGTAATCGGCGATTCCGGATATCTCGGTATGGAAAAGCGTGAGAGTGCAGATCCTGAACGAGTAACTTATACGGCTGCGAAACGCTACGGCCAGAGAAAGAAGCTCTCCGCAGAGAGAGTTGCCGACGAAAAGGTGCTGAGTTCAATTAGATGTAAGGTCGAACACGCCTTTCATCGAATTAAAGTTCAGTTCGGATATAGGAAAGTACGATATAGAGGACTGGCCAAAAATACGGCGCGCTTAACAATGCTGGCCTCGATTGCCAACATGTTCATCGGAAATTGCTTCGAAAATCGAACTAAGGTGAGCTTCGTCTAG
>LARN01000093.1 GCA_000980495.1 Acinetobacter sp. N54.MGS-139 | reverse complement strand
CAAACGACGAAAAAACAGCGAAGGCCGAAATCGCATGTACTCGCTCTTTCGTAATCTTCTGAAAAAGTCCGGCAAGGACAAACTCGCTAAGGCAGAGCGGATCCGAAAAAATAACCTCGGCAGAAAGAAGCAGCGGGCCAGATATATCCGCGATATCGGAGTTATTAAGACCATCGTCAACAGAGAGCTGAATCTTCTTTTTACTCGGAGGAAAAACCCGATCAAAGAGATTGTCGTTGAAGACTTAAGCGCTCGCATGAAGGTTCATTTCGGAAAGAAATGGAACAGACGACTGAGCGGCTGGATGCGAGGATACCTACAGGAGAGAATCAGATATAAAGCAAAAAAGTTTGGAATTGAAGTAAGCGAAGTCAATCCGGCCTACAGTTCAAGAGAATGCCCTCGGTGTCACTGCACGGACAAAGAGAACCGACAAGGGAATTCATTTAAGTGCTCGCGTTGCGGGTACCACGGACATGCTGACTTGGTTGCTGCGTTAAACATACTCGGCCGTCTAGGGGATAAGGAGATCCGTATAGGAATGCCTCCGTCTCGGGTGAAAGCAGTACTGGATGGTCGTTACGTCGGTTGGAAATCATTAAACCATACCGTTTCCGACAAGACTTCAGGTGTGGCGCGTGTTGTGAACGAATCTCCCCGTTCAGCCTCATCGAAGAGCGAACTGAGAAGCAATGTGCAGGTTTGTATAGCTTCCAGATAACGGATAATAGTTAGGAAAATCGAGTAAAAAGAATCACGTATGCCCGTGTATCTACTTACTAATTTTTTAAATTTACCAAAATGGGAAATCTGACAAATAATGGTAATTTTACTTAGAGAAAATGGGTGACAAAACTCGTAGAAAGAGAGGATTTCCCCTTCAGCTGTTTCTTTGTTTTGTATTTTTTATATTCCCCCTGTCTAACGTTTTCTATTTTTCAATAGCCAAAAGAAGTTATACGAGGAATATCCGCTAACAATGTCATCTTCCGAATGCATTACTTCATCCAAATATTTCGTAGATCCTTATTTAAATTGCGGGGTTATTCGTGGACCTAAAAAAGACAATTTTCAGTACGAAAATTCGCCGAAAAAATTAGTTTGCAAAAACAAAAAGACGAACTAAATCTCGGGATACTCTGGGGTTCTTGGGATCAACCGGTGACTTCGAAAGAAATTTCACCTCAATTCCAGCGAATGAAAAAATAATTTTGTTACTCACTGAGAAATTCTGCAAAAATGACGGCACAAATAGGAGACAACGATAATGGTTTACCGACTTGTGTGTTCTTTAGTTTATGGAATGTGCATCGCTTCCGGCGGTTTTGCGGCCGCTCAATCCGCGGATACCGTGAAAGAAGAACCGGCTGTTCAAACGGAAGACAAAAACGAAGCTGCGGCCTCAGAGCCGACTCAGGAAGCAAACAGCGAAATAGAAGTCAAACCAGCAGCAACAGTCTTAGAAACAAAAGAGTCTGAGGAGCAAATTCAGGCAAGAAAAAAGAAGATCAATGAATTGATCGAACAGGCCGAAATCCAGCTGTACGGAGAAGGGGTTCCCGTTGATCTGTCTAAAGCCGCCGTTCTTTATGGACAGGCAGCAGATCTCGGCAGCCCGAAAGCCATGATGCGTTTATCCGCTCTTTACAGGAAAGGAACAGGGGTCGAACAGTCACAGGAAAAAGCCTTAGAACTAATTCAAAAAGCCGCTTCTCTTGACTATGCGCCGGCACAAGCCGCTTTAGGTATTTCTTATCTTGAAGGCAGAGGCGTCGAAAAAGACGAAAACTTAGGATATGACTGGATTCGCAAAGCTGCAGAAAACGGTCATGCGCTTTCCAGAGTGATGACCGGAGAACGACTGCTTTCTCAAGCTGATAACGAACAGTCCAAACAGACAGGGCAGGAATATATTGATTCCATCTTGCTAAACGCTTCTCCTCAGGAGCTTTATACAATCAGCTATTCCTTCGGACACGGCTTGCGGCTGACAAAGAATCCTGAAAAGGCCAGATACTGGGCAAAAGCCGCAGCAGACAAGGGCAGTGTTAACGGAACTTACTACCTCGGTGAACTCTATTGGAATGCAAAGGAAGTGCCCGAAGCACTCAAGTGCTTTGAGAAGGCCGCTGAAATGGGGCTCACTGCAGCAGAACTTCAGACAGGAAGAATCTATCTTTACGGTGCAGACGGCGTTCCCAAAAATCCGGCCAAAGCTGTTTACTGGATGAAAAAGGCCGCTCCTATCGCTTCTAATGAAGATTTACTGACGTTAGTCGGATTAGAGTTGTCCGGACCTCGTGCGGTTAAAAACCATGAGGACGCTCAGAAGTATCTTGACATGTACATCGCTCGGGCTAAACCGGAAGAGCTGGAAGAAAACGCTGAGAAATATTGGAATGGCATCGGTGTCCGCAAAAACTTCGATATCGGCGGAGCCTTGGCTCTAGCAGCCGTGCAGAAGGGCAATAAAGCAAATGTCTGCAGCTATGCTATGAAGTTAGCCACTCCGAATTGGCTGGGCGGGGATCCCGTCACAGCATATGCCATCCTCAACGATTGTGTACTACAGAAAGATGCGCCTGAAGATCAGGTCAAAGCTTTTGAAGCCTTAGAAAAGAGAATGAGTGCCGAGGATCTCAGAAAGGCACAGAATTTAAACGGAGCAGACGCTATTGAGGTGATCAAGACTCGTCGCGTCTACTTAACGGGCAAATAAAAATATTTTTGAATGAAGTTGAAATTATTTGTAATTTAGTGCATCATTCTGCCTGTGAGTTTTTCACGCCGGTGGGGATATAGCTCAGCTGGGAGAGCGCTGCGTTCGCAATGCAGAGGTCGTGGGTTCGATCCCCATTATCTCCACCACTTCAAACTGATTCTTCCGTTCTGCATTCCATTCTCAAAATCTTCCAAGATATTCTTCCGTCTTGTATTGTTTCAACTGAAACGGTCAAAATTTCAAATATGGAATCTGAAAAAGAACCATAAGAAGAACAAAGAAAAGCGGGGCTGCTCAGGTCGAGAATCTAAGTTCTCTGTTACATGTCACCGAACGGCTGGCCGTTGCTAGTATGAGTCAAAAAGTTTGAGGCTGTCAGAAAAAAATACTCAAACCTTCCACCTCATGATAAAACTCAAGTCCTTGTATTCACAGCCGGTTTCTTGGCTCTTTACTTTGTCTATGCTTTACGGAAGT
>LARN01000188.1 GCA_000980495.1 Acinetobacter sp. N54.MGS-139 | reverse complement strand
CCCCGCTAATGTTCACGATGTGACAAAAGCGGACGAATTACGCCGCCCCGATGACTGGGAAGTAATCGGCGATTCCGGATATCTCGGTATGGAAAAGCGCGATAGTGCAGATCCTGAACGAGTAACTTATACGGCTGCGAAACGTTACAGTCAGAGAAAGAAGCTCTCGGCAGAGAGAATTGCCGACGAAAAGCTGCTGAGTTCGATTAGATGCAAGGTCGAACACGCCTTTCATCGAATTAAGGTTCAGTTCGGATATAAGAAAGTCAGATACAGAGGGCTGGCCAAAAATACGGCGCGCTTAACAATGCTGGCCTCGATTGCCAACATGTTCATCGGAAATTGCTTCGAAAATCGAACTAAGGTGAGCTTCGTCTAGGATAACTGTA
>LARN01000095.1 GCA_000980495.1 Acinetobacter sp. N54.MGS-139 | reverse complement strand
CTTGTGGTCTTGGTTCGTCTTTCGAGAGACTCCTGCATGAATTACTTGCCACCTAGTTAGGTGCTCGAACACACTAACTCTAGTGCGGTACCGCACTGGTCGCCATTCCCATCCCGGCAGTCTCGGGGTAGGGGTCTGAAGCATCATTCCCTCACAAGATGCTATGGCGAAAGCCCAGTTCGCTGCGAACCAATCATTGAGAGGTGGTAAGGCTCTCGAAAGGTCCTCCAGACTTGACCTAGGTTAACAATCAGTCAAGAAAGAAACTGGCCCCACGGAAGCGGCAAATTAAATCGCCGAAACCGTCTTCAACAGTGTCGCGGTTATCGGATATCGCGCGGAGAATTCGGGCTGTTGAAGGTCAAAATCTTATCATCAATCTTTCTGATAAGGATGGGTTTATTTGTTTTTGTTTGTATATATACAATGTATTATAAGTAAATTTACCCTTTTAATCCTCCGGCTATTTTAGCGCCCCTTAATTTTCAAAAGGGCGCCTCGTTTTCTTTTTGAGCAAAGTTCGTCAGAAACTCAACAAGTCTGGTAGGATTTTTGAATAGGTATTATTTTTTCAAAATCGTCAAGATAGCGCACTCAATCAAAACCAAATTTGCTCTCACGCTGATTTCTGCTTAACCATCCTACCAGTGCTAGTCGGCTGGCGGAAGCTCCCGTTTATCGAGAATAACGCGTACGAGGTCAGTGCACTCAGAGTGTGTTTAATCCCAAGAACTTGCAACTCCGGCACGATCCGTTTTGGAACTAAGGTATGTCTCTCAGTTCATGCCTGATCTGCGCTCAACGCTAGAAAAATATACCTTATAGGCTATAATTAATCCAACCATTCTTAGTGAGATTTTATCGTGTGGTCTGTCATAACCCGCCCTCTGTTTGATCTTTGGTTATCAGAGCAGGACGAAGAAATAAGGGTCAAAGTTTTAGCCGGGCTTTCTTTGCTAGAGGATTATGGCCCTAACTTGGGACGGCCGTTTGTCGATACCTTGCAGAATTCCAAACTTAGTAACCTAAAGGAGCTCAGGGTGCAATGCAAACGTCATCCAGTCCGTGCTTTCTTCTGCTTCGATCCGGAGAGAAAAGCCATCGTACTTTGTGCGGGAGATAAATCAGGCGACAAACAATTTTATAAACAAATGATTCCTTTGGCCGAAAAGGAATACGAAGAGTATCTGACAGAAAACGAGGTTTAACATGAGCACTTTAAAAGAACTCATCAGCAAAGAATCCCCTGAAGTTCAAAGAAAAATTAAAGAACAGAGGGATCAGTACATCACAGAGTACTCTCTGTTTAATCTGCGTAAAGAATTAGAGGTTTCTCAGGCAGAATTAGCCGATGCGCTGCATATCAGTCAGCCCTCCGTCCAAAGAATCGAATCCAGGGGACTCGACACTAAGTTACGAACATTAAAAAAATATGTCGAGGCCTTAGGAGGAGAAATTTCTTTGCTCGTTAATCTTCCTTCCGGGGAGGGCAGAGTGTACCGTTTGTAAAAGCGTGTATTTAGCTGCGTTGCATAGATCTCAGAGTTGGACAGAGTTCGCTAGTTGACTTCCTCCCCTCCATAAATGAAGAGGATTCCTACCGCTTCTCCGACAGCCGTAGCTTAATGTCGAAGTTGCCTCGGCGGGTTTCTGCTTCAGCGGGATTGCCCAAAGGAGTACAGCTTGGTTTTTGCACGTTCTCCAAAAGGAGTTTCACGTGCGTGGACACAACCGTATACTCCTTCAGGTCTCACATCTCTCCACAGACTTCACTTCGGGACAGCCCGCCCCTAGATCTGAAAAGATAAAGCCAGTTTAGCATAGCCAGTCCTTCGGACTGGGCCCGTAAAGCACCGTTATAAATAACGGTGCTTTACGGGCCTAGCTGGTAAGCGCTCTGTCCAACTTCATACCAAACCGCCACCTTCTCCTCGGCTGCAGTGAGAGTTGTCGTATTGAATGATGTGCCGTGTCCCTATCTGATCTATTTCGTTATCTTTGAAAAAGTCTTATTTATTCAAAATTCCAAGATGGTGCATCCGTGATTTGGTACCTAACCGCCCTCGCTTTGCCGGACGAAAAGATCCTGCCCTCATCTATCAAGCGTCTCAGGTGAAATCGGATCGTTGAACGCGGCGTCTTCAGTGCCTTTTCAAGATCACTGATACCCATTGAATCTCCGCTGCTTAATAACTTCAAAATCGAAAGAGAAAGTTCCGGAACGCCGGCTAACAGATGCTCTTGAAAAACCTTCGACTCAAGCACTTTCATTTGAGTCCAAAGACTATTCAGAAAATAATCAAAAAACGGACGCCAATCCGGAGATTCTTTTTCCAGTGAAAGTTGGGTTTTCCGAAGCGCCAGATAGTAGGAAGCCTTGGATTTTTCGATTACGGACTCAAGGGACGAGTACGGTACATAGTCAAAGCCGCTTCTAAGAAGAAGCAGTGTCGTGAGAAGCCTCGATAATCGTCCGTTTCCGTCTTGGAACGGATGAATCGCAAGGAATGAAACAACAAAAACCGCGATAAGCGAATCTTCAAAAACTCCTTATCGATTCACAAGTCCTCGCCAGCCAAAAACTACTTATCTCCTGATTCCTATCGTATCTTCTGAAAATCGAAGATATATCCCCGTTGGATATGTCAGTAAAGACATTATTACAAACAATGCAAATTTCACGATCAGTAATGCCTCTTTGTACACCCTCGGAGTACTAACTTCCTCAGTTCACATGGCCTGGATGCGTACAGTGGCGGGAAGGCTGAAAAGCGACTACCGTTATTCAAATACTATCGTCTATAACAATTTCATTTGGCCGAAGGTTACTGAAAAGAATAAGTCGCAAATTGAAAAAACGGCACAGATGATTCTCGATGCACGCGCAAAACACCCTACGATGTCTTTAGCCCAGCTCTATGACGAACTGACGATGCCAGAAGATTTAAGAAATGCTCACACAGCAAACGATAAAGCCGTCATGAAAGCTTACGGCTTCAAGCCATCCATGACAGAACCTGAGATAGTTGCCGAGTTATTCAAACTCTACGAGGTAAAACTCAAAGAACTCGAACAAGAGGAAAAGAAAAAAGAAGAGAAATCGAAAGCAACGGAAAAAAGCCGCTCCGGCAAGGCTAACTAGACCAAATACGACTCAGCCCGCGCTGACAACACGGGCTGGGTCAGTCCTATAAAGTGTCGAGACAGTCCAATCCTCTCCATCATTTAGGAGGATCATCGCACCCAACACAATCATCCGGACAAGAGATGTCAATCTTGATTACAAGATCATCTTAACAAATATT
>LARN01000096.1 GCA_000980495.1 Acinetobacter sp. N54.MGS-139 | reverse complement strand
CGCTGCCATCTGCATATCGAGCACTGCGTCGCCCACCATTACCATGTCTTTGGTCTCAAGACCGGATTCGTCGGCAATCGCCAGAAGCATTCCGGGATTTGGCTTTGAAAAATTTGTGTCCGCCGTCTGCACGCATTCAAACAGATGCTCAATGCCGGTGGCGTTAAAAACGCGTTTCATCCCTTCTCGACTTTTACCGGTCGCGATCGCCAGGCGTTTGCCGTCTTTGTGCATATTTTCCAGAAGTTTTCTGAAGCCCGGGACGAGCTCCAGCTGCGCTTCTTTTTTGGCGTACCAGTCCATATAAGCTTGGATAAATTCGGCATATCGGCCTTTCGGACAGTCGCAGCAGCACAAAGCAATTGAGTCAGAACGATTGAGTCCGATGGTAGAAAGGACCAGTTCGTCCGAAGGCACCGGATATCCAAGTGCTTTGGAGGCGTGCTGGTAACCTTGCATGATGAGACGAGTCGTATCCATCAGCGTCCCGTCCCAGTCAAAGACATACATTTCGAAAGGTTTAGCCATTAGAGCACCAGCACGTCATATTGTTCTTGGTTATATTCCGTCTCAACCGATAAAGTAATCGGTTTTTGAATGGAATCCCCGACGAGGGCTAGGGCTTCGCTTTCTTCGTCTAAGAATAAATCGATGACGGATTGAGAAGCCAGAATTCGGAATTCCTTAGCGTCTTTAAATTGATGGTATTCGCGGACGACTTCACGGAGAATCTCGTAGCAGACGGTTCGTGCGGTCTTGATCTCTCCTCTTCCTCCGCAGGTCGGACAGGTTTCGCAAAGCGTGTGCGCCAAGGATTCTCGTGTACGTTTGCGGGTGATCTGAACCAGGCCTAAAGAAGTGAATTCCGAAATCGAAATGCGATTGCGGTCTTTGGCGACGGCTTTTCTTAATTCAGTCAGAACGCCCTGTTCATGCTCTTTGGAGTCCATGTCGATAAAGTCGACGATGATGATTCCGCCTAAATTGCGTAGGCGAAGCTGGCGAGCAATGGCCTGAGAAGCTTCTAAGTTCGTTTTGTAAATCGTGTCCGAGAAATCTCTTCTGCCGACAAAAGCTCCTGTGTTGACGTCGATGGTCGTCATGGCTTCTGTCTGATCAATAATCAGATAACCGCCGGACTTCAAATCCACGCGGCGGCTGAGGGAAGCTTCGATTTCTTTTTCCAGATTGTATTGATCAAAAAGCGGACGATCGCTGTTATATAACTCAAGCAGTTCGACGGCTTCGGGTACGAATTTCTTGCCGAATCTCTGCAGTTCTTCGAAGACTTCCGGGTTGTCAACGATGATTTTTCCGGTCTGCTCCGTCACGATGTCTCTCAATACTCTCTGCGAGATAGAGACGTCCGAGTAAAGCAGACAAGGTGCCCCGGCGATATGAGTTTTGGCTTCAATGTCGAGCCAAAGTTTTTCCAGATACTTCATGTCGTTGACGAAGTCTTCCGGTTTGGCATCTTCACCGCTGGTGCGGACGATAAAACCGCCCTTCGGAATGCCTTGTTCTTCGGTCAGCTTGGCAACGGCCTCTTTTAAACGTTCGCGTTCGGCTTCATCTTCGATTTTTTGGCTCACGCCGATGTGAGAGGTGTACGGAAGATAGACTAACAGGCGCCCTGCTAAGCTGATTTCGGTTGTAAGTCGAGCGCCTTTTGTGCCGATCGGATCTTTGGCAACTTGGACGAGAACCACTTGTCCGTCGTGAAGCAGTCGCTCGATCGGAAGCGTTCCGCCGTTTTCCTGGTGAGCCTGGCGCATATCGCTGACATGCAGAAAAGCGGCTCTCGGAAGGCCGATTTCAACAAAGGCTGACTGCATTCCCGGGAGCACTTTTCCCACAACGCCTAAATATATATTGCCGATCAAAGAGACATCCGCATTTCTTTCAATGCGAAGCTCTTCCAGAACGCCGTCCTCTAAGACTGCGACTCGTGTCTCATGGACAGCATTGTTAATTAATATTTCCTGCATTATTTGTCCTTATTCTTTGTTTCTGAAATTTTAAGCGTTCTGGGCGCCAAGACCTAAAATCGTGCTCATATTCGCACTCAAGTGCTGTCCTGTTGGATAATGTGGTTTGTTAATGAATACAAGAAAGTAATGGCATTTTTTAATTTTGGCAGTCGATCCGATCTTTCTTCGCCGTTTACGGAGGAACAGGCTCGCCTGTTGACTTGGACGAAGGTTCTGGAAGAGGAAGCTTTAAAGCGTCAGAAGATCACTATTTCCGAACTTAAGGAAGTCACGGCCCGCTGCGCTCGAGAGGTCGGAGAACAGGCTGACTTTAAAAAGCTGCTTTTGACACGTGCAGAAGGTGTTCTGGAGTTACTCAGATCAAAAAGTGCTGTTCCTTCCAAGAGGCCACAAGGTATTCCCTATTTAGTTATCGGCTCTGCTCTTGCGGTCTTGGCCTTTATCGGCGGTGTTCTGACAAACGAATTTTCTGTTACCGGAAACCGGATTAACCTGCTTTCGCCTCCTCTTTTAGGCGTTATTGCTTGGAACATTCTTGTCTACTGTTGGATTGCGGCCGCAGTTGTATTCAACCGCGGAAAGTCTCCGGTCGGCTTCATTCGCCGTTTCTTTGCCGGATTGCTTTTAAAACTTCAGACCCGAGGAAGTCACGGCCAAGAGGCACTGGTTAGTTTTTACTCTAAGTGGACCGAAGATGAGATGCCGCTGCTGCGCCGACGCATTGCAGAAATTCTTCATTTTTCTGCCTCTCTTTTCGGACTCGGACTGATCGCGTCTATCGGAATCCACGGCTGGGGCACCGAATATACCGTCGGCTGGGAAAGTACATGGCTTTCCGACAAACCGGCCGCAGTGCTGACTTTTATCAACCTGTTTTACGGGATGATCCCGACCAATGCGGATTTGTTTAATCAATTGACACCGCAAGTCATTGAATCGATGAAGTTCGGTGCAGGCCATGGACAAAATGCCGCACCCTGGCTGGTTCAGCTTTTTTACATTATTTCCTTGATCGTCGTGGTTCCTCGATTCCTTTTGGGGCTTTATGCTTATGCAAAAGCCCGATATATTGAGAATCACTTCCCGATTGATCTTGAGTCGGTTTATTACTCGAATATTCTCCGTCAATGGAGAGGACAAACTATGTTGATTCAAATTATTCCGTTCTCTTATCCTTTAACAGAAAAGGTTAAAGACGGAATTCAGAAATTTGCTTCCGAGCTGCATCCGGAAAACTCCCGCTGTGTTTTTTCTGCCGCTCAGCATGAAAATACGAAACTGCCCGAAATTCCCGGAGGCGAACAGACTGAAGTCGTTGCTGTCTTTGCAATGACATCT
>LARN01000187.1 GCA_000980495.1 Acinetobacter sp. N54.MGS-139 | reverse complement strand
GAGAGGATGAAAAACGCCTTGCGACAGATCTTATGTCCCTAAAGAACGATATTGAAAAAGGCCTGTGGGATGAGCTCAGTGAATCAGCTCAGAAGAAGGCAGAAAAATATCTCAACACAAGCCGGCTCGGCAGAGGCGGAAAACTCAAAGTTACGATAAACGAAGAGGCCTACGCCCAGGCCAGGAAAGATTACGGCTACTTTGCCCTTGTCTCCAACAAAGCTGAGGACTGCTTCGAGGCTCTAAGAAAGTACCGTCTGCGCGAAAAGATTGAAGAAGCATTTAAAGACACGAAAAATCGCCTGGACGGTTCACGCACTCGCGTCTGGGACGGAGATACCCTCAAAGGACGTATGTTCTGTCAATTTGTTGGGCTTGGATATCAGTGCTTCCTGCACACGAAGATAAAGGAACTCAAA
>LARN01000092.1 GCA_000980495.1 Acinetobacter sp. N54.MGS-139 | reverse complement strand
GCACATCGAGCAGATGCGTCTGTCGGCTTCAAAGAGTGTGCTGGAACGTCGCGATGTGATCATTGTGGCCACTGTCTCCGCTATCTACGGTATCGGTAAACCTGAGTCCTACACCGAGATGCGTCTTATCCTGAAAGTCGGTGACAAGATCGAACAGCGGGATTTGATTTCTCATTTGGTCCGCATCCAATACGAACGCAACGATATGGAATTCACGCGCGGGAAGTTCCGCGTTCGCGGCGACACAATCGACGTGTTCCCGGCCGAGCACTCGGAAATGGCGCTGCGTATTGAGCTGTTCGATGACGAAATCGAAGCTATGTATTTCTTTGATCCGCTGACCGGCAAAACTCGCCAGAAGGTAGACCGCTTTGCTATCTATCCGACATCGAACTATGTCACGCCGAGAAACGATATCCTGCGAGCGATTGAAGCCATCAAAGACGAGCTTCGGGATCAGGAGACTAAATTTATAGAGAGCGGCAAGCTGCTTGAAGCGCAGCGTATCCGCGAAAGAACACTCTTTGACTTGGAGATGCTCCATGAAGTGGGTTTCTGCAAAGGCATTGAGAACTACAGCCGCCACTTAGCAGGAGGTCTGCCCGGAGAGCCGCCTCCGACCTTGATCGACTATCTGCCGAAAGACGCGCTGATGTTCTTTGACGAATCTCACGTTCTTTTAGGTCAGATCGGCGGAATGTATCGCGGAGACAGCGCAAGAAAAGAAACCCTCGTCACCTACGGCTTCCGTCTTCCGAGCGCCAAAGACAACCGTCCGCTCCGCTTTGACGAATTCGAAAGCAAGATGCGTCGTGCGATCTTTGTCTCGGCCACCCCGGCAGACTATGAGCTGAATCATTCTTCTCAGATCGTTGAACAGGTGGTGCGTCCGACGGGCCTCGTGGACCCGGAAGTAGAAGTACGCCCGGCTACGACTCAGGTGGACGATGTACTCGGCGAAATCAAAGAGAGAATCTCTAAAGGTCAGCGAATTCTGATTACGACCCTGACCAAACGCATGGCCGAGGACTTAACGGATTTCCTGCAGGATAACGACATCAAAGTCCGTTACCTTCACTCAGACATTGATACGGTGGAACGCGTGGAAATCATTCGTGACCTGCGCGCCGGAGTTTTCGATGTTCTGATCGGCATTAACTTGCTGAGAGAAGGTCTGGATATTCCGGAAGTAGCACTGGTCGCAATTTTGGATGCGGATAAAGAAGGCTTCCTGCGAAGCGAGCGTTCTCTCATTCAGACCATCGGACGTGCTGCGCGAAATGTTGAAGGCAAAGCCATTCTGTATGCCGATACGATTACCGATTCCATGCGCCGAGCGATGGACGAAACGGCTCGACGCAGAGAAAAACAAACGGCTTACAACGTCGCACACAACATCACGCCTAAGAGCGTTAAGAAAGGGATCCGTGACATTATTGACGGTGTCTATAAGAGCGATAGTCTTGAAAACGAATTCGGTCTGGTTGACGGTCAGGATTACGAAAAAATGGGGCCGAAAGAACTGGCTCGCGAAATCAAACGTCTCGAAAATGAAATGTTTGAGCATGCTAAGAATCTCGAATTCGAAAAAGCCTCCGAAGTCCGTGATAAATTGGCGTCTATTCGTAAACAGGTTTTCGGTGCAACGCCCGGCGAGGATGAAGAAGGCGCAAAGCCGAATGCTTGAGTGCTCATTTTGAGTTGAATTATTAGTAATTACCCTATACATTTTTGCAAAAAGCGTTAGGGGCTCGTAAGCTATTGCAACCTGCCTGCGGTGTACGCGAGAGAGGTGTGATTAATTCGTCAATTAAGAAGAATGCAAAAAACATGGTAAAAGTTTTATTTGTGTGCATGGGGAATATCTGTCGTTCCCCTACGGCTGAAGCAGTTTTTAAGAAAATGGTGAAGGAAGCCGGACTGACTGACAAAGTAATCGTGGATTCTGCCGGTACACATGGTTATCACGTCGGAGAGGCGCCGGACGTGCGCGCTCAGATTGCAGGCCGTAAGCGCGGATATGACTTATCCGAGCTGAGAGCCCGTCAGATTACATCCGACGACTTTAGGGAGTGCGACTTCATTTTGGCGATGGACTGGGAAAATCTGACTGCTATGCAGCAGATCTGCCCGCCGATGTATAAACACAAGCTGGCGCTCCTGATGCGCTACGCAACCGAATACGATACGGCTGTAGTGCCCGATCCGTATTACGGCGGCAATGAAGGTTTTAACACAGTGCTCGACTACTGTGAAGACGCTTGCGAAGGTTTGCTTGAAGTCGTCAAGAAACGCGCTTCCGTCTACATTCCCGGCTCAGCTCTGTAGCCGCTGAAAATTCATTTTCCTTTTTAGCCCTCTTCGGAGGGCTTTTTCAATTCCGACTATTGCGCTCGGAAATAAAACGGTCTATTATTTCCGACTAAATGAATCGGAATAAGTATGAAACTCACTACTAAAGGCCGTTTTGCCGTCACCGCAATGCTTGATATTGCTCTCCACGATCCGGAAGAGTACGTATCCATTGCTGCGATCGGGGACAGACGCCATCTTTCAAGTGCCTATCTTGAGCAGATCTTCGGAAAGCTGCGCAGAGCCGGACTCCTTGAAGGCGTGCGCGGTCCTGCCGGCGGTTACCGTTTGGCCAAGCCTGCAGATCAGATCACGGTGATCGATATTTTGGAAGCCGTGGACGATCCGCTGGAGAAAGCCAGCTGCGATAAAAACAGAGAAGTCTGCGACGGAGAAGGTGAGTGCATCACATTCGATCTTTGGGAAAGCCTCAACGAGGAAATCCGAAAGTTCCTGAAAGGGATCTCGCTGAAAAACCTGGCTGACAAGAAAAAGCTCAAAGATCAGGGCTTAAGCCCCGTATCCATTATCAAACCGAAGGTTTAATAAATCCCCAATTTATCTCTTCATTGGAGCTAATCATGAAGTTCCCTATTTACCTTGATTATTCTGCGACTACGCCTGTGGATCCTCGTGTCGTCGATAAGATGATTCCTTTCCTCTACGAGAATTTCGGCAACGCTGCCAGCACGAGCCACGAGTACGGCTGGAAAGCCAAAGAGGCTGTTGAAAACGCCCGCGCTGAAGTGGCAGCATTGATCAACGCCGATCCGAAAGAAATCGTTTGGACCAGCGGCGCAACCGAAAGCGACAACCTCGCAATCAAGGGTGCAGCTCGTTTCCACAAGGACAAGGGCAAGCATTTAATCACGGTAAAGACCGAACACAAAGCGGTGTTGGACTCCATGCGCGAGCTCGAACGCGAAGGCTTTGAAGTCACCTACATGGATGTCGGCAAGGACGGACTCTTAGACCTCGACGCTTTGGCTAAAGCCATGCGTTCTGATACAACTCTGGTTTCCGTGATGGCCGTC
>LARN01000090.1 GCA_000980495.1 Acinetobacter sp. N54.MGS-139 | reverse complement strand
GCACATCGAGCAGATGCGTCTGTCGGCTTCAAAGAGTGTGCTGGAACGTCGCGATGTGATCATTGTGGCCACTGTCTCCGCTATCTACGGTATCGGTAAGCCCGAGTCCTACACCGAAATGCGTCTGATCCTGAAAGTCGGTGACAAGATCGAGCAGCGCGGTTTGATTTCTCATTTGGTGCGCATCCAGTACGAGCGCAACGACATGGAATTTACGCGCGGTAAGTTCCGCGTCCGCGGCGATACGATCGACGTGTTTCCGGCGGAACACTCGGAAATGGCGCTGCGTATCGAACTTTTCGATGACGAAATCGAAGCAATGTACTTCTTCGATCCGCTGACCGGTAAAACACGTCAGAAGGTAGACCGCTTCGCCATTTATCCGACGTCTAACTACGTCACGCCGAGAAACGATATTCTTCGCGCTATTGAAGCTATCAAAGATGAGCTCAGAGACCAGGAGACAAAATTCATAGAAAGCGGCAAGCTGCTTGAAGCTCAGCGAATCCGCGAAAGAACGCTCTTTGACCTGGAAATGCTCCATGAGGTGGGCTTCTGCAAAGGCATTGAGAACTACAGCCGACACCTTGCAGGCGGTCTGCCCGGAGAGCCGCCTCCGACCCTGATCGACTATCTGCCGAAGGACGCGCTGATGTTCTTCGATGAGTCTCACGTTCTTTTGGGTCAGATCGGCGGTATGTACCGAGGAGACAGCGCCAGAAAAGAAACGCTTGTGACGTATGGTTTCCGTCTTCCGAGCGCCAAGGACAATCGTCCGCTCCGCTTTGACGAATTCGAAAGCAAGATGCGCCGAGCAATCTTTGTCTCGGCCACTCCGGCCGACTATGAACTGAATCATTCTTCCCAGATCGTGGAGCAGGTGGTGCGTCCGACCGGCCTGGTGGATCCGGAAGTAGAAGTGCGTCCGGCCACGACTCAGGTGGACGATGTACTCGGCGAAATTAAAGAAAGAATCCCGAAAGGCCAGCGCATTCTGATCACGACGCTGACCAAACGCATGGCCGAAGACTTGACCGACTTCCTGCAGGACAACGACATCAAAGTGCGTTACCTGCACTCAGATATTGATACGGTGGAACGCGTGGAAATTATTCGAGACCTGCGTGCCGGTGTCTTCGATGTTCTGATCGGCATTAACTTGCTGAGAGAAGGCTTGGATATTCCGGAAGTAGCTTTGGTCGCGATTTTGGATGCGGATAAAGAAGGCTTCCTGCGAAGCGAACGCTCACTGATTCAGACAATCGGTCGTGCGGCACGTAATGTTGAGGGAAAAGCCATCCTTTACGCTGATACGATTACAGACTCCATGCGCAGAGCGATGGACGAAACGGCTCGACGCAGAGAAAAACAGACTGCCTATAACGTGGCGCACAACATCACGCCGAAGAGCGTTAAGAAAGAGATTCGAGACATTATCGACGGCGTCTATAAGAGCGATAGCCTTGAGAACGAATTCGGGCTGGTTGACGGTCAGGATTACGAAAAAATGGGACCTAAGGAACTTGCGCGCGAAATCAAACGGCTCGAAAACGAAATGTTTGAGCATGCAAAGAATCTCGAATTTGAAAAAGCCTCTGAAGTCCGTGATAAATTGGCATCCATTCGTAAACAGGTTTTCGGAGCAACGCCTGGAGAAGACGAGGAAGTCGCAAAACCGAACGCCTGAGTGCTCATTTTGAGTTGAATTATTAGTAATTACCCTATACATTTTTGCAAAAAGCGTTAGGGGCTCGTAAGCTATTGCAACCTGCCTGCGGTGTACGCGAGAGAGGTGTGATTAATTCGTCAATTAAGAAGAATGCAAAAAACATGGTAAAAGTTTTATTTGTGTGCATGGGGAATATCTGTCGTTCCCCTACGGCTGAAGCAGTTTTTAAGAAAATGGTGAAGGAAGCCGGACTGACTGACAAAGTAATCGTGGATTCTGCCGGTACACATGGTTATCACGTCGGAGAGGCGCCGGACGTGCGCGCTCAGATAGCAGGCCGTAAGCGCGGATATGACTTATCCGAACTTAGGGCTCGTCAGATTACATCCGACGACTTTAGAGAGTGCGACTTCATTTTGGCGATGGACTGGGAAAATCTGACTGCGATGCAGCAGATCTGTCCTCCGATGTATAAACACAAGCTGGCGCTTCTGATGCGTTACGCAACGGAATACGATACGGCCGTAGTGCCCGATCCGTATTACGGCGGCAACGAGGGTTTCAACACGGTACTCGACTACTGTGAAGACGCCTGCGAAGGCCTGCTGGAAGTCGTTAAGAAACGCGCTTCTGTTTACATTCCCGGCTCAGCTCTGTAGCCGCTGAAAATTCATTTTCCTTCTTAGCCCTCTTCGGAGGGCTTTTTCAATTCCGACTATTGCGCTCGGAAATAAAACGGTCTATTATTTCCGACAAATTAAATCGGAATAAAGATGAAACTCACTACTAAAGGCCGTTTTGCCGTTACTGCGATGCTAGATATTGCTCTTCATGACCCTGAAGAGTATGTGTCGATCGCCGCGATCGGTGACAGACGCCATCTTTCGAGTGCCTACCTTGAGCAGATCTTCGGAAAGCTGCGCAGAGCAGGTCTCCTTGAAGGGGTGCGCGGTCCTGCCGGCGGCTACCGTTTGGCTAAGCCCGCGGATCAAATCACGGTGATCGATATTTTAGAAGCCGTGGACGACCCGCTGGAGAAAGCCAGCTGCGATAAAAACAGAGCAGTCTGCGACGGAGAAGGTGAGTGCATCACATTCGATCTTTGGGAAAGCCTCAACGAGGAAATCCGCAGATTCCTAAAAGGGATCTCGCTGAAAACCTTGGCTGACAAGAAAAAACTCAAAGATCAGGGCTTAAGCCCCGTCTCAATTATCAAACCGAAGGTTTAAACAATCCCCAATTTATCTCTTCATTGGAGCTAATCATGAAGTTCCCTATTTACCTTGATTATTCTGCGACCACTCCTGTCGATCCCCGTGTCGTCGACAAGATGATTCCTTTCCTTTATGAGAATTTCGGCAACGCTGCCAGCACGAGCCACGAATACGGCTGGAAAGCTAAAGAAGCCGTTGAAAATGCCCGCGCTGAAGTCGCAGCACTGATCAATGCCGATCCAAAAGAAATCGTCTGGACCAGCGGAGCCACCGAAAGCGACAACCTCGCCATCAAGGGTGCAGCCCGTTTCCATAAGGACAAAGGTAAGCATTTAATCACGGTAAAGACCGAACACAAAGCCGTGTTGGACTCCATGCGCGAACTTGAACGCGAAGGCTTTGAGGTCACCTACATGGATGTCGGCAAGGACGGACTCTTAGACCTCGACGCTTTGGCTAAAGCCATGCGTTCTGATACAACTCTGGTTTCCGTGATGGCCGTC
>LARN01000186.1 GCA_000980495.1 Acinetobacter sp. N54.MGS-139 | reverse complement strand
GCTTCAATAAAAGAGCCGTCAACAATCGTGCCCTTGCTGAACAGAAGCCCCCTGGCGGTAAGCTGCTGCTTGAACAAATCAAAGACTTGTTTGTCCAGAACGTTTTTCTCAAGGAGATGACGGAAACGTAGGATCGTGGTCTCATCGGGACATTTTGAATCCATCGTCAGACCGACAAAGCGGCGGCATGCGAACGAGTCGTGAAGCGTCTCCTCACACATGGGATCAGAAAGGTTATAAACCAGCTGAAGGAAATGAATGCGGATCATGAGTTCCAGAGGATAAGGCTGAGCGCCGCGTTTGCCTTCACTGTAATAAGGGCCTATCAAAGATTTCAAGTCCTGCCAAGGAATGATGCGGTCTAAAGTCTCCAGGAACTTTGTTCTTCTGGCACCGCCCAGCTGCGGTGAGGTTTCTGCAAATAAATCAGCGAATGTGGGGGCTTTAATCTTCATA
>LARN01000089.1 GCA_000980495.1 Acinetobacter sp. N54.MGS-139 | reverse complement strand
CTTTCCCAGACGTAAATATCGCCGTTTTTACGCTTTTGCTTCCAAACAGAGGTGGTAGTTTTTCCGGTTATTGGCTTAGACATGATCAGGAACCTTCTTCAAATATGCTTATAATTATAATACACACATCTTAAAAAGTCAAGAAAAAACCTATATTTTTCAATAGGTTTTGAAGAAATATTTAGCTGTCTCGCCTCAAGATGTATTTATCGTCCGACTCTTAGGTAATAAGCACGTATTTTCTGAAAACCTCAAGAGGGGTCTCCCGCTACCCTGCAGGCCTAATCGTTAGGATTGCGTTAGTATCTTCATGTTAAGAACCATGAAGGGGTTGTATTTAAGCTTCTAGTCTGAAGGTCAAATTCCCAGCTACTTTTATTCATGAAGGGTTGAAAGATGCAAGTATCAGATGACTCTAAAAATTTCGCAATGGAAATAACCCGATTTTCTATTGGCTGGCTGTACGTCGACGTGAAATTCTTTGAAGTTGAGCGAACTGTCTTTATCTCCACTGTGTTGGCAACATCCACACTTTATGAAATCTTCAAGAATTTGACCAAATTTTGTCCTGTTCCTTTTCCTCAGAATGTATTTTTCCAATCCAAAAAGGAGGACCCCAGATACTCCATTAAATACAAAGATGACGTCGCCTTTGAATACAGCATTCATTGGTCTGAGGAATCTGACGGTTATCGGTGGGACATCCGCAGAATCGAATTAGAAAAAGAAGATGACTTTGACATCGAAGTTTCTTTTTATGATGCAAACTCGGATTTGTACGGCCACGATGAGAAGCTTCTTGCCTCTCATGTCATGCCCTTTAAAGAATTTGCTTATGAGTTTGTACGTCTAGTCGATATGATGTTCAAGAAGTACGGGATGCAAGGAACATTAGCGAACATAGAGGACGAGTATGAAACGAGCCTGCCTCCCCTCCCTCAGTTCATTGCGCTTAAGGCGTATGTGTTGAATCGAACGGAAGGAATCCAATCCGAATTTCAAAAAGACGGGCCTGACGATCCGGATACGATTACGGCCTTCAGCAGTTTCCGAAAAGAAATGGAGATCCTCGCGGCAGATATGTGATCGATTGAATCTTTTCAGATTCAGTTAAAACGGCCGGGTAAGAATCCAAAGAATCTTTTCCCGGCCGTTTATGCAATGCAGAGCTTTCCTGTCAACTATCGACGAGCTTTAATCTTCTTAGAAACAAACCATGTAAAGAAGACCGGAATAAAGAACGTCGTGATAAACGTAGCAGCCAGCATACCGCCCAACACGCCTGTACCCATGGACTGACGAGCTGCCGCACCGGCACCGGTTGCCGTCGCCAGCGGAATGACGCCCAAGATGAAGGCCATGGAGGTCATCACAATCGGACGCAAGCGGAGTTTCGCAGCTTCCAGCGCTGCCTGTCTTGCTTCAAGTCCCTCTTCCATCTTCTGGGCCGCAAACTCCACAATCAAAATGGCGTTCTTAGCTGTCAAACCAATCAGCACAAGCAACCCGATCTGGAAGTAAATATCGTTCGAGAAGCCGCGGAAATACGTCGCTACAAGCGCACCCAACACCGAGTAAGGCACTGCCATCACCACGGCAATCGGAAGCGACCAGCGCTCGAACTGTGCCGCCAAAATCAGGAACACAATAATCAAACCGAAAGCAAACGCGGCAGCAGATGAACTACCGATACGTTTTTCATGGAAAGCCTGACCCGTCCAGTCCACGTAATAGCCGCTCGGCAAATACTGACTTTCAGTGTCTACGGCGCGGATCACGTCGCCGGTGGAATAACCTTGTGCGGCATTCACGTTCATAGACGCAGCTAGGAAGCCGTTTTCACGTTTCAGAGATTCCGGACCGGATGTACGTTCAACGTGCGCCAATGTGGACAGCGGCACCATCTTGCCGGTATCCGAGCGGACATAAAGATCGCCCAGCGACTCCGGTGTCATGCGATACGGGGCATCGGCCTGAATAATGACGCGGAAGATTTTGCCGATACGCGTAAAGTCATTGACGTACTTGCCGCCCATGAAATAGCCGAGCGTGTCATAAACGTCGGAAATCGCAACACCCATGGCCAAAGCCTTCGCTTCATCAACAGTAAGGTAAAGCTGAGGAGCATCGGCCTGGATCATCGATCGGCCGGAGGCAATCTCTGGGCGAGCGACAAGACGCTGACGGAAATCCTCAGCCACTTGCTGGAGCTCCAGCGGATTGTCCGATTCTCTGGACTGAATATAGAAGTCCAAACCGCCGGCACGACCCAAACCGCGGATCGGTGCCGGGTTCACGGCCTGACCTACAGCGTCCGTACGAGCGTTCACCAATGTCTGAAGCTGGCGACGAATCGTTTCTGCGCTGCGCGTTCTTTGATCCCAGGGCTTTAACTGAACAATCAGAGACGCAGCATTGGATTTCGTGTCATTGGCGATCGTATCGTTAGCCACCAGCGCCGTCACGTTCTCAACCTCGGGGATCTTGCGAATCTCTCTGCTCAAGTCTGTGACCACGACACCGGTACGGTTCAAAGTCGCTCCTTCCGGCAGCTGAATCGCCACGCGCAAAATACCTTGGTCTTCGCGTGGAACAAAAGAAGTCGGCACGATCTGAAGGAATTGCCAGCATCCGACGATGACTGCTACAAGAATCGCAGCTGTAAACCAACGATGGCGAAGGTTAAACGACACGCCTTTGATGTAGTTCAGCTTGAAACGTTCGAACCCGTCGTTAAAGAGCTGGAAGATCTTGAAAGGCTTGTTCTTGTGTTTGAGCAAAATAGCGCACAAGGCCGGCGTCAGCGTCAAAGCCACAAAACCCGAAAGCACCACGGAAACTCCGATGGTCACAGCAAATTGACGATACAGCTCACCGGCAATACCGCCCAAGAACGCCACCGGTGTAAATACCGTACTCAGCACCAGCACAATGGCAACCAGAGCGCCCGCCACTTCCTTCATAGCCTTCTGAGAAGCTTGGAAAGCGTTGAGCTTTTCCGTCTCCATAATACGTTCGACGTTTTCCAGCACCACGATCGCATCGTCCACCACAATACCGATGGCGAGCGTCATCGCAAAAAGCGTCAAGGTATTCAGAGAGAAATTCAGAGCCCAGAGACCGGCTAATGTACCGATCAAAGAAACCGGCACCGCAAGCATCGGGATAAGGGTCGCGCGCCAATTTTGCAGGAAGAGATACACAACCAAAAGCACGAGAAGACCGGCTTCCAGTAAGGTTTGAACCACCTCATTAAGGGCAGCCTCGACGAATCTTGAGTTATCGTCCGTAATCACATAAGCGATATCATCCGGGAAGTTCTTGGAGAGCTCCTGAAGCCGCTTTTTGACATCCACAGCCGTCTGCATGGCGTTAGCGCCTGTCTGCAGG
>LARN01000185.1 GCA_000980495.1 Acinetobacter sp. N54.MGS-139 | reverse complement strand
ATAATAAACTCCGGTGCTCGTTAAGAGGACCGGAGCTGCACCGACTCTGTCGGTGCTTAGGCATGCCCTTATATAAAGAATTTAGGGCATAAGACATTTACCTAAAAACAAACTAAAAATTGCATCATCTAGGAACTTTCCTCTATATCTAAAAACAGTATTTCATCTTTCAAGTCCGCTAAATACCCGTTGATATAATCAATTTCGCTCGGTCTCAAACTCAACTTGAGTCGAGCTTTTTTCTAACTGCGATCGGGACCGAAACGGCGTCTCGATGGCGATACGGAGTCATAGTGCATAATCATCTAATTAATGACGCCCGACCTGAAGCAGCATTAGTGCTTGCGGACGGAGCTGTTTTTAAAGGCCGGTCTATCGGCGTTTCCGGCATGTCCGTGGGCGAAGTCGTTTTTAATACGGCAATGACGGGCTATCAAGAGATCCTCACGGATCCTTCCTATACAGGACAAATCGTTACTCTTACCTATCCTCACAT
>LARN01000010.1 GCA_000980495.1 Acinetobacter sp. N54.MGS-139 | reverse complement strand
CTATCTAAAAGTGGCAAATCCCTCGATGATGTGCTGACATTTTTGGGGCGTTAACGAGCTTCTTGGCGTCGAGAGTAGGAAACCGCTGGAAATTCACGAGTGAGTGAGAGAAAACGCTTACCCTTTTGAAAAAAATTGTATTTTTGAATCAGTTGAAATAAGATAACGATTCATTTTAGAAAGGAGTAAAAATGACAGCACCTCTCGGCAATGTTAAAGCCTCGGTCCCCCCTGAGCAGTTAAAAGCAAAAATGAATCCCGGCGACGTTTCTTTCCTCGGATTCGAACGCAAAGACAACGTTTTCACCGTTACTTTTGCTTGGATTGACATGATCGGCGGTCATCACGAACACACTTTCGCTCGCGGCGACATCTTCGCAGACTTCAACAAAGTCCTGAAGGTCTTCACTGACGGCGGTCTGCCCATCGACCCGGCCAAAGCCGACGACTTCCATATGCGTCTTTGCCAGCTCTCTACTGTTATGGTTCAGGAGCAGGCCCCGGCCGCTAAAGCAGAAGCCAAAAAAGAAGAAGCTCCTGCTAAATAATAATTTGAACACTTAATCGTGTTTGGGATTGCCGCTTTACGCGGCAATTTCTTTTTGTACTTGGCGTTTTCCAAATTCCTTCAGAGGCAACTAAATTTTGATGCGGATTTACCCGCGGCAAATGAATTGATCCTACCGCAATCCGTTTTCACATTGTGCATCGTATAAAATTTTAGAATCGTATCTAAAATAAGACCCGAAGGAGTTCCAAATTGATGCTTGAACAGCTCATGACGCGAAGAAAACTGATCCTTTTGGCTTCAGTTTCCTCCTTTCTTTCCGGCTGTTCTATGTTCTCCTCTGATCGTTATAGCTATCAGCCCGTCTCCTATGACAACTCAGAAGGATCAAAAGTCCTCAGAACCGCAATGAGTCAGTACGGAGCAAAATATAAATACGGGAAAGCTTCTCCCTCGGACGGTTTTGACTGTTCGGGTCTCATTTTCTGGGCTTACGGCAAACACGGAATTACCGTTCCCCGCCACACCGCCGCTCAATCAAAAGCCGGCAAATGGGTGGCTGCCCGCAACGCCCGGCAGGGCGATATTGTTGTTTTCAGGATCGGCCGACGACTCCACACAGGCTTGGTCGCTGATAAAGGGCGCTTCCTTCATGCACCCTCTTCCGGCGGTTATGTCCGAATGGAAAGTCTCTCCGGTGTCTACTGGAAAAACAAGATCGTCGGATACCGCAGAATCGTGTAAAGCAAACGATATTATTCTTAAAAATCACATCGTTACATAGGTAATTAAAAGAATGCGCAGTGACAAAATAAAAGTTGGTCCTCAGGCCGCCCCCCACCGCTCCCTTCTCTATGCACTGGGATTAACCGATGAAGAAATCCAAAAACCTCTCATCGGTATCGTGAGCTCCCAGAACGACATCGTTCCGGGACATATGAATCTGGACAAGATCGTTGACGCTGTTAAACAAGGCGTTGCCCTTGCCGGCGGTGTTCCTATCGTCTTCCCGGCTATTGCCGTCTGCGACGGTATCGCAATGGGACACGAAGGCATGAAGTATTCTCTCGTCAGCCGTGAACTGATCGCAGACAGTACCGAAGCAATGGCTATTGCCCATGCTTTTGACGCTTTGGTCATGGTTCCTAACTGCGACAAGAACGTTCCAGGTCTTTTGATGGCTGCCGCTCGTTTGAATATTCCGACTATTCTTGTTTCCGGCGGCGCAATGAGCGCCGGCATCATCGGTAAGAAGAAGCTCTCTCTTGTATCCGCCTTCGAAGGGGTCGGCGCTTACAAGGCAGGGAAGATTGATGCCAAGAAACTGACGGAAATTGAACAGAAATGCTGTCCGTCCTGCGGTTCTTGCTCCGGCATGTTCACAGCAAACTCCATGAACTGCCTGACCGAAGTTTTGGGTATGGGCCTACCGGGCAACGGCACGATTCCTGCTGTTCAGAGCGCCCGCATCCGTCTGGCTAAAAAGGCCGGTATGAAAGTGATGGAACTTCTGGAAAAGAATATTCGTCCGCGCGACATCATGACTTACGATGCCTTCCTGAACGCCATGACGGTTGATATGGCTTTAGGCTGCTCGACGAACTCCATGCTGCATCTGCCGGCTATTGCTCATGAATGCGGCTACAAGCTCGACATGCACTTGGCAAATGAAATCTCGGAAAAAACACCGAATCTTTGCCATCTCTCTCCGGCCGGCCCCCACTTTATTGAAGAACTCAACGAAGCCGGCGGTATTCCTGCCGTAATGAAAGAGCTTGATAAGAAAGGACTGCTCAAGACAGACCTCATGACCGTTACTGGCAAGACGGTTGCTGAAAACATTGCCGACGCAGAAAACAAAGACGAAGAAATCATTCGTCCGGTCGACAAACCTTACAGTGAAACCGGCGGTATTGCCGCCCTCTTCGGCAACCTCGCCCCTGAAGGTTCCGTCGTGAAGCGTTCCGCTGTTGCTCCTGAAATGCTTGTCCATAAAGGACCGGCTCGTGTCTTCGATTCTGAAGAAGAAGCCATTGCGGCTATTTGGGGCGGCAATATCAAAGACGGAGATGTTGTGGTTATTCGCTACGAAGGTCCGAAGGGCGGTCCCGGCATGCGCGAAATGCTTTCCCCGACTTCCGCCATCATGGGCGCCGGTTTAGGTTCTACCGTTGCTTTGATTACCGACGGCCGCTTCTCCGGAGCCAGCCGCGGTGCAGCTATCGGTCACGTTTCTCCTGAAGCAGCACTGGGCGGCCCGATCGGTTTGATTGAAGAAGGCGACATCATCTCCATCAACATCCCCGAACACAAGCTCGACCTTGAAGTTTCGGATGAAGTTTTGGAAGAACGCCGCAAGAACTGGAAGCCTCGCCAGCCGAAGATCACGACCGGCTACTTAGCGAGATACGCCAAGCTTGTTTCTTCCGGTACTTCCGGAGCTGTTTTAAGCTAATCGAGTGATTCGAACCGGCGCTTTAGGCGCCGGTCCTTTTTGGCACTTCTTGAAAGCGCTATAACCTCTCAGTCTTCGGTTTTTCCGTAGTAAATCTTTAGTAGTAAAAGCTCAGGAAATTCGTTAAAATTCCCTGAGCCTCAAGACTTCTTCAATTTTTGATTTTTTAACTCGTGTAGTAATAGCTTGCGAGTTATGCGTTCAAGAACACTTCCGCTGTTTTTTCATGGCAGTAGCCTGCGGCCAAACACAGCTGAAGCAGCACTCTCGCCTTCTGAGGATTCAAAGTTCCGGCGTTGATCATGCCGGCTTCTGTCCATTCAGGGGAAGAATCAACCACTTCTCCGCTGCCGCAGCGGGAAGCACGAACAACCGGAATGCCTTCTTCCAATGCCTTCTCAAGTTCCGGCAAATCTTTGCAATGAATGGAACCATTGCCCATTCCGGCATAAATAATTCCCTTAGCGCCGGATTGAACGGCCGCCTTAATTAAACGTCCGTCGCCGTTCGAGTGCGCATAAATGATGTCGACAATCGGAAGATCTTTGTGGTCAGACAGAAGATCGGAAGTAAACGGTGTTTTGAGCGTATGGGGTCGGGCACTTTCTTTAAAGAAAGAAACTCTTCCGCCGGTAATAAACCCGAGCGCGCCTAAGCGAGGAGAAGCAAAGGTGTCGCAATTCGTGGTATTGGTTTTTGTGACGTCTCTGGCGCCGTGGATTTCGTCGTTAAGAACGACCAAAACGCCCTTGTCTTTTGCTTCCGGAGATGCTGCCACCTTTGCAGCATTCAGAAGATTCATGGGACCGTCGGCAGAAATCGAAGTTGCAGGCCTCATAGAACCGACTAGAACAACTGGCTTCTCGCTCTTCAATACTTGATTGAGCATGAAAGCTGTTTCTTCCAAAGTATCCGTACCGTGCGTAATAACAACACCGGTGACTTCCGGATCCTTGAGCTGGCTTTCTGTTTCTTTAACTAATCGAGCCCAAATTTCATCGGTCATATCCTCAGAACCGATATTGGAAACTTGGACAGAGCTAAGGTTGGCGATGTCTTCTAACCCGGGGACAGAGGCTAAAAGATCTTCAACAGTGGCAGAACCCGGAACATAGCCGGTTGTTGCAGAGGCAGATCCGGCTTTCCCGGCGATCGTACCGCCGGTACCGAGGATGGCGATGGTGGGGAGGTCTTCTTTCATTTTCTTTCAGGTAAAAAAGACGCTGCCGAAGCAGCGTCACAATTCAACGAAATGAATTATTTCTGATTTTCAGGTCTCAATACGCACAGACCGTTCATGTACGGACGGAGAACTTCAGGAACCGTGACGGAACCGTCTGCGTTCTGATAGTTTTCCAGAACGGCAACGAGAGTTCTGCCGACAGCCAAGCCGGAACCATTCAATGTATGAACGTACTCGGTCTTGCCCTGAGCGTTCTTGAAGCGAGTCTGCATACGACGAGCCTGGAAGGCTTCGCAGTTGGAGACGGAGCTGATTTCACGGTAAGTGTTCTGAGCAGGAATCCAAACTTCCAAGTCATAAGTCTTGGCGGAACCAAAGCCCATGTCACCGGTGCACAGTGTAATCACGCGATACGGAAGTCCGAGTTTCTGAAGGATGCCTTCTGCGCAGACAACCATTTCTTCCAAATGCTTGTAGCTTTCTTCCGGTTTAACGATACGAACCATTTCGACTTTTTCGAACTGGTGCTGACGAATCATGCCGCGTGTGTCTTTACCGTAAGAACCCGCTTCGGAACGGAAGCAAGGTGTCTGAGCGGTAATCTTGATCGGCAGATCGCTTTCTTTGAGCATCTGACCGCGAACGGAGTTTGTGAGCGTAACTTCAGAAGTCGGGATGAGGTAGAAGATCTCGCCTTCGCCTTCCTGGCCGCCCTTCTTAGCTGCAAACAAGTCTTCTTCGAATTTAGGAAGCTGGCCGGTACCGATCAAGGTTTCCTGATTAGCAATGTACGGTGTGTAGCACTCTGTATAGCCGTTTTCCTGAGTATGAGTGTCAAGCATAAACTGAGCCAAAGCTCTGTGAAGACGAGCAACCTGGCCTTTCATGAAGCAGAAGCGTGTTCCGGCAAGCTTAGCGCCGACGTCAAAGTCGAGGCCCAACGGACCGCCGACATCGACGTGATCCTTGATTTCAAAATCGAATTCGCGAGGTGTGCCCCAGCGGCGGACTTCAACGTTTTCGGTTTCGTCTTTACCGACAGGAACGGAAGGATCCGGAAGATTCGGAATCGTTAAAAGAAGATCGTTGAGAGCTTTTTTAACGGCAGCGTTCTTGCCTTCCAAGGCGGCCAAGCCTTCAGCGATAGCTGCGCCTTCTTTCAGGAGTTCCGTAGCGTCTCCACCGGCCTTTTTGGCAGCGCCGATTTTCTTAGCAACCTGGTTGCGGCGAGCCTGAAGTTCTTCCGTTTCAGTCTGAATCGCTTTACGTTCGCCTTCTAAGGCTTCGTATTTTTCAGTAGGGAATTGAAATTTACGAGTTGCCAAGCGAGCGACAACTTCGGGCAAATTCTTGCGAAGAAGATTTGAATCAAGCATGTAATTTCTCTTCTAGATTGATTTGAATTGTTTGATTGTACGCTATCGCGACACTTCGTCACATATTGCACGCAGGGCTCTTCTAGACGTTTTCCTTGATCTGCATCTCAAAAACAATCTGAGTAAAGACCAAGTTCTTTGTTTTTTGCTTTCAATGACGAAGAAAAAACGGCAAAGTTTGAGTCGCCGCTACCAAAATGGGTAAAAAAATAATTCGTTGGAGTCCGTTTTTCATTGTTTTGCTTCATACAATAAGAACTGTCCTGCTAAAAATTTTTTCGAAATGAAGAATGCGGGCGAGAGAATTTACCCAAAAGGTCTAACCAAATGAACGCAAGAACAACAAAATTTGAACTCGAAGCACTTCTCAGTGCCTCTTGTTGTTCCTGCTGTCTCTGTATGTGTTGATTTAACACATACCCTCTTTATTTTTCTGAAATCAATCCAAACTCAACACTCGGATGAGTCTATGTACTTAGCGGGGTTAAGATGGCAAAAGGATTCCTCTGATTATGCAGAACATTTTTCTAAATAGTATTCAGACAACCCGCTTAGAGCAAAAGCGATGTTGAACCGAGACTGAAATCGAAATTTCTAAAAACTCAAAAGCCGCTTCTCAAAGAAAAAGCGCTAACCTGATCAACAAACAATTTTTATATTTTCTAAAGGTACTACAAATGGCTATCCATCAATCCATCAGAGAACTCATCGGCAATACGCCTCTCGTTCAACTGAACCGTTATGCCGCCAAACGCGGTCTTGGAGCAAACATCCTGGCCAAAATTGAATATTTCAATCCTGCCGGATCTGTCAAAGACCGCGTCGGTTTTGCCATGCTGGATGCCGCTGAAAAAGCCGGCAAACTTAACCGCGAAACCGTCATCATTGAACCGACCAGCGGCAACACCGGCATCGGCTTAGCCGCAGCTGCTGCCGCGAGAGGCCTGCGCATCATCCTGACGATGCCGGAAACCATGAGCGTCGAGCGCCGCAACCTGCTTAAAGCCTACGGTGCCGAACTCGTCCTTACTGACGGTAAGAAAGGCATGAAAGGCTCTATAGAAAAAGCCGAGGAACTCGCGAAATCCATTCCCAACAGCATCATTCCGGGGCAGTTTGTGAACCCCGTCAACCCTGAAACACATTTCAAGACAACGGGTCCGGAGATATGGAGAGACACGGAAGGTAAAGTTGATATCTTTGTCGCAGGCGTCGGCACCGGCGGAACGATTTCCGGCGTTGGTAAGTATCTGAAATCTCAGAATCCGAATATCAAGGTTGCTGCAGTCGAACCTGACACTTCTGCCGTCATCAGCGGAGAACCTGCCGGTCCCCATAAACTCCAAGGCATCGGGGCCGGTTTCATCCCTGACACTTTGAATACAAAGGTCATTGATGAAATCATGAAGATCAATACCGAAGAAGCCTATGAAGCCGGCAAAGCGCTGCCCAGAGAAGAAGGATTCTTAGTCGGCATTTCTGCCGGCGCCGCTTTGGCTGCCGCAACAAAACTCGCCAAGCTTCCTGAAAATAAAGGCAAAAATATAGTTGTCGTCCTCCCCGACAGCGGAGACCGTTACCTCTCCAGCGAAATGTTTGCCTAATCAGTAATGACCAAGCCGAGCCCCGCATTCGCGGGGCTTATGCTCCTATTCCGTATGAATGTTGGGATCCGGCTCACTGGCCTGTTTGGTCCCAACGCTTCTGCCTTTAGGCATATCGCCGCTTCTTCTGGCCTCTTCGTTCAAAGCATGAAGCTGAGCGAGTTTTTCTCCGATCTTGATCTCGAGGCCTCTAGGCGACGGCTTGTAGACCCGAATCTCATCCATATCATCCGGAAAGTATTTGACGCCGGCGGCAAAAGAGCCCGGTTCATCCGGCGGATAACGATAGCCGGCGCCGTTTCCGACTTTTTGCATGAGCTTTGTGGGCGCGTTGCGAATGTGCATCGGAACGGGACGCGTTCCGTCCTGCTTCACAAAAGCTCTCATCTTGTTAAATGCCTTGTAAACCGAGACCGACTTCGGTGCACAGGCCAAATAAACCACGGCATTAGCTAAAGCCAGCTCCCCTTCGGGCGAACCGAGTCTTTCGTAGATATCGACGGCGTTGGTTGTGATTTCCATTCCGCGGGGATCTGCCAAACCGATATCTTCGATCGACATCCGCATTAAGCGGCGTGCGATGTATAAAGGGTCCACGCCTCCGTCGAGCATACGGCACATCCAATACAAAGCGGCATCCGGATCAGACCCTCGCACCGATTTGTGCAGTGCCGATATCTGGTCGTAAAAATTGTCGCCGCCTTTATCAAATCGGCGAATGGTTGCGGGCAGCGCTGCACGGACGAATTTCTCGTCAATGACCTTAATGCCTCGGTCTTTTGCCATCGTGGCGGAGACTTCCAGAGCGTTCAGGAAGCGTCTCGCGTCACCGTCAGCAAGTCCGATGAGGATTTTCTCGGCCTCTTCATTTACTTTAAGGCCCGTATACTCTCTTTCAAGAGCTCGCTCAAGCAGCTCTTTTAAGTCTTCGTCCTTGAGGGACTCAAGCACATAAACCGTGGAGCGAGACAAAAGCGCTGAAATTACTTCAAAACTCGGGTTTTCTGTGGTTGCACCGATGAAAGTGAAGAGTCCGCTTTCCACATGGGGCAGGAAAGCGTCCTGCTGGCTCTTAGAAAACCGATGGACTTCATCCACAAAAACGACGGTTGAACGTCCAGTCCTTTCTCTGTTCGCCGTGGCCTTTTCTACTGCATCACGAATATCCTTCACTCCGCCGAGCACGGCAGAAATCGAAATGAACGGAAGCCCGAAAGCATCGGCCATCAATCTGGCAAGTGTAGTTTTGCCGACGCCGGGAGGGCCCCACAAAATCATAGAGTGAGGATGAGCGTTTTCAAACGCGCTTCTCAACGGTTTTCCGGGGCCGAGAAGATGCTTTTGTCCCACGACTTCGTCAATTGTTTTAGGACGAAGGCGTTCCGCCAAAGGCGACGCCTGATCTTTAGGTGCAGTTTTACGGGTCGCTTTGGCGGCTTCAGTCGCAGCGTTTTTAGTTGTATCAGGCGAGTCAGGAATTCCGAAGAGATCTGTTTCCATGAAAAAACACTCAAAAATTCTTTGTCATATTTTCTGATATTTTCTAAAAATATGCTTTACCGCAAAAGACTTCTTGCGAAATTTCCCGCTGCACTACTTGTCTTCAGCCAGCTCTTGTTTCAGATATCTACCGGTAATGCTTTCCGAGGTTGCAGCCACTGCTTCAGGTGTGCCTTCAACAACGACTCGGCCTCCTTCCGTTCCGCCCCACGGCCCCATGTCAATAATGTAATCGCAGTTTGTGACGAGTTCTAAGTCGTGCTCGATGACGATCACCGTCGCGCCTAACTGAATCAGATGATCAAAAATCAATACCAGTTTTTTAACATCCTGAGGGTGCAGGCCGATCGTCGGTTCATCGAAAACGAATACCGAGCCTTGCTGAGGTGTTTCCATTTCGTAAGCAAGCTTCAGTCTTTGGGCTTCTCCGCCGGATAAGGCAGGCGTAGCTTCCCCGAGCGTCAGGTAACACACACCGAGGTCCTGTAGGATCTTGAGCTGTTTAGCGATTTTCGTTTCTTCATGCAGGATTCCGGCTGCTTCTTCTACTGTGAGCTTCAGCAGACCCGGCAGAGAAACCGACACGGAATCTTTTTCCTTGCTCTTCCAAAGGATGTCATAAGCGTCTTTTCCGTATCGGGAGCCTCCGCAACTCGGACAGATCGTATCGACATCCGGAAGGAACTGAACATCCATCGTGATAATGCCGGTTCCGTCACATACCGGACAGCGCAATTTGCCCGTGTTGTATGAAAAGTCTCCAGCCGTAAGACCCTTTGCCTTGGCATCGGCAGTTCTTGCAAATAG
This sequence comes from Acinetobacter sp. N54.MGS-139, assembly GCA_000980495.1. GTDB lineage: Bacteria > Pseudomonadota > Gammaproteobacteria > Burkholderiales > Burkholderiaceae_F > Parasutterella > Parasutterella gallistercoris. The sequence goes on along the minus strand of LARN01000010.1, from coordinate 45,192 downwards.
TTTCCGCAAGTCATCAAATACGCCGTCATAAGTAGCAACGGTAGAGCGAACGTTCGCACCAATCGGCTTGGAGTCAATGACTTTAACGGATTGAATACCCTTAGCCTCGATCGAATCCACATGCTCAGGAAGTTTTGTGCCTTGAATAACTGCCTGAAGCGCAGGCACCAGACACTCAATAGCCAGAGAAGTTTTACCCGAACCTGAGACGCCGGTGACAGCAATCATTCGTCCTTTAGGAATGGAGACGTCTAATGCTTTGACGGTATAGAACGGCTTTGTCTTAATTCTGATAGAGCCGTTTTCAAACATGTCCTTTTCTGTGGCTCGACTGCGAACTTTTAGAGATTCTTTTCCGGACAGATACGGACCGATTAAAGAATGAGGATTCTTCTCGGCTTCTAAAGGTGTTCCCTGTGTAACGATTCGGCCGCCCTCTTTGCCGGCGCCGGGACCGATTTCAATCAATTGGTCCGCATCCATCAAAATTCTCGGATCATGGTCAACGAGGACGACAGAGTTCTTACGATCAACCAACTCGCGAACGATCTTCATTAACCCGTCCACGTTGTAGGGATGAAGTCCGATTGAAGGTTCATCGAGTACGTAAAGCACACCGGTTGTGTCGCTTCTGACCGCGCGAGAAATTTGGACTCTTTGAAGCTCACCGTTGGAAAGCGTACTTCCCGCTCTGTCCAAAGATAAATAAGACAGACCGAGATTTGTCAGTCTCTCGGCGGTCCTTAAGAACTCATTGACGATACTCTGAGCCATTTCCTCTATCTCAGAAGGCATTTGTCCGGGGATCTTCTGAACCCATACAACAAGCTCTGAAAGAGTCATCGCACAGACCTCGGCGATGTTCTTGCCCATGAGTTTCGTTGACAGCGCCCTCTCATTAAAGCGAGTTCCGTGGCAGGCGGGGCATGGCCCCTTCGTCAGGAACTTCTCAATGCGCTTCATGCCTTTCTCGTCTTTAACTTTCGAGAGTGCGTTCTCAACCGTACGAACGGCATTGAAATAAGTAAAGTCCAAAGGAACAGCTTGACCGCTTCCTTTGTTGGTATAGACGATGTGCTTCTTAACGGCCGGTCCGTCATAGACGGTTTTCTTTTCTTCCGGCGTTAAATCTTTGAACGGAATATCGGTTCTGACACCCATGGCTTTGCAGACTTCCGTCATCAACGACCACATGAGGGTACCCCAAGGTTTAACCGCGCCATCGTCAATGCTCAGCGATTCATCTGGCACCAGACTTGCCCGATTGACCGTGACAGCGATTCCGGTTCCGCCGCAGGTCGGGCAAGCACCGGAGCTGTTGAAAGAAAAGTCCTCAGCACTCGGTGCATCAAACTCAACACCGCAGACAGGACATTTGAGTTTTTGTCCAAGCGCCACAGCCGGCGTCGGCGGTAAATAATGCCCGTTAGGACAGCGGTGAGAACCGAGGCGTGAGAACATCAGACGGATTGAATTAAAGAGTTCCGTCAGCGTTCCGAACGTGCTTCGGATATCCGGTGTTGAAGGTCTTTGGTGAAGAGCAAGCGCGGCCGGAATATTTTCTACTGAATCGACTTTGGCGTCCTGAGTTTGTGTCAGACGACGGCGCGTGTAGGCAGACAGCGCTTCTAAGTAGCGGCGCGATCCTTCTGCATAAAGGACGCCTAAAGCTAAAGAGGACTTGCCGGAGCCGGAAAGACCTGAGATCGCTACCAGTTCGTTGAGCGGAATGTCCACATCCATGTTTTTGAGATTGTGAACTCGAGCGCCTCTCACAAGAATGTCGTCTTTCATTTGCCTTCACCTTTTTCCTGTCCAAAGAAAAATCGGCCAAAGATCTTCCTCTCTGACCGATCTATTTTCTAGAGCTTAATCACTTCACGTTGTCACTAAGCCACTTTTCCACTACCTTGGCTACTTCTGCGCTGTTTTTATCAGAGAACGGGAAGTGTGTGTTGCCTTTAATACCGACATCCGGCAGATGAAGTACTTTAGCGTGACCGCCTTCTGCATTCACAGCCTTGACGAATTCCTGAGCCATCGTCGAAGCCGCACGCCAGTAATCCTGGTAGGGATTTTTGACTTCGGTCTTAGGAATATTGTCACCGTATACGATGAGAATCGGGAACCTTGTCAGCTTTTTGAACTCACTAAGGGGAACACCGACAGCTTTAGTCGGACCGAAGAAACTGTTATTGGGAATCGGTGCAGGCACTTTGCCTTCCGGGAAAATGAATCCGGAACCCGGTTCAAACGCAATGATGCCCTTCAAATTGTTTCCGGCTTCCGTTCCGATGAGCCATCCGAGTCCGCAGCCTTGAGAATGAGTGACGAGGACGGTGCCTTCCGACTTCTTCAAAGCGTCAGTAACGGCATCGGCGATGACCTTGTCATTGTACGGACCCGTATTCGGCGTCATCTGACGCCAGAAAGAATTCAGATCCTTTTGGCTGGCAAAGGCTGAATTGTCATAGAACTTCGGCCATAGACCCATACGGAACTGACCGAACCAGAACTGTTCATCGGGACTTGCCTTAATCGTTCCGTCGACGGTTGCCCTGCCCGCATCGCCGCGGAGAGGCTGATCGATCAAATAAACCGGATAACCTTTACGCAGGAAGACGCTCTGGAAGCCTTCTCTGCCGTCAGGCGTTGTCTGCCAAGTTCTCATGGACTGGCCGGCGCCGTGCAGGAACATTAAGGAAATATTCTTAGCATGAACCGGAATTTGGTAAATCACATTAGCGTGATCACCATGCAGCGTCATAGCATCCGGTTCCGGATGGTACGGATCGAAAGTTTTCTTGGCTTCGATAACTGTTCCGCCGGCAGAGAATGCGCCCTGCTTTTCAATCGTGATCGGCTGAGCAAAGGAAGCGAAAGCAAAGGAACCCAACAGAACTGCGAGTAAAGTTTTTTTCATGCATCGTCTCCTAATCAATGAAGCTTGGTGAGCCACTCGACCATCTTCGGATCATTGTGGTCAAAGAAAGCGGTCTTCTTCTGATCCAAAGCGTTAATGGCGGCCATATCATCGGAAGACAGTTCGAAGTCAAAGACGTCGATGTTCTGACGGATACGATCCGGGTTAACGCTCTTCGGAATGCAGATGATGCCTCTTTGAAGCTGCCAGCGAAGAACGACCTGAGCGATAGATTTGCCGTATTTTTCGCCGATCTTCAGAAGCACCGGGTTGTGGAACAGATCGTTCTTGCCTTCTGCGAACGGAGCCCAGCTTTCCATCGCGATGCCTTTGGAATTCAGATATTCTTCGTCTGAATGGCGCTGATTAAAGATGTTGCACTCGATCTGATCGACGGCCGGCTTGACTTCATTGAAAGCGATTAAGTCTGCGATTCAGCCCATATCGAAGTTAGAAACACCGATCGCGCGAGCGCGTCCTTCCTTCAGGAATTCTTCCATGGCTCTCCATGCGCCGTAGTAATCGTGATACGGCTGATGGATCAGATAGAGGTCCAGGTAATCGAGGCCGAGCTTTTCCAGAGAGGCCGCAAATGCCTTCTTTGCACCTTCATAGCAGACATCTGTGATCCAGAGCTTAGTCGTAATGAACAGTTCATCTCTAGGAATACCGCTGTCTTTGATGGCCTGCCCGACGGCTTCTTCGTTGCCATAGGCTTGAGCTGTATCAATGGAGCGATAGCCGTTTTCTAAAGCACAGAGAACAGCCTTTCGGCATTCTTCAGGATCGGTAATTTGGAAAACACCAAAACCGAGCATCGGCATTTTGACGCCGTTATTCAGAGTCTTGTACAGCATATTCAACCTCCTTAATTGTTCTTCACACCGAAAATATCCGACTTAGGCAGTTTATCGAGGGCTTCGTCAATCGCCTTGATTTCCTCTGCCGAGAGTTTGACGACTGCGCCGCCGGCGTTCTCAACGATTCTTTCGAGTTTACGGCTGCTGGGGATAGCTGTTAGCCAAGAATGTTTGCCGAGCATCCAAGCTAAGGAGAGCTGTGACATGGTTGCGCTGTGTTCTTCCGCGGTCTTCTGAAGGAACGCCATGAGTTCTTCATTTTTCTTCATGGCTTCCGGCGTGAACTGCGGCATACGGGAGCGGTAATCGACCACAGCTTCGAAGTTCTTATTCGTGGCTTTTTCATATGCGCCGGAAAGCAAGCCGTTGGCGAGCGGAGAATAAGCCACAAAACCAATGCCAAGTTCTTCCAGCGTCGGGAAGAGCTTTTCAATGCCTCTTGCCATCATGGAATAGCGGTCCTGAACCGCACTGATCGGTGTGACCTTGTGGGCGCGGCGAATGTAATCTTCCGGCGCCACGGATACACCCCAATGACGGATCTTTCCTTCCTTAATCAGCTCTCCCATCACTTCGGCAACGACTTCGGGTTCGACCTTCGGGTCGATACGATGCTGGAAGTACAGGTCGATGGTTTCTGTCTGAAGACGTTTCAGAGAACCTTCTACCGACTGATGGATCTTTTCAGGACGAGCGTCAGGAATGATGTCGCCGTGCGTGTATTCGGAAAAAGAAATTCCGAACTTGGTAGAAATGACCACTTCGTCACGGAAAGGCTTCAAAGCTTCTCCGAACAATTCTTCATTAATATACGGGCCGTAGACTTCTGCAGTGTCGATTTTGAGTCATGCGAAATGAGGGATATGACTGGCTGAGAACCGATACGCCTAGTAGCCAGCTGTTTTTTTTGCCGGCTTCTGCAAGTATCAAAAGGTTGATTTTCTAGACTACTTCGTAACCGGTAGCCTTCAAAGCCTGCTGTGCCTTCTGAAGGTTTTCTTTCTTCACCAATATGTAGTCGGTGTTATAGGTTGAGACTACAAAAATGCCGATCTTGTTTTCTGCCAGAACCTTAGAAATTTCGGACAAAATACCGATCAATGAAAAATCCAGTACGCCTTCTATCCGGAAAGTCCTCCAGCCGTCGGCGCGATCCGTAGTATTGTCAGGGACGTCTGACGTAAGGCATACAAGTGAGATTTCTTCGTCAGTTTTACCGACGAAAAAGAACTTACCGTTCAGATCAATGTCGGAGATAGAGACTACCTTGCAAACGGACAGTTCTTGGTCAAGTGTCTTAAGTTTCATTTCCGAATCCTCCGGCAAGTCGATCTGAAAACGATACGACTGTCCAATCGTCTTTGATCTATGAAAAGGTCAATCAATGTACCTATCGAGCAACCATTTCAGCTCTAAGATCATTAGACAACTAACCGAGAAGTTTATGTCAGAAAAAAGATTCTCTTTTCCCCATAATGAGTTAGTCGAAAAAAAGGAGAAAAAATGAATCGACCGGAAGTCATTTGTCATATGGTCAGTACCATCGACGGAAAAATCGTCGGGCAATCTTTTGCAGAAGAAGGACTCAGACCATATTTAGAGTTTTACGTTCAGACAAAACAAAAGTTTGAGACTCAAGCAACGGTTTACGGCGCCTCGACTGCAAAAGAAATCTTTGTTGGAAAAGACATGGAAGCGTTTGCAAGACCTTCTCAGATTACGGATGATCCGGATTACATCTGCGGACAACATGCACCTTACTTTGTCGTCGCTATTGACCCGCTCGGCGAAATTCCATGGAAATCAGGAAAGCCGGACGGAAGACCGGGGCTCGAGGACGCAAGAATCATCGTCATTACCTCTTCTCAAGCGTCAAAGGAATATCTAAACCTTCTGAGAGAAAAAGGCATCGCCTATCTCATTTCGCGAGGCAATGAATTCCATCTGACCGAGCCGATGGAAAAATTGAAGTCGATTTTTGGAATTGAGAGAATTTCGCTGCAAGGCGGCGGACTGGTAAACGGAACGTTTGCCAACGAAAAACTCATCGACAAACTGAGCTTAGTCGTCATTCCTTTTGTCGACAGCTCAAGCTCTGTGCCGACAACTTTTGAGACGGGTTCGTTTTTCAAGCATCCGATTTCTCCGCTCGAATTCAAACTCAAGGAAATGCAGAAGATTGAACCGGAAGGCCTATGGCTTTTCTATCAAAGAAAATAGTTAGGGAAGCTCTGTAAAATGCTTGATTCTTCCCAATGGCCTTTAGAGACTTAATTTTCAAAGGATCTGGCCGAAATTTTCCATTCAGGAGGAGTTGATTGGGGCCTAATCAATCAATTTCCTCCCCAATAGATACAGTTATCCTAGACGAAGCTCACCTTAGTTCGATTTTCGAAGCAATTTCCGATGAACATGTTGGCAATCGAGGCCAGCATTGTTAAGCGCGCCGTATTTTTGGCCAGCCCTCTGTACTGCTCGCGAAGCACTTGCCCGCGCTAAGGCAATGAAGGGCTGATTTCTCGGCGATTATCAACCTCTCCCCGGTTGTACTTGCACTGCAGAATTTTTTGTTCTGCAGTGCTTTTTTGTTTTGAATTGCGGGTAAAGCTGCAGGATCGGAAATGTTTGATCGGAAATTTTCTTCCCAGAAAACGGTTTCGAAGGCGTTCGCAAACTGTATTCCGCAGCCGATGCTCAAATAAGTCAGCAGAGATTAAGCGGGAATCCTTATAATCAACGTACTTTTTTCGTCGAATTGAAACCGCAAGCATGTCTTCTCGTGTTATTCCAATTAAGGCCGCCACCAAAACGGTCCCGCTGGTCGGTGAAATCCGTCGTGACGATACTCACTGGATTGATTCCCGCGGGCGCCCTTTACGCGATGTCAGAATTTCTATAACTGACCGCTGTAATTTTCGGTGCCGTTACTGCATGCCGAAGGAAAAATTCGAGAAAGACCATTGCTTCCTTTCTCATACCGAAGTTCTTTCCTTTGAGGAAATCATTCGATTGGGACGGATCTTTGCTGCCAACGGCGTAGAAAAGATTCGTCTCACGGGCGGAGAGCCGCTTCTCAGAAAAGGCATCGAATTTCTGATCGAAGAACTCTCCAAGCTCAAAACTTGGAACGGCAAACCGCTTGACGTTGCGGTGACCACCAACGGAGCCGCCTTGTCCGCTAAGGCCAAATCTTTAGCCGCCGCCGGACTTAAACGATTGACCGTTTCTTTGGACGCCATGGATCCTCAGATTTACAAGGACCTCAACGACGTCAACTTCCCTATTGAGAAGACGCTTGCCGGAATTCAGGCCGCAAAAGACGCGGGCATTCCTTCGATCAAGATCAATGTTGTCGTAAAACGCGGCGTCAACGAAAAAGAACTCATCAAAATTGCCGAGCACTTCAAAGGCACCGGAATTATCGTCCGCTATATTGAGTTTATGGATGTGGGAACTTCTAACGGATGGCGGCTCGATGATGTGATTCCTTCGCGTCAAATCGTCGAAGAGATCAACCGCGTTTATCCGATCGAGCCTTTAGATCCAAACTACACAGGTGAAGTCGCCACACGCTGGGCCTACAAGGACGGAAGCGGAGAACTCGGTTTCATTTCCTCTGTGAGTGAACCGTTCTGCAAAGAGTGCTCCCGAATTCGTTTATCCGTTGACGGCAAACTCTACAAATGCCTTTTTGCGACGGAAGGCTTCGACATTCGCCAAATGCTCCGAGGAGGTGCCTCGGATGAAGAAATCGAGGAAGCCATCGGACGAATTTGGACAACGCGAGACGAACATTATTCCGAAATTCGAACGGAAGAGACCGTCAAAGCCAGGGCCGGCCAGCGAATTGAGATGTCTTACATCGGCGGTTAGGATTAATGCTCACGGATTTTCCTTGACTTTTAGATAATTTGTTTTTGGGATTCCGTTCAGCGCCGCCTCCTTCGTTATGATTGAAACATAAGTCAAATTTTGTTTCAGTCTAAAAATGAATTTCTCACCAATCTCAATCACCTTTTTCGCCTATTTGGTCGTTATGGTGGCTGTCGGCTTAGTGGCTTGGCGCTACACCAAAAATTTCAATGACTATATCTTGGGCGGCCGCCGTTTAGGCGCTGTTGTTACTGCATTGTCCGTGGGCGCTTCCGACATGAGCGGATGGCTCCTGATGGGACTGCCGGGTGCGGTTTTCCTCTCCGGTATCTGCGAATCTTGGATTGCCATCGGTTTGGCACTCGGCACGCTGGCCAACTGGCTCATCGTTGCCGCTCCGCTTCGCGTCTATACCGAAACAGCACACAACGCTCTTACGCTTCCGGATTACTTCTCTCATCGTTTTGAAGACAAGTCCCGCCTGCTGAGAATTATCTCGGCTGTCGTGATTCTGCTTTTCTTTGCGATTTACTCTGCCTCTGGCATGGTCGCGAGCGCCAGACTCTTTGAAATCGTCTTAGATCTTCCCTATTCCACTGCCTTGATTTTCGGTACCTTTGCCACCCTTGCCTACGTCTTCCTTGGGGGCTTCCTGGCCGTCAGCTGGACCGACACGATTCAAGCAGCCATGATGTGCCTGGCGCTCATCATTGCTCCGGTTGCCGTCATGATCGATTTAGGAGGTTTTACCGCCACGATTGAGCAGGTCAGATCCGTCGATCCGACGCACCTCAACATGCTTCAGGGCCAGACCTTCATCGGCGTGATTTCACTCCTGGCTTGGGGCCTTGGTTATTTCGGTCAGCCTCATATTCTGGTTCGCTTCATGGCTGCCAAGAATGCTTCTGTGATGCCGCGCGCCTGCAAGATCAGCATGATTTGGCTCATCTTCTCGTTGTCCGGTGCCGTTGCCGCAGGCTTCTTCGGATCTGCTTTCTTCTCGGCTCATCCGGATCTCGGCAAAGCCGTTGCAGAAAACCATGAACGTGTTTTCATGATTCTTTCTACGACATTGTTTAATCCTTGGATCGGCGGTATTCTGCTCTCCGCTATTCTGGCTGCCGTGATGAGTACCCTTTCCTGCCAGCTGCTGGTTTGCTCTTCCGTTCTGACAGAAGACTTCTACCGGGTGTTCATCCGTCCGCATGCTGCTCAGAGAGAACTCGTTTGGATCGGCCGTCTTACCGTAGTTGCCGTCAGCGTCGTCGCGATCTTGATCGCTACGGACCCGAACAACCTGGTTCTCTCCTTAGTCAGCTATGCCTGGGGCGGTTTCGGAGCTTCTTTCGGCCCGATCATTATCCTTTCTCTTCTGTGGAAAGGCGTCACCCGCAACGGTGCTTTAGTCGGAATTATCGTCGGCGCATTAACTGTCCTGATTTGGCACCAGGGCGCATGGTGGGGCATGTACGAAATCATCCCCGGTTTCGTGCTCTCCTTCATTGCCATCATCGTCGTCAGCCTGCTTGACCCGAACAAGCCTTCTGCCACTATGATCGAAACTTTCGACAAAGTTCAGCACAAGCTTGAAGATGTTAAAAAGCAGCTTGCTTAACTTCTAACTGGCTTACAAATCGGGCCGCTTCGGCCCGATTTTTTTCTGTCTGAAACCAAGTTTTCTGCTACTTAACCTTCTGATTTCCTTGGCTTTAGTAAACAAAGTATTTCAGTTGTTTCATTCCATTTCTCCCCGCTCAATTTGGACAGCTTTAACTAGGTGTATTAGGGCTAACCCCTTAGAATCAAAGTCACCAGGAAAGAATTTGATCTAGGAGTTTTAAATGAAATTCGTTAAGGTTTTACTTCCCCTTGCAGCAGCCGCTCTGATCATGGGCACAGCTTCTGCCCGCGACTACGACGGCTTCTACGGCAAGGTTGAACAGATGCCTGCAACCGGAAACGGTGATTGGGTTATCGGCGGTAAGACATTTAAGGCTGACCAGCGCACTAATATCGATCACGGCCGCGATCAGAAGATCGGCGTCGGTTCCTGCGTTAAGGTTGAGGGCGGCATCGACCGCGAAGGCAACTTCTTCGTTTCTGAAATCGAACAGAAGCGCGACAATCGCTGCCGTTAATTCTTAATTGAGTTGAGCAGCCTTCGGGCTGCTTTTTCTTTGTCTTTAACTCGTTAAAAAATCAATGAAAAAATTTCTTCTTGCTTTAGCCGCTCTAAGTTTCTCTTTGTCCGCTTTCGCTGCCGGCGATGATGATGCTTTTTACGGAAAAATTGAAAAAATGCCTTCTGCACAAAATCCGACTTGGGTTATCGGGGGCAAGACTTTCAAAGCTGACGCCCGTACCAAGGTTGAAAGCCATGGCGGTCACAAGTTCGATGTCGGCGCCTGCGTCAAAGTTGAAGGTGATATTGACCACCGCGGTGAATTTTATGTTTCCGAGATGGAAATCAAGAACGAAAGCCGCTGCCAAAAATAATCTTTTGACAACTGAGTCTGCGTTCCTGTTTGACTAGCGCCTTGGTCCGGTGTTGGTGAACTCGTCTGAATTCTGAGGGAAATTCACAAAAAATCTCGCTTCGTGCAGTATGCAGAGGCGAGATTTTTTGCGCTCTATCGCTCGTCTGGTTCTATCAACGAGCAGATGGGCCTTTAATTACATTTTATTCGAGACTTTTGTTGCTGCGTGGTCAACGCCGTTGCCCAATGCTGCAACGTCTTTACCGACACCTTTAACAGTGTTGCAGCCGGCAAGACCAATCAGGAAAGCAGCCAAAATAGCGATCAATGAAAATTTTTTCATATCTTCCTCTAACGAATCAATAACAAACGGGCCTGAATTACAGTTTCTTCTGAACAGCTGTTGCTGCGGTATCAATATCGTTGCCTACCGCTGAAACGTCTTGACCTACACCTTTAACGGTCGAGCAAGCAGAGACGCCGATCGTAAAAACTGCGGCCAAAACCAAAAGAACCCATTTTTTCATTTTTTTTCCTCCGAAAAATCTTTTTTTCTTGATGTGGTTAATGTAAGCCTTTCCGGAGAGGAGACTGCCGTAACTGATTCAAAACGGGGCTTCTTTTTGAAGAAGCCCCGTCCAAAATAGAAATGAAATTCAACAGCCTAAGTGGTTAATTAGGCGTGGTCAGATCTGAGCCGAAATACTTCACGGATAGCTTGGACAACGTTCCGTCATTCTTCATCTCCTGAAGAGCATTGTCGACTGCCTTCTTCAAGGAAGCGTTGTCTGCTCCTTTCTTCAGCGGGATTGCATATTCAGTTGCTTTGCCCTTCGTAGCGGCAATCTTCAAGGGTTCGTCCGGACGGTGCTTCATGTAGTCGCCGAAAGAAGTAGAAGCATTGATCGTTGCCTGGACTTGTTTGTTCTTTACCATCTGGAGGGTTTCGGCCAAGGTATCCACGCCGCTAACCTTAGCGCCGTACTTCTCACCGATTTCCTGATAAGTCGAACCGATGGAGTTCGCCGTTGTCTTGCCCTTCAGATCATTAAAAGAATGGATGTCGTTATTGTCAGAACGAGTAATCAAAACAGTACGGTCATAGGCATAAGGCGTAGAAAAATCATAGGTTTTAGCTCTTTCCGGAGTAATGTCCACCCCGTTAATCACGAGGTCATATCTTCCGGAATCCATGCCGGCAAACAGACCGTCCCAGGGACCTTCTACGATTTTGGCCTTAACGCCTAACTTCTTTGCTAAATTCTGAGCGACTTCAACGTCATAGCCGACTAGCTCGTCTTTTTCATCGTGGAAAGAAAACGGCTGCCAATCTCCCTCTAGACCGACTTTTAGTTCGCCTGCAGATTTAATCCTAGCCAAGTGGTCTTGAGAGGCAGACGAAGAATTGCCGCTCGGTGCCTTATCGCAGCCGACAAGCATAAGAGAAGCGGAACCGGCCATAAACAAGCCAAGGCCGAACTTAACCAAAGAATTAAAATTATGTGTCATATCTTATTCAATAACTAAAAATTAAAGAGAATTCATCGCGTTTTCCGCTTCACGCTGTTTCTTGAAAGCTTCCAATGCCGAGCGCTGCGCTTCCTGTGAACCGCTTGCTAAACGAAGGAAAGCACGCGTACGTTCGTTTTGCGGATGTTCGAATATTTGTTCGGGACTGCCTTCTTCAACGATCAAACCATGATCCATAAAAATAACCCGGTTAGATACATTATGCGCAAAGCTCATTTCATGCGTCACGACAACCATGGTCATGCCTTCTCGGGCAAGCTGACGCATTACCTCTAAGACTTCATCCGTCAATTCCGGATCCAGTGCGGAAGTCGGCTCATCGAAATAAATGATTTCAGGATCTGTGGCTAGGGCTCGCGCAATGGCGACACGCTGCTGCTGGCCGCCCGAAAGCTCGCTGGGGTAAAAATTAGCTCTGTCTTCCAAACCGATCTTTCGAAGCAGCATCATGTCCTTTTTATTGGCGTCTTCTTTGCTCACGCCCCTGCCGGAAGTCAAGCCAAGGGTAATATTCTCGAGCGCAGTTTTGTTTCTGAAAAGGTTGTAGTTCTGGAAAACAAAACCGGTTTTTCTTTGAACCTCTGAGGCTTGTTCTCTTGTAGCAGCCTTGAGATCTATTGTTGTATCGTCCAGCGTTATGGAACCACCGTCTGCCCTCTCTAAGAAATTGATGCAGCGAAGCAACGTGGTTTTTCCTGAGCCGGAAGGTCCGAGAATTGAAACAACATCGCCTTTATAAACATCGATGCTGATATCTTTCAGGACTTCCAAGGTGCCGAAAGACTTTCTCACATGGCTTATGCGAAGGAGCGGATCGGTTTTTTCCATTATTTTGACTGCAAAAATGAATCGTTAGTTTGAGCCGTATTTGCCGAGTTTCTTTTCTCCACGGCGCTGGATGTACTCAAGAATCGTCGAGAAAATTAAATAAATGATGGCAACTTCAATGTACACCGCCATGGTTTCGTAGGTTCGTCCGGCAATTCTCTGAGCCTGAAAGAACATTTCAGCCACCGTGATGTTCGCCGCCAAAGAAGTATCTTTGACCATTGAAATCATCGAGTTGCCCAGCGCAGGAAAAGCCGTTCTGAAAGCCTGAGGCAAAACTACGTGCCACATGATTTGAAAATAATTCAGGCCGACGCAGCGTCCAGCTTCCATCTATCCCTGAGGCACCGACTCTAACGCACCGCGGATCGTTTCAGCGTTATAGGCACCTTCGTTGATTGAGAAAACAATCACAGCTGCAAGGAAGGCATCCACCATAATGCCGATACTCGGAAGTCCGAAGAAAACGACGTACAACTGGACAAGAAGCGGTGTTCCTCGGATCACCCAAACGTAAAAGCGGCAAATGTGGCGAAGGACCGGAACTTTAGAGTACTGGAACAATGCCACAACAACAGCAATGACCATGGAAAGGGCAAACGAAATGATCGTCAGAGGTATCGTTACTGTGATGCCTTTGAACTGTTACGCGACAGCATAGAATGACCATCTAACGACAATATTTTGGAATCAGAGGCAAAGGAATTCTTGGACAACTTGTAAAGCCTCCTACTCTCATTCGAGAACCCAGAGCTAATCCTTCTCGAACCTCCTCAGAGCTACTTTAGTCAGACGACCGAGAAAATTCCTCAAAAAATTCCGTCAGGATACCTGCCGATCTTTAATAATTTGCCTGTTTTACGAAATTGCGTATAATTCAGTTCTTCTTCGGAAAGGTGGCAGAGCGGTTGAATGCTCCAGTCTTGAAAACTGGCGATGAGCGATCCTCATCCGTGGGTTCGAATCCCACCCTTTCCGCCAATTTTTATGTTCCCCGATTCTCCCTCTTGAATATCCGCGAAAAATCCAAGTCATGGCAGGCATGTCATATCTGTTTATTTCAGACGTGGAGCTTGAAGTTTTCTACCGTTCCTTGGCCAAAACACCTCTCTAAAGATCTCAGTGCCTTAAGTTAGTCACTTTTCACCCAACTGGATTTTTGATTCATTGGAATTCGGAACATCTTGTTTTTCTAGAGATGCAACGTTCCAACAATGAGAAGGCCCGTCTCCGGGCCTATTGGTGTTTTCTTTCGCTTTCGCTAGTCAGCTTGAGGTTTTCGACCCAACCCCTCCGGAGAAGCTCCCTGAGCCAATGCCTGCTGACACACTCTCTCAGATCAACGCTTCATCGACACACCCGTTGCCGATGTCCCACTTAATCTAAGAAATGGAAAAAACTTTGTCAACTGAGAGTCAAAGAAGCTTTCTGAGAAATTAAATAAAAACAAGTGACTAAATCGGTATTCCTGGATACCTGAAGAAAAGGCGCCTCTTTCGAAGCGCCCTCATGACTTAATCCAGGCTGTACCGAATCGGCACTTGAATCTTCATTCCTGCATTCGGAACATTAAAAGCCGTCCCGATAATTCGATCGCTCAAATCCTGAGAAGCGGAATCCAAAGGACCCTTTCCGGATTTTTTAATGACTGAGGCGCCGGTTACTTTGCCGCTTGGATCGACAGAGAATTCCACTAAGACAACGCCTTCCATACCGGCTCTTCTCGCGGCTTTCGGATAGCGTTTATGCTTTTCAACCAAACTGACCAGCATGGCCGTGATGCTTTTCTTTTTAACTGCCTGCTCAGCCGCAGCATGTCCCACTGATGCAGCCTTTCCTTCCGTCGATTCAGAGGCTTTTTGAGGGGCCGGATCTTTCTTTTCTACCTTGGGCTCTTTAACCTTCTTCACCGGTCTGGGCTTCTCTGCAGCTTTAGGTTTTGGCTTCTCAGGCTCAACCTTCTTCGGTTTAGGCTGCTCAACAGGTACCGGAGGCGGAGGCACCGGTTCTGCTTCAGATTCAGGAAGCTTTTCTTCTACAACCTTTTCAGGTTCAACTTTAAATTCCGACTCATCTGTAAGAAGTTTTTTAGGTTCTTCGATGACCGGCTGTGGCAGAGGTTCCGGAAGGACTTCCGGCGTTTCTTCCGGTTGGATTTCCTGAATCTGAGCAAAACTCAGTTCTATAGTCCGCGGCTGCTGAGCAGGCAGCGGAGCATCTGTCTTTAAAGTACAGCCTGCCCAGGCAAACGCACAGGCAAAGGCGGCCAAAGCAGCTTTTGAAAGCCGCTTGGCATTAAGTAATTCATTGTCTTTGCGTGAAGGGCTTAACATCTCAATTCTGCGGCGCAGCTGCTTTAGTACTGATTACAAAACGGCCTTCTCTATTAACTTTTGCTAAGTCGGCCAAATAAACAAAAGCTTCGAACGGGGCCTTCTCATCAACCATCAGGTTGAGCGTTCCGTCCGGATGCTCGGACAAGAAACGGGAAACTTCTTCTTTAGGGATTTCCTGATCGTTAAAGAAATACTTTCCGTCGGACTTCACGCTGATCACAAGCTCTGTCGTTTTCTTCTTGACCTCGGAATTCTGGGCCGCAGGCAGCACGACATCCAGCACAGGTTTGCTGAATGTCATGGTCATCACAAAAAAGATGACCAGCATGAAAATCACGTCAATGAGCGGCGTCAAATCCACCCGAGGCTCTTCTTCGAGTTCGTCAAACATATCTGTCTCTTAAATCTCAGGCGGCTTTTTGCTCGTCGTCTTCTAACCTTTGAGCGCAGCGGCAGGGTTCACGGCGGATATTTAAAGCTCGATAGCTATATTCAACGGCTTCGATTCGGAGCTCTTTTACCTTGAGCATCAGGTAGTAATAAGCCATCAAAGCCGGAATTGCGACCACCAGACCCATAACTGTTGTGATCAGAGCTGTCCAAATGCCGCCGGCAAGCATCGTCGGATCGGGAGAAAGGTTCTCAGAGATAGTGCGGAAAACCGCCACCATACCGACAACCGTACCCAGCAAGCCGAGAAGCGGAGAAACAGCGGAAATTAACTTGAGCCAAGTCAGCGCATTGTTCACAGGCTTGAAGTGCTTGTGGAACAGGTAGGCCACTTCGGCGCGGATGTCGTCTGAGTGAGCACCGTGCGTCATGACGATGTCGCGCACAATGCATTCCAAAGGATTGGTGCTCTCTCCGAAATAACGGCGGATACGCTCAGGCGTTGCCTTGTCCATTCCGTGGAAGTGCTTCTTGAATCGAGAAAGTACGCCTCTCAAATAGAGAAAATTCCAAACAGTAATATAAAGGGCAAAAACTCCGATAATCACCAATGCAACACCGGCGAATCCGATCAGGTTATAAATCTCTTTAAAGTCCATGTTTATTTGCCACTACGGAAGTTTTCAAGAAGCTCCAAGCCCCAGGCTCCGGCCTGAGCCTGATCTTCAGCCGTCGGATGTTTAGCGGCCTCATCAAGTCTTGCCTGGCGTTCAGGTGTCACCGGTTTAGCGCCGGGCATCTTGGCCATGGCGGCTAGGATTTTCGGATCGATCTTGCCCTGCCAAACGCGAAGACCCTTGAAGTTCTCGCACGGGAAAAGGCCCGCGACTTTATTAACCCAAGCCTGTCCGCGTTCGCTGTTGGGATCTCCGCCCATCGTTCCGAAGTAAGCAATAGGTTTAGCCTTGGCCTCTTTCTGGAATGCCTGCCAAACTTCATCCGGTGTCCCTTTATCGCACCAGAAACCGGCGAAGATAAAGTCGTAATCCTGAGGATTGACGTCCGCCGGCAGTTTTTTGAGATCAGCGCCGGGAATCGCTGAAGCGATGGCGCGAGCGATGATCTCTGTGTTTCCGGTAACGGTAGCGTATGCGACTAAAACTTTCATTCTTTTCCTCTTTTTAGGCTTTGTATTTCTGCTGGAGGGCAAGGAATTTTTCTTTGGCGCTTTCAATTAACTTGTGCTTTTCGCGGCCGACATACATCGAATAGGCGACGTCGCCGGAAGTTGTAAAGAATGCGGCGAAATGGCTTTCACGGCCCATGAACGGCATGGTCACAAAGCCGATCTCGGAAATGTCGCCGTATTTAAAGTGGCCTTGAAGCGGGCTCTTGCCTCCCATCAGATTGTAGTAGCCCATGGCTGCCTTGCCCGTCACGAGCTTGGTTTCAACTTCGATGACGTTGCCGTGTGCGGTCACGATGAAAGTAATTTTTTCCCATTCGGCAATGGCGGCCCAAACGCTTTCGAAATCGGAACCCGGAGCAAAGGTAGCGGAACCTTCGGGCAAAAGGTGAGCTGCTTCCTGAGCTGTCACGGAGAGCGCCTGAGCAATCGTCTCCAGTGTTACGGGACGGCCGCTGTTTAAAAGTTCATCAATTGTGTTCTGCTGTTCAACGATTGTTGTCATAGGTTTTTCCGATTAACTTATTAAATAGTTGATGAAAGATTTGTTTTCTGAAGCGGTAGCCTGATTGCGCTGTCGCACACCATGTCCACAAGCTCCAAATCATGAGTGATGACAAGCACAGCTTTGCCTTCGTCAGAAAGCTGACGCAAGGCTCCGGCAATTCGATGAAGATTTGCACCGTCTAAGCCGCTTGTCGGTTCATCCAAAATAATGACATCCGGCTTTTTGGCAAACGCGCAGGCAATCACAAGCCTTTGCTGCTGGCCGCCGGAAAGCGAATGAGGATGACGGTCTCTGAGTTCTGTCAGATCAAAAAGCTGCATCAGCTCTTCGGCGGCTTGCTTGCCGCCGCGGCAGCCTGCGGCTTCCAGACTGGTCAGAAGTTCATCAAAAACCGTTCGCATGTACAGCTGGTGGTCGGCATTCTGCAGAACGACCGCGACATGTCTGAGGCACTCCTGAGGTTTAACCTTCTTGCCTCTTATTTCTAAAGTTCCTTGGGTAGGTTTATTTAATCCTGTGAGGATTCGGGCCAAAGTCGTTTTGCCGGTCCCGTTCGGACCGAACAGACCCGTAATTCCTTTACGCAGTTCCAGATCAGTCCCGTTGAAAATCTTATCTTTTCGCGGATAAGCAAAGGAAAGGTCGGAGATCTTCATGACAGTTTCTTTGCCGTCAGACAACGGCGGAAGCTCGTGTCTTTTATCTTCGACATCGACTTTTCTCAGGCCGTAGCGCGCTCTGACTTCGTCGCTCAGGTCATCAAAAGTTCCTTCCTGAACGATTCGGCCCTTTTCCATCACACAGACGCGGTCAGCTACGCCTTTTAACCAATACAGGCGATGATCGACAATGAGGACAGCAACGCCCTTCTCTTTTAAGCGAAGAATCTCTTGGGCCAAATCCATCGTAGATTCAGGGTCCAGATTTCCGGTCGGTTCATCCAGAATCAGAACCTGAAGCGGTTCCATCATCAGGGAAGCCAAGCCGACCTTCTGTTTTTGCCCCTGAGAAAGTTCATGAATCGTGTTCTTTAATACGGAATTCAAGCCGAAGCGCTGAGAAGTCTTCGCAATGAGATCACGGATCTTATCGGGATGCATGCCTCTGGACTCAGGCTTAAATGCCATTTCCTCTTCCACTCCAAGCGCAAAGAACTGGCTCTCCGGGTTCTGAAAGAGTGTTCCGACGCGGCTGCTGATCTCGTGCAGTTTCATCGTTTGATTGTCTTGTCCCGCGACGCGAACAGTTCCTTTAAGTTCGCCTCCGAAATAATGAGGGCAAAGACCGTTAATCAGGCGAATTAAGGTGGATTTACCGCAGCCGGATACGCCGGTGCAAAGCACTGCTTCGCCGGGACGAACCGTCAATGAAATGTCTTCAAGGGCGTTTCTATCGGAAAAAGGATAACGGTAAGTGACGTGATTCAGTTCGATCATCTCATTGCCGCCTTAATGTCGGTAGGAAAGTAAATTTGTAGTAAAACCGCTGCCGTGCAGATCAAAAGAACCAGAGTAATGGCCGTAATGTCATGTTTGCTAAATCCTCTTCTGTGCACAGAGCCCGATTTGCTGCCGGCGTGAAGTCCCTTAAGCTCCGCTGCAATTCCTAATTCGTCGCTGGTTTTAAGTGCTCTGAAAAGGAGCGGCGTAAAAAGCAGGCGGGTGGTGCGAATCGGATGAATCGTGCACTGCCAAGGATTGATCTTGAAGCCCCTGATCTTCAGAGATTCCCAGATTTGTTTCACATCTCCGGCAAACGTCGGAATAAAACGAATAATCACAGCGGCTGGAAGATAAATAATGAACGGGAGCTTGAGCTGCTGAAGACCGTTCAGAATGTTCTGCAGTCTGCCTGTAAAAGCCATCGGCAGAATTGTGTTCATCACTGTCAGGGCTCTCAGGAACGGAATGCACAAAGAACCGAGTTCCAGGCTTTTGCCCATGGAAGGAATGAAGAGCGCCAACACAGAGGCAAATCCGACGGACAAGGCCATCATCAGGAGAGCAACGGCATAGCTTACAAAAATCAGTTTGTTGCGGCCGAGCGCAAACAAGTAAAGCAGCGACGTCGTGAAAAGCAGCAGCTGTGAATTCAGGGAAGAAAGCGCAATCGTCATCACTGCTGCTAAGGCGGCGATGAGCATTTTGCTGCGAACATCCAGCCGCGTTAAAACATCAAATTTAGAAGCGGACGATGCCTGCATGTCTTAATTCCTTCATTGAACGGTAACCCGTATAAAGACCGATTAAAGAACCGGCATAACCGATCAAAACGATCGGGAGAACAACTGCCATCAGGGCCGGAGATTCGCGCATCATGAGATAGGACACTGCGAGCGACAATCCTTTGGAAAGGAAGTCAAAGCAGCCGACGCCCCAGAAGACGGCACCTTTCCATCCGAGGCTTTTAACAAACTTCATGACTGCTTCGGAGACTAAAGCGGCTACCAGCATGGGCGGAATGAGTGTGACATTTCCGCCCAAGAGCAGAAAGTTCACCAGCGCGCTTACGATCACAAAGAGGCTCAGCGTTCCGGGCTGACGCACTTTGTAAAGCATGATCACAAGCAGTGTGGTGAAAACCACATTTTTAAGCAGAAGGCTGACAGGATTCATTCCTCCGCTCACCATAGCGATTAAAACCGTGGAGAGTTTTGCGGTCGCGGCAAAAACTCCGATTACCACGAGGTCACGAGCACCCCAGCGGTCACCGAACCTTCTGAGCCAAGAACGGCCCTCCTTTCTCTCCAATGTCATTTCCGTCATGCTGTTTCCCGTTGAAATGAATCCTTATTACTGCTTAGTACTTCGCGCTCAGCTTGAAGTTGAAGTGGCGTCCGGGTTCGTAGATCGAATCGCCGTAGGAATAAAGCTGGTTCGTAATGTTGATGGCCTCAGCGCTGACCATGTAACGCTTCTGCGAACCAAAGTGATAAGTGGTCGCAAAGTTAAGCGTTGTATAACCGGCAACACGGGTCGTCTCACTGGTATTCGGTGAATAAGACTTAGATGCCGTCTTGCTTCTGAGGTACGTATCCGTATTCCAGCGGCCGTTAAAGACTTCGAACTCCGTCTTGACACCGTAGCGAGCCGTGAAACCGGCAACTCCGGAATCATAGGTAGAAACTCCGCTGCCCCACTCGGTCTTTCTGCGCAGCCAAGTCATGCTGGCGTAAGGGAAAATGTGGTTCGTCGGCTTAAAGTTCACGGAGAGTTCGGCACCGAAGGTTTTAGCCTTGTCGGCATTCTCGTAGGTGTACTGAGATTTCGTACCAACATCGGGATAGATACGAATAGTAGAAATGTAGTCATCCGCGAGGTTGTAGAACAGAGCGAAGTCTGCCTCAACAGCGCTTCCTGCATAACGAGCCCCAATTTCAAAGTTGTTGGACTTCTCGGGCTTAAGGTTCGGATTTCCAAAGATCGTTCCGCCGCCCATGCTATTCATGAGATACTTTTCCTGAAGATTCGGAACACGGAAGCCCTGAGACCAACCGGCTCTTAACGAGGTATCCGGGAGGCCGGTCCAGTTCAAACTCAGGTTAAAGACAGGACGGCTGTTTCTATCGCTGCCGGTTTTACCTGCAGATCCGTCGTCAAAGTTTTTATATTGACCATTTCTATCAAAACCATTGAGGCTTGCAGAGGCTTTACTGAGCTTAGAGTTGACCCAGGTATAACGAACACCATAATTAACCGTAAAATCCATCGGCAAAGATGTTTCCATGGAGGCAAAAATTGCATTCGTGGTTTCTTTGCCTTTGTTAAAACGATGGGTTTGTGTATCGCTCATAAGCATTGATCTCATAGACATGGAAGAGCGGGCATCGGTATCGGCTTCCAACTGATCCTGAACAAACTCATAGCCGGTAATCAGGAAATTCGATTCTCCCAGCTGCCAGTCAGCCTGAAGACTTGTACCGTAAGTTTTGATACGGTTATCCGCAAGTGAATCTGTTATAACCTTCGCAGTAGGGAATGGCGACACCAAAACGTAATTTCTCATGTTCTTATGGTTCTTCTGCCAATAGCCGTCCCAACGCAAACGGGTGAGGTATTCGTTAAGGTTCTTGCCCTCTGCAAACAGAGCGACCTTGTCTCGCTTCCACTTCGGAATACGAACAAAGAATTCGCTGTTCGGATCTTGTTCATATTCCCAGCTGGAAGAATTGATGTCGCTGTCAAAAGTATCCGCACGCAGACCGGCTGTGAAATGCTCATTGAAGTCGTAACTCAGGAAAGCAGAGGCATTTTTCTGACGGAAGTCCGTACCCTTCTGGTATCCGAGCGGAGTCTTGATGTTGCC
The DNA here is from genome assembly GCA_000980495.1 of Acinetobacter sp. N54.MGS-139. Lineage (GTDB taxonomy): Bacteria > Pseudomonadota > Gammaproteobacteria > Burkholderiales > Burkholderiaceae_F > Parasutterella > Parasutterella gallistercoris. The sequence goes on along the minus strand of LARN01000010.1, from coordinate 23,976 downwards.
GTGACTCTGATAACCGGCATCCAAATGGTAGTTCAAACCTTTGTAAGTTCCGCCGAGAGAAATCGTTTCCGCCCAGCCGTGACCTGCGCCGTTCCTTGCAACGGATCCTTCGGCTTCAAACGGTTTCTTAGATCCCTTCTTCGTGATGATGTTTACCACACCGCCCAAGGCGTCGGAACCGTAAAGTACGGAAGCCGGTCCTTTGATCACTTCAATGCGCTCAATAGAGCTCGGATCGATAAGAATCGAAGCGCCGGACATGGATTTCTGTTCGGAAATCTTCTGGCCGTCAATAAGAGTCAATGTTCTGAAAGTATCTTCACCGCGGATGGAAACGCGTTTTAAGCCCTGAGAACCGGCGTTATTGACCATGACGCCGGGAATGTCTTCCAGAAGCTCGCCCACGTTGCGGGCGGCAGATTCCTGGATTTCCTGGTTGGTTACGACCGTCACTGCCATCGGAACTTCGAGAAGCTGCTGTTCAACGCGTCCGGCAGTTACCGTCACTTCAGAAGTCTGAACGGTTTCTTCGGCCTGAAGTGCGAGCGAGCAAAAAGTCAATGCGGCTGCGGCCGTCAATTTGAAAGTAAGATTAGTGGTCATTTTGTCTGAGATTTGAAGTAGTCGAGGATGTGCTGAGTCATACGGCCCTGCCAGAATTGGCCGGGAACCGTCAGTTCAAAACGGTTTCCGACGGGGGCAAGGAGCCCTGCTTCAGTCCAGTTATCGATCAATGGATTCCACAAAGTTGCAAACTTCTCAGAAAACTCGTGAGCCAGTTGGGAAGGGTTAAAGAAATTCAATTCAAGCTGCTCAGCGACCGCACGTCCCAGTTCCCAGAACAGAGGCGGTTTGGTCATCATGGCAATTGGTTTGACACCGCTTTCGACAGCCTTGGCCCAAGCATCCGGCTGACGGTGCTGCATGAAGCCGTAACCGCTTAAGTTGCCGCCGGCGCCGGGACCGAAAGCTAAACAATCGGTACGGGTCTTTGCGTAGTAGTTATAAAAATTTCGTTCACGGGTGTTTGAAGCCCAATGGGAGATGGAAAGACGCTTCCAGCCTGCTTCATGCATGCTTTGCACGGCTTCCTGGAACATCGCAGCGCGAAGTTCATGATCCGGTCCGGGAGGAAGTTTGCCGTTCTGAATATATTTATAAAGAGGAGACTTCTCAAACACGCGGAGCTGGTAGCAGTCGATGCCGTCAAGGTTAAGCTCTCGGCCAATTCGTAAGTCTTCTTTCCAAGTTTCCAAGGTCTGGAACGGAAAACCGTAAATCAAATCAATCACGATGGCGGCCTGATCGTAGCTCATCAGTTTTTCAAGCTGACGGATCAGGGTTTCCTTATCCGAACGTCGGCCGACGGCCTGACGGATCTTCGTATCAAAGCTCTGAACACCCAAAGAGAAGCGATTGGCGCCGCCTGCTAATGCAGCTTCCATTTTGTCGGTCCCGAAACCGGACAAACGGCCCTCGTAAGTGATTTCACAGTCGTTGGCGAGCGGAAGGTAGCGACGAACAGCTTTAATGACTCTTTCAATATCAGAGGCTTCTAAAGCAGTCGGTGTGCCGCCGCCGAAGTAGACGGCGTGGACGGGCTCGCCCTTCTGCACCGGTTTATCCGACCAAAGCTGAAGTTCTTTGATCAGCGTATCGGCAAATGCTTTGCTTTCTTCTTTATTGCGATACGGCTTGATATAGAACAAGCAATAGAAGCAGCGGGTTTCACAGTAAGGAACGTTGATATAGGCCACCGTTCTGCGTGTACGAGGCTTAGAGACAAGTTCGGATAAGATCGCCGGCATTTCCGTAGACAACAGCATGGAGCTGTCCATTCCCGGATGGATATCAATCTTTTCGGGAAAAGCTTCGACAATAGGATTCTCAGAAACTTTGGCCAGCCAGCGGCTGATGTCGTCTTGCCCTTTGCTTTGGAAGGCATTAAACATCGGGACTGCTTTCTGTCGGTCAGTGTGTTGTGCTTGCATAATGCTAAAATATTGTATTGATAATGATTATCATTTGAATAAATTTAGCACTAAGACAATTTTAATACAAATGATTATCATCATCGTTTACCTGAATCCTTGTAATCAATATGTATAAAAATTTAACCGGTTCGGATTGATCTGAATTTTTATTAACCATTTGAGACTTTCGTTTAAAACAGTAGTTTGAAGAATGGTTAATCTTTGAATAAAAACAGACAAAAGGAAAAAATTCGTGACTGAATTTAATATTCCAGCACTTCAAATTGAACATATTTCGAAGTCTTTTAACGCCGGTAAAAATCCAAAAAAGGCCCTTTCGGATGTGAGATTTTCGATTGAACAAGGCGATTTTTTCGGCCTGCTCGGCCCTAACGGAGCCGGAAAAAGCACTTTGATCGGTGTACTGGCCAAGACTGTAACGCCTGACAGCGGAAACGTTTCTGTTTTAGGTTACGACATTCGCCGTGACTGGCAGCAGTTCAAAATGGCGATCGGCATCGTCCCGCAGGAAATTACTTTCGATCCATTTCTGAGTGTATGGGAGACATTAAGACTGCAGAGCGGATATTTCGGCCTGCGTCACAACGATAAGTGGCTCCACGAACTGCTTGAGGTTCTGGATCTTGCCGATAAAAAGAAAGAAAGCGTCATGCGCTTGTCCGGCGGTATGAAACGCCGCGTTCTAATCGCCCAGGCGCTTGTCCATAAACCGCCTCTGATTGTGTTGGATGAACCGACAGCCGGGGTCGACATCAACCTTCGCCATTCGCTTTGGACCTTTATGGAAGAACTAAACCGCAAGGGACACACGATCATTCTGACGACCCATTACCTTGAAGAAGCAGAACGACTCTGCAGAAATGTCGCCATGCTCAATCACGGACGCATTGCGGCCTTAGAGAACACACGCGATCTTCTGAAGGAATACTCAAAAGACCGTGTTGTTTTTACCCTTTCGGCTCCTCTGCCCTCGGACTTTCCGATTCAGGTAGAAAAGCTTCAGGACGGATTCTATTGCCTGAACTACGACACCCCAGAAGGTTTAAGAATCCTGCTCGACGAGCTTCATAAGCGAGGCTTAGAGCCCGAAGGTTTAGAACTCGGCAAAGCCAATCTCGAAGAAGTCTTTATGAGAATTACCTCTAAATGAAATTCAAAATAGAACCTCAGCCTTACCGTCCCGGAGCTTCTTTTCTTACGCTTTTGGAAAAAGAGATTCTCCGATTCAAAAAGATTGCATTGCAGACGATTTTTGCACCGGTTCTCATGGGACTTTTGTATTTATTGGTTTTCGGTCAAGTTTTGGCCGGCAAAATGCCGACTTTTGACGGCGTGAATTACCTGCACTTCCTTGTTCCCGGCCTCGTAATGATGACGATGCTGCAGAACGCTTTCGGAAACAGCTCTTCTTCAATGCTGTCTTCGAAGATCATGGGGAGCCTGATCTTTATACAGCTGCCGCCGTTTGCCGGCTGGGAGCTGTCATTAGCGATGATCGGCGCTTCCATTGTCCGCGCCTTAATTGTCGGCGCAGGCGTCCTCTTGGCTTCTTTCCTCTGGTCTCCGCCCCCGATGGATCATCTTCTTTGGATTTTGGTTTTCGGGTTTATAGGAGCAGCGCTTATGGGCTCTTTGGGATTGATCTGCGGACTTTGGGCTGATAAGTTTGATCAAGTCGGTGCGTTCCAGAGTTTTGTCATTCTCCCGCTGACTTTCCTTTCGGGTGTCTTTTACTCGATTAACCAGCTGCCGCCGATTTTCCAGACGTTATCGAGATTCAATCCGTTCTTCTACATCATTGACGGATTCCGCTACGGGTTCTTTTCTCAGAGCGACTTCAATCCCTGGGTAAGCCTCTCGGTCGTAACGATATCTGGACTAGCGGCTGCAGGATTTGCGACTTACTTGATGCAGATCGGATACAAAATCCGAAAATAAAGATCTGAAAATGTTTCAAAGCCTGTCTGTGTTGATTTGCAGACAGGCTTTTTTGTATTCAGAACGATGAAAATTATGAAAGCTTCAGAAGATAAAGTTTCCGCTCATAAGAACATCGGCATTAGCGATTGTTGTTCATAGACTGAAGCTGATTCCTTCCCTGCTCCACCAATAGTGCTTGTGCCACGGAATGATCGACGCAGACTTTTCCGACAGGCTGAAGCAGCGTGCCAAGCGATTTCGCCATGACAATCGCAACCGGAATACCGATAACGCTGCAGAAACAGCCGATGATCTGAATCAGCGTCACGATCGCCATCGGTATACCTAAGAAAATGATGTAGACAGATTTAAGAATGAAGCCGTAGGTTTGCCAAAGAATGTTTTTGTCCGCCTCGCCTTCCAATTCCGATTTAGAAACCATGTCATACGAAAAGGGCAGAAGAAGAAACTTGGAATACTGAATTAGGCCGAGGCCGATCGGCGCAGCGATGATGGTTACGACGAACAAAAGACCGATTAAGAAAACAATGGCTGCCGTAACGAAGCCTAAGAACGGAAAGTTCCAAATGATGTTGCCAAGTGTACGCATCAGTGAATCCAACAAAAAGTAATAGATGACGAGGACGAGTATTGTACATTCAGGTCTTCAGCCAAAAATGAGAAAAAGACCACAAATAACCCGCCTACGCGTCTATCTAAAACAAATCAACTTTTTGAAGCTTCAAAAGGCTTCTCTCTCAGAGTCAGGAGCAAAAGATGTTAGGTACCAAAAAAATCGACAGGAGAACGCTGTGTTCTGCCTGCCGTTTTCCCAATGATTGCACGCTAGGTAAGATTGCATCGTCTAGGAAGAAAAAACTTATTCACTACATATCTTGATTAATTAAATGGGATTTTCAAATTTTAATAACGATATTGCTTTGGAATCAACGTTTCCGCTCAAAAACTGACAAATCTGTCGAAAAAAAGCAAAAAACAAACGGAGAGAAGGAATCTAAAACGAACAAATCCCCACTTTTTTGAATTAAAGATAGAAATATTGACCTTCCGGAGTAACAAAAAGAAAATATATCTATCTTTAGAAAATTTTAGTTACCCCTTGGGGTTAAATTAATTTGTTATTTTGAAAAATAATCAACCTAATTTCGATCAAAACGTAGCTGAATTTTGGTGGATATGCTTGGATAGACGACTATTAAAGATTAAATCACACCTTTTCTCCTTCCTCTTCCTAACCACTCATCTCATTTTTGATAAAAGATCAGCCTCTTTCCGGCCAAATCCGAAAAGAGGCTTAACAGAGAGGAGAAAATTTAGAAACGATGCATCACACCCACAGAAGTATTCCATCCGCTCAATCCGGGCGCCTGATTCAGGGCTATGTGAGCTTTACCCCAAGCACCTTGAACGTAAACGAGTGTTCTCTTCGAGAAGTTGTATAGGTATCCTGCTCTAATGCTGTAAACATTGAACTTTTTGTACCAGCCTTCTTCAAGTTGTCCTACGTTCTTGTACTAGCCGATGACGTAATTTCACCAAACCATCTCCAGAGCTAGACAGTGAAAAAACATGGAAGTTGTTCACGCTGCGGATTTTGTTGGTTTCTGCCATCTTTTCTTCAAGAAATTCAATTCCTGGCAACGCAGCAACTTGTATTCGAACTTAACCCAGCAGTATTTTCTATAAGAATGAAAATTTAGGTGTAAATAAATTTACCTCTATTCTCCAAGACAGAAATACCGTTTTCAAAGGATTTAACAATAGAGATTCGTCTGACTGCTTTAGCATTCACCGTAACTCTAATTACCTCTGAGTCACTTTTTTCTCCGACGCAGAATGATCGAAAGAGATATATGTTGTAAAGCTTCTCGCCTTTCGGACTTTTTCCGTTATCGCAGAAAAAAGGAAGCCCCTCCGATGTTGCTCCCAGGTTATGGAGAAATTCCGAGATATTGAAGCGAATAATGTCAATGAGACAAGCTTCGTCGGGGAATTCTGAAGCTGAGAGCGTAATTTCTCTGCTATAGCGGAAAATGGAATCACAAGCATATGGCGTAAGCTTGGATTGCCGAAAGCAATCGGATAACAAACGAGCATCCTCTTGCAAAATATCTTTGTTGGAAATGGGGAGTTCATTAAGAGACACAAAGTCGAAATTTTCCTTTGCGCATCCAACTTTTTTCTTTCCCAAAAAAATGAATAGTCTTCTATCCGGGATCCACCTTCTAAATATCACATTGGAAAGCCAGTCCCTAACAATTTCCTTAAAACGGTCTTTGAATATATAGGCAATCACTAGAGCGAAGAACAAATTCCGGCTCAAAGATCCGTATTTGTCTTGATAGAAGAATGCCACCACCGTCGCAAAAAGCATCGAAAGTGCCGCTGCTGATCCGTAAATAGAATGCGTAAGTAAGGGAGCACCTTGCTTATAACGAATGTCAAGAAAAAGAGAACTCTGAACAAATTTTTTCAGAAAGGACCATCGCATCAAGAATGCCGATTCCTTACTCTCTCCTTCGATTGATTCAACCGGAAAGCGGCTTGCGCGGTATTTCTCAACTTCCTGCCAAAAAGACAATATTTTGTTTCTCGGCTCACCGATGCAGACTTCACTGAGATCTCTAAGGCAGAAAGCAGTCACCACCGTGAGGTACTCATCAAGTTTATCGAGCAGCTGAACCAGGTGGTCTGAATTTTCTTGGGAGGACTTAATTTTTCTAAACTCCTCAAGCAGCTTATTGACAGTCTGCAGAAACGCCTCAGTTTCTTCCACTGACAGTTCTTGGTTCTCCATCAAGGAGCGGCTGCTCTCTTGAAGTGCAGTTTTATATTTGAGACAAAAGCGCCTGTAGAAATCATCCGATTCTTCCTCTTGCCCTGGCGATAGTCTTAGCTCCGAAAGTTCGTTGCGAAGTCCCGACAAACTCGGGCTTTGTTCACTCAGACTAAGGTAGCACTTCAGATTATGTTTGAACTCTTCTTTTTTGAAATTATTTTCCGTAATTTGAAGCGCACCGGGAAAAATAAAGAATGTGTCAACTCGGTACTTGAGTTTTTTAGTTTTATCTGTGATGCGGATTTTTTGCTTTACTTCGATTTGTTTTTTGCCGTGCTGCTTAATCGCGTCTATGAGCATGAGTTCTCCTGCAAAAAACCGACTAAAGAGAATGGAAAAACATCGTGCCGCAAAGTCTTGGAAAACTTTGCGGCACAACGTGTGATTATTTCGTTAGAAGAATCCGGGAGTTATGCCGAGCCATTTGAAATAAGTTGCTCCCGCAAGCATTAAACCGAGCCAGTAGAGAAAGGACATAACGAAGCCGTAGTAGAACGATTCGCCCATCGTATATTTATTAGTACCGTAAAGCATCGCATTCGGTTTTGCATTAAACGGGAGGCTCCAGCAGACGTTAATGCAGAGTGCAACGGGAATCGCCAACGAGAGAATATCAATCTTCAATTCCTGTGCAATACCAATAACGATCGGCATGAAAATAATCGTCCTCATGTTCTTGCTTTGGAAAATGAAGTGGCTTGCGATAAAGATGCCGGTCAGTAGTGCATATAGACTGAAGTAGCTCATTGAAGCCAGTCCAAGGCCGTCCATCATAGCTTTGGTGAGAGTGTCCATCAATTTGGTAGCTGTGAGCCCCGCCCCAAGCGCATAAGCTCCTGCTGAGAAGATCATCAGATGCCAAGGAATATCAACGTCGTTCCAATTTAGCAATTTGAACTGCGGTGCAAGCATAATGACGGCGCCGGTCATGGCCACAACTGTTGCATTGATGCCGTGAATTTTATCCGTTGCCCAAACCAAAAGTACCAAACCGAAGATAGCGATTGCTTTTAGCTCGTCCATCTTGAATGGTCCGAGTTCATCGTAAGCCTTTTGAAGAGATTCCATGCCGCCCTGAAGTTTCGGCAGCTTATCTTCTTCGGATACGGGAAAGATAAATCGCATCCCAAGTCCGTACCCAATAATTCCGAAACCAATAACGAGCGGAAGGCCGGCCATCAGCCAATCAAAATAGTAAATCGTGCATCCGGCACCCGCGAGCAAAGCGATCGCAAGAAGATTAGCTCCGGAACCAGTCATAAACGCATTGCAGCTGGCGTTGATCATGACTAAGTTGTAAAGCACCAAATTTCGAGAGAAGTTATTCGTGGTATCTGTCCCCGGTGCTCCGTAAACGGCAGAGATGACCATGAAAAGCGGCATCATAAGTGCAGCTTTCGCTGCTGTGGCGTTTACAAACGCAGCCAAAAGAACGTTAATACCAAGAAAAGTCAGAAAGATTGCTGAGGCATTTCGTCCAAAACGAAGAATCAGCCAAAGCGCTACTCGCTTAACTAGTTGTGTCTTCACTAAAGCGCTTGCAAGAACAAATGCTGAAACGTTTAACCAGATAACCGGATCCCCCAAGGTTGCCATTGCCGGTTTCGCTTTTAAAATTCCTGTCAGCACAAGGCCGCAGATTAAAAGCATTGAGGTAACGTAGTTCGGCAGCGCCTCGCTGATCCAAAGAAAAAGAGCTGTTGCAAAAAGGGCAAACATTATCTCTTGTTTCTGATTCAGAATGGGGATTTGTACGACATACGCAAGGACAAAGAACAGAATTGCAGCAATCGGTAGCCCCCATTTCTTAAAAAATGCCCCGGTTTTAGTGAGCTTTTTCTTAGGAAGCCGATTTAGAGAGTAGCTGTTTAAATCCAGAGGGTCGTAATTGGTTTGGACGGTGCTCGTTGTCATAGTTTTTACGGCGGCTGTTTAAAACCGCCGTTCCGGTTAATTCCAATAAAACTTTAGTTCATGCCGAGAACTTGTTTAGCAGCTTTTAAATAGTTTGTATTGGGCAGCTCTGAAATACCCAGAGCCTGCGTCGCTTTTTTCATGCCTTCATAATTCTCGCTTTCGCAGCAGGCTGTCTCCACCATTGCGCCATTGAACCAAACCTGAGCATATTCGCAGATGATTCCTTCAACTGAGAAGCCATAGCGTTTCTTTTCCACACGTACGACAGCTAGGTCCGAATTCTTTTTGGCCATCTCTATAAACTCCTCAAGGCTGTAAACGTCTTTTGTCAGCTCAAGCGGGACTTCGAGATGTTTGAGGATTTCGGCCAACTCTTCCCGTTTGACGGGGAATTGGAATTTGCCGCGAGGTTGGAAAATTTCGTAACCATCCGGCGTTTCTCCGACTTTGGTTTTAATGTCAAGCAAACCGTCGCGAACTTTGACATTGGCTTCGTTGGTGCGTCGAGAGAGGAAATAAACCTCCTCCGGCATCACGCGAGCAGCGTAAAGCGTGGCTTTGCATTTCCACATATGTTCCTGAACGCCGGCAATAATATCTTTTCCAAAGACGCGAAATTCAGCGCGGGGAATGATTTTGGCCGCTTCATCAGCACTAATTGCTTTATTTTTGTCGTATGGATTTGTCATTTGATTACCTACTTATTCCATGTGGTGTAAGGATGAGAGACGAGGTTGGAATTGAAATAACGAGGATCTGAAGAGACCTCTTCGCCAAGCCAGTCAGGTTTCTCGAAGGATGTATCTTCGGAGGGAATTTCTATTTCAGCTACGATCAAACCTTCATTAACCCCGTGGAATTCGTCTATTTCCCATGTAAGCCCGTTCCCGGCCGGAATCTTGTAGCGAGTTTTTTCGATAATCGGTTTTTCTGCAAGCTCATCGAGCATCTTGACGCAGTCGTCATATGGAATTGAATATTCAAACTCAAGGCGTGTGCAGCCGACCGTCAATCCTTTAACCGTAAGGAAAGCCTTGTCATTGATTGTTCTGATACGAACTGTGCGTTCCTTAACGCTGTTCAGATAACCTTGGCGGTAATGAGTGCCGACTGCGTTTTCACGCCATCCGTTGCTGATGACGAGAAATTTTCTTTCTATTTCTTTTGCCACTTTAAAACTCCTTGATTTCGATTAAAAGCTACGAGTAAATTCTGAGCTTTAGGCGGCAAATTTAAAAATTATCAAATCATATGCTTCCCATAAGAAATTCTTATAAGTACAACTCAAATTTGATCTTTCGGCTTCATACTCTCTGTAAGGAGGGAGATAAATTCGAAAGCTGCCGGAGAAAGTTCACGTTTATCGTTGTAGCCAAGAAAATAATCCGCTGTAACAGAAAAATTTTCTACCGAAAGCATAATCAGCGATTCTCGTTTTAATTCCTGTCTGACTGCTATTGATGGAAAAGCCGCTGCACCGAAACCCCGTGCAATTAGTTGTTTAGAGCTTTCAAGACTATTAACTTCAATAACAGGCATCGAGAGGAATTCATAAACTCCGACACATTTAAACCACTCCTCGAGCTTGGAACGCATACGACTCCCTTTTTGACGCATGACAAGATAATTTTCCGCAAATTCTTTTGCAGAAAGCGACCTTTTCATTGCGGCTAGAGGAGATGTAGGTCCACAGACACAAACGTACGGCTCTTTGATAAGCAACTTCTGTTTGCAGTGCTTGAGATTTTTCACGTGGCGGCTTAAAGCTACATCTGCAAGCCCCTCTTCTACGAGGTGCGTAACGTAGGCAGAGTCCCCCATTTCCAAACGAATGGAAATCAGAGGATATTTTTTATAAAACTCCCCAATAAAGGAAGAAAGAAAATAGTTACCCATCACTGCGCTGGCGGCTATCGTGAGCTCTCCCGTCAAAAGGTGATTCAAATCACTAAAGACGTTTTCGATTTCACGAAAAATCCCAAAGAGCTTCTGAGTATAACTAAACAAGATTTTTCCTTTAGCGGTCAGTCGTATCTGACGTTTACTTCTATCGAAAAGCGGATTGCGGAGTGCATGTTCGATCCCCTGAATTTGCTGAGAGACCGCTGGCTGCGTCATATAAAGCGCCTTTGCCGCTTCAGTAAAACTGCCTAGACTGGCAACTACGTGAAACGTTTTGAGATGCTCTAGATTCATTCGGGTGATTCCGAACTGATTTTTGTGCATACAGACGCTCCCTGCTTTTAGAAAACACTATTTGAGAATTCGGTCTGTCCTCAGTTTACTTGATGGACCACAGCTCATTTGGCATAAACATGAAATAACAGCCTGAATTCTCGAAAGAACGGGAATTCAAGCTGAAGGACTGCATGTTAAGGAGATAATTTAGAACCTATGCACCACACCCAAGGAAGTATTCCATCCGCTCAATCCGGGCGCTAGATTTAAAGCGTTATGTGCTTTTCCCCATGCTCCCTGAACGTACATCAGCGTCCTCTTAGAAAAGTTGTACAAGTATCCGCCGCCGATACTGTAAGCGTTGAATTGTTTATCCAAGCCGTCTTCAAGTTTGTCATCGTTCTTGTTTTTGCCAAAGACGTACTGGCCTTGAACCATTAAGTCTCCGCCAGGCACTTTTACAGACGTTGAGAGTGAGAAAGCATGGTAGTTATTCGCTCTGCCCGCGTTGTAGGCTTCTGCCATCTTTTCTTCAGCAAATTCAATTCCGGGCAAAGCAGCATGCTGTGCAAATTCATACGCACCGAACACTTTGAAGGTTCCGAAGTCGTAAGAGGCCCCGAGGTTCAAAAGACGAGTCCTTTCTTGGTCTGTGGCACCTTTGTGGTCCAACAGTTCGTAGATCACATCGACGGAAAGTTTGTCTTTGTTATAGGTCAGACCAGCGCCGTAGTAATGAGAGTTATGCGACCACTTTTTCTCATCGGTATCCGTTCCGTTCGAGTACATCAGGTGTCCTTGAATACCTCCGAACTCCGGCGTCACATAAGCCACAGAGTTGTTGTAGCTGTCGGTCAGATAGAAGGCTCCATACATATTGCCGATCGTTGAGAACGAAGTGGAATATGCAGCTCCGCCTAAGATGCTGAACGTTCCGCAGTCCGAAGAGAGTCCCCGAAGCGTCCGAAGCCTAACTTACCCCAATCGCCGCTCAAACCTAAAGCCGTCTCACGATTGAATGCCTTTCCGGCCACAGCCTCTGAACCGTTGCTTAAGTTGAAGCCCTGCTCCAGCTTGAAATACACACTGTTTCCGCCGCCAAGATCCTCTTGGCCCATCAAGCCCCAACGATTGCTCAGCCAATTGCCGTTGGTCATTTGAACTTTGGCGGATTGATGCTGCAGTTTGCTGACGGAAACGCCCCCGTCAAGAATTCCGTACAGTGTCACCGACGGTTCTGCCATGGCAGCAGAACCGATAGCCATGCCGACCGAAATCGCTAAAAGATGAAGGTTTTTCATTTAGAAGCTCCGATCATTTGATGACGTGGCAGTTTTTGCAGAGATTCTGCTGAGGCTGATGCTCTCTATGGCATTCAAGGCAGCTTACGGTGTCTCCGTAATGCGGAGAGTTGTGATAGTTCTTCTCATTGACGTTAGCAGGAAGCTGGATGGAAGAAGATTTTCCGTGGCATTGGATACAAGTAGTGTCCTGAGGAGTCTGCATTAGCTGTGTGTTGTTATGGCATTGAGCGCATTGAACATTAGCGTGGAGACGAGCCATTGATCCGGACATGGTTTGGTTTTGTGCGAAGGCGGGGCTAAGGAGGATGGAGAAAGCGGCCGCCATAGATAACACGATGTATTTCATGATTTTTTCTCTCTTAAAGGTTGGCTGCGACAGATCTTCCGGCGATGCGGCCCATAACAAGGCAGTCAGTAGAAGAACAGCTGCCTAAACGGTCCAAGCCGTGGACACCGCCGGTAATTTCGCCGGCTGCATAGAGATGAGGAATGGGTTTGCAGGTCTTCGTGCTGATCACTTGAGCCTGATCGTTAATGCCGATGCCGCCCATGCAGTAGTGAAGTTTCGGCCAGAATCTCATTGCGTAGAACGGAGCCTTCAATTCGACTCGCTTATCCAGAGGACGACCAAAGAGCTCGTCTTTACCTGCTGCTACCATCTTGTTCTATTCAGCGATCTGCTGTTTCAACGGCTCAAGCGGGGCTCTGTAGAATTTGGCGAGAGCTTCAACGGTGTCAAACTTCTTGACCGTACCTTCGCGGAAACTTGCTTTGAAACCAGGACGATTAACTGTGGTCTCTTCAGAACAGAATCCGAACGGCATAACCGGCTTGCCCTGCTGGTCAACGCACTTCATTTCGGCCTCTGAACGTTCTCTGCGAGAAGCCAATTCATTTACGAAGCGTTTTCCGTTTCTGGCGTCCACCATGATGCCTTCGGCAAAGATGTAATCGGCAAAAATCGAAGCGGCGCCGGCGCCGAATTCATCAGGCGTTGCCTACGGACCGACCTGATAAATGTCTAAAAGGACGGGCATCGCGCCAAGTCCGAGGAGCATACGGACGGATTCAGATGTGGCGCCCTTCTGGCTGGTACTTTCGAGTGTGGAGTACTGCGGAGTTGAAGCGGAAATGAATTCATTGTCAGCACCCCAGCCGCCTGTCGCAAAAACCACGCCCTTCACTGCCTGCACTTTGTAGGTGTTCTTATGTGTCTTCTTGTCGAAATCATATTGGCCTTCGACTTCGACACCGCGGACAACGCCGTCTTTATCTGTGAGAACTGCACTGCAGAAGCTCTTATTTCTGAATTCAACGCCGTGATCCTTCAGCCACTTGTGCATAGGAACGCAGATACCGCCGCCGGCGTAGTTTTCTGCAAAGATGGTTCTCGGAGCGCTGTGGCCGCCGAGACGGATGACTTGATCGGCAAATTTGACGCCGCATTTCACCATCATGTCGTAACAAGCCGGAGACTCTTTCACAACGGCCTTGACCAGGGCCGGATGGTTCAGACGCTGGCCGACTCTCAGCATGTCCTCTTCCATGAGTTTCGGGCTGTCTTTAATGCCCTTGCTCTTTTGGAGTCCGCTTCCTGCCAAGGAAATCTGTCCTCCATTAATGCAAGAGTTGCCTCCGAAAACATTCATTTTTTCCAGCACTAAAACGGATTTGACGCCGTTTTCCAGAGCACTGTAGGCGGCAGCCAGACCTGCAAAGCCACTGCCGATAATGACCACGTCATAGGTTTCGGTCCAATCATCTTTTTCTGCTGCGCTGATAGCCGGTGCGGCACTGCATGCCAGACCGATCAGAGAACTTCTGATGAGACTTCTTCTTGAGATGAGGTGAGATTGCATGATTTCTCCTTTAAGTTCACTACATTCTCTTTATTGAGTTTTATTTTCTCTCTTAAAGAGAATTTAACATCTGAAAACGAATATTGAAATTCTTTAACGGAAATTTTTATTGGATCAAACCCTGTATCGAGTAAACCAGGTCAGCCGTTATAATTAATTGTTTCCTGACCATTAATTGAAATGCCTGAAGTTCCATCCCAAGAAAACCGACAATTCAGACTGGATCGAATTGTTGAAGTGCTCGAGCTGCTTTCTACTTCCAAAGAAGGCGTTTTGCTGATGGATATCGTGGCGGCGCTCGGCATTCCCACCTCAACTGCCTACAAACTGCTTGCAGAAATGCGAAGAGTCGGGATGATCGAAGCCACAAACGGCCGAGGCAGACAGCGTTTGACCAAACGCATGACCGAGCTCGGAACCATTGCAGACAGGAATGCCCAAAAATTTGCTTCCGTTGAAAAGTATTTCGATCAGCTGGCTGACGAATTAGCTGAGACGGTTTATTTGGTTCAATTAAGAGGTCGCCTCATCTCCCTTGTCGGTTTCTCCCAACCGATTGAAACGACCGGACTACACCCGGGTTTTGCCTTTCCGATTCACGCTTCTGCGGCCGGAAAAATCCTTTGGGCATACCAAGATGAAGATCTTTTAGAAACAGAACTAAAGCGCTCTCACATCAAGTTCCAGGACAAAACCAAAGTGAATCCTGACGAGGTAAGAGTTGCTCTGAAGGATTCTCTCGAAAAAGGCTACGGCATTCACGATGAGGAATGGGATCAAGGTGTTCTTGCCATTGCGGTTCCCGTCTTCTTGGGCAGAAAAATGCCCGTGATGGCGGTCGGCATTGTCGCGGTCAAGGACCGAGTTCCTAAGAAGTACAGTATTGAAGAAATCGTAGAAAAATTAGAGAAGTTGAGAGACAAAATCTCTCCGATCTTAGAAGAGGCGTGACATGGATCTCGCTCAGATGGCAGGATGGCTTGCGGCAGCTGCAGCCATCATAGCCATGCTGCAGAAGTCTGATTTACGGTTAAAGCAGGGTTTAATCATCCACACCGTGCTTTATGGGGTTCATTTTGCGCTGCTTGGACTTCCGACGGCCGTCGTGTCATGTGTGATCGCGCTGGCTCGAATCACTTTGTCCATTTATACGAGGTCCCTGCTCTGCGCCGCCGCACTGATCATCATCAGCATTGCGATGGCGCTTGCTCTTTCGCGATCCACCGTAGAAATTCTTCCATTGGCAGCGAGCGTAGTATTGACGCTGTCTTTGTTTCGATTTGATGGAATCAAGCTTAGGCTCGGACTATTGGCCGGCTCGGTTCTTTGGCTCATTCATAACATTTGCGTTCAAAGCTGGGGCGGCATCTGCCTTGAGACTTGTTTTTGTCTCTCAACACTGTGGGGTATGTGGACGGCTGCAAGAGAGCAAAATAAGGAGCCGAAGAAAGAGGTTTGTCCCTAAAATGCCTTTCGGGGACCTGAAAAAAGCCGCTTTCGCGGCTCAAGAGATTCTTTCGTCTTAGGCTGATTTCAAGGCATGGAACAAAGACGAGAACAGACCAGGTTTTTTCTCAACTTTTTCGGTCGAAATGTATTTGACTTCATATCCGCCGTCTTTCAGAGCTTTTCTAACAAGATTGCCGCTGGGAATGAAGCTTCCTTCGATCGTCAGTGTGCCTTTTCTATGTGAAGCGGAGAGCTTTGCGTCCGGCAAAATTTTCATGACCAGAGACTTAACCTGAGACTCACACATAGAGCAATGCATTCCGTCCACAACAACTGTCGTTTTGTACATTTCGAGACTCCTTGTACCATTTGTTGAGAATTATAATCACTTCGATTGAAGAGATAAATAATATTCGTTCTCATTAATTTCCAAGTTTGAGTTGAAAGAGTCTCAGAAAACCTTAAGGCCGAAATACCGGCCTCGTTTTCAGTTACTTTTGGTTTGAAGGATTTTTTTTCGTTTCTTTTGGTAGCTCTTTAGCAGAAGGAGTTGGGTTTGGAGCCTGTTTTCCTTCATCCATTCTCAGCTGCTTTCTTTTTTCTTCGCCTTCATGTTTCAAACTTTGAGCGATTGCACTTAAAGTTTCGCCGACCGTCTTTGGTGCGGTTTCAATTTCTTTTGCTACCGCCGACTCCGACGGAGTGACGTAGTAAACCGCGAGGGCTATCCATCCGATCAAAGCTGCAATAAAAGCGACATTTCTAATTTTCATGTGATGTCCTCCTATAAAAGTGAACACCTTTCTTTTATACAGGGTTTCTACCGAGATTCGAAGTTCTGAGTAGCTCATTTGTGAGTATTTGTTCTACTTTCATTTCACGGAATCAGTTCTTTTTTACTCAAATGTGAGACGTTCCGGGTATATTCAAAGAAAAACCGGATGTAGTAGAAAAGTCATGGATCACAAGCTGAATATTGAAGATTTGCAGGAGAGTCTTCAAACCTCATTCATTTGCAAGAAACACGATTCTTCAGAAAAATACCGCTCCAAGTTCCTAATCAATTCTGGTCAATTTTCAGCCGGAAACATTCAAAAAGTTATATGCGATATTCTTGACGAACTTCGCGGTTGCGAATCCTTTGATATCAGCGTTGCTTTTATCACGGACGGCGGAGTAAATCTACTCACCCAAACGCTCTTGGAACTCAAAGAAAAAGGTATAAAAGGTCGAATTCTCACCACCGACTACAACCTCTTTTCCGAACCTAGCGCATTAAAAGAACTTGCAAAATTCGAGAATATTGACGTTCGAATGTATCGCTGCAAAGAAGGATCAGGCTTTCACGTTAAGTCCTTCATTTTTAATCATTCTTCTCAATGTAACGTCATTATCGGTAGTTCGAATCTCACCCAGAACGCATTAACAACGAACCAAGAATGGAACGTCAAATTCGTATCCACGTTTGAAGGTGAGATGGTCTTCCTCATCAAAAAAGAGTTCGAAAAATTATGGAACGATCCTCTCTCCTTCCCCTTGGAAGAAGTCATAGAGGAATATGAACAAGAAAGAAAAACTCTAAAAGATTTACAACGCAAGGCAAAAGCCTACATTTCCTCTTTGCCTCAGAAGGTTGAGCTCAAGCCCAACAAAATGCAGGAATCTTTTATTAAGAAGTTAGACGAAATTTATCATTCCGGTCAAAACCGTGCTTTATTAATTTCTGCAACTGGAACGGGTAAAACTTACGCTGCTGCCTTCTCTGTTAAGCATTTAATGGAACAAAAAAAGCCTGAGCATCATAAGCGACCGATCAAAAAAGTCTTATTTGTCGTCCACCGTGAACAAATCGCCATTCAAGCTAAGAATAGTTTTGCAAGAGTCATAGGCTCTGAGCATGGGCAAACCTACGGCCTGCTCTCCGGGAATCATAAAGACAAGGAGTGTACGTTTCTCTTCTCTACCATCCAAACGCTTTCTCTAGACCGCATTCTTAAGGATTTTGCACCAGACGCCTTTGATTTCATCATCATTGACGAAGCCCACAGAAGCGGAGCCAATAGCTACGACAAAATCATGGCGCATTTCCAGCCGGAATTTTGGTTAGGAATGACTGCAACCCCGGAACGCACGGATGACAAAGACGTTTTTAAGATATTCAACCATCAAATCGCATACGAAATCCGCCTGAAGGATGCGTTGGATTACAACCTACTCTGCCCGTTCCATTATCACGGTATCAGCGATCTCAAAATTAATAATGAGGAACAAAAGGACTTCTCAAACTTTGCCTATCTGACTTCTGATGAACGTGTCAAACATGTCTTACAAAAAGCCGAAGAATTTAAATTCTCAGGAGAACGCGTCAAAGGTTTGATTTTTTGTTCCAGCGTTGATGAAGCAAAGGTATTATCAGAGAAATTAAACCAACACAACCTTCGTACCACTTATCTCACTGGGGCTTCAAAACCTGAAGCACGCCTCGCCGCAGTTGATCGATTGGCCGGCGCTGACGGTCCCCAAGCGTTGGACTACATCCTAACCGTCGACATTTTCAATGAAGGCGTCGACATTCCTGAAATCAATCAAGTCATTTTCTTAAGACCGACACAAAGTCCGATCATTTTTACCCAACAGCTCGGACGAGGACTTCGCAAAGCTGCTGGCAAAGAGTATGTAGTGATTCTCGACTTCATTGCGAATTATGAGAAAAACTACTTGATTCCTGTAGCTCTGTCAGGAGACAACTCTTATGACAAAGACAGTATGCGCAAACTTGTGATGCTCGGAACAAAAGTCATCCCGGGAGCCTCAACGGTTGAGTTTGAAAAAGTCGTCCGCGATCGTGTCCTTGAATCTATCGATAATGCCCGCACCAACACTGTTGAACTCTTGCGCACATCCTACCAAGCAATTAAGAACAAACTCGGGAGAATTCCGAACCTCGTTGATTTTTACCCGCACAACGGTATCGATGCTGTGAAGTTTTTTGAGAAAAAATGGGCGCACTACGGTTCCTCTTACTATGGTTTCTTAGCGAAGTACGAAAAAGACTACACAGGCAAACTGTCTCCTCTGCAAGCCAAAATGCTCAGTTATCTTTCTGGACGATTCGGGAACGGTAAGAGAGTTGCG
This sequence comes from Acinetobacter sp. N54.MGS-139, assembly GCA_000980495.1. Taxonomy (GTDB): domain Bacteria; phylum Pseudomonadota; class Gammaproteobacteria; order Burkholderiales; family Burkholderiaceae_F; genus Parasutterella; species Parasutterella gallistercoris. The sequence goes on along the minus strand of LARN01000010.1, from coordinate 5,360 downwards.
GAGGCATTGTTAATCGAGTCCATCATTAATAATAAAAACACCAATGCGGACTTCTTCAAGGAACAACTTCTTAAGCGCTTTGGCATCGATGCGTCCGACGACTTGTTGAAAAATATCGTTTTGAACTTGTCGAATCAATTCAACTTAACAGGGGACCAAAAAGAGAGAAACAAAGACGTTGTATTTGTTGAACCAATCGGGACGGAAGATTTCCGAATCGCAGACGCCTTCAATCGAGCATTAAACGATGAAACCTCTTCTGATTTCATAGTGCAACTTAATGATCTTATTGCGTTTATTTATCAGAGATATGATCTTCGTTATTCCAAACGTTATCGCTGCATGGACTTAACGTTGAATGAGAAGTATTCCTATGAGGACATTCCCCGCCTTCTGAATTGGTCTAAATACATCAGCGCGCAAATTATCGGCGGCTATAGATATGACGATGAAACGAATACGCTTCCGGTTCTAGTGAACTACAACAAGGAAGATGATGCCATTGCCTACGAAGACCACTTCGAAAATGAAGAATACTTAATCGCACTTTCGAAAACTAATCGAAAGGTTGACAGTAAAGATGCCGAAATCATCTTCAGAAAACAACCTGAGTATAAAAACACTAAAATTTTGCTTTTCGTAAGGAAGAACAAAAACGACTCTGAGACCAAGACTTTCTATTTCTTGGGCGAGATGAATGCTATAGGAGGCCCTGAACCTGTGGCCGTTCCGAAACGAGACGGCACAGGAGAAAAAGTCTCGGCATTTAAAGTTCGTTATCGATTAGAGTCTAATGTTCGACGTGATATCTACGAATACATTACCGAGAGTTGACAATGAAAACTATTGAAGTTGTTGCTGCCATTATTCATCACGATGGAAAGATCCTCGCAACTCAGCGCGGATACGGTGACTTTAAAGACGGCTGGGAATTTCCCGGAGGAAAGATGGAGGCCGGCGAGACAGCCGAGCATGCGATCGTTCGCGAAATCGAAGAAGAGCTCAATGTGGAGATCCGACCCGAAAAGCTTCTCCACACCGTCGAATACGACTATCCGAACTTCCATTTGACGATGCACTGCTTCATCTCGGTAATCATGAAAGGAACCATCGTGCTGATTGAGCACGAAGACGCCAAATGGTTAAAGCCCGATGAACTGGATTCTGTCGCTTGGCTTCCTGCTGACGTGGAAGTCGTCGAAAAGCTCAAAGTCTATTTGAAAGAGAAAAACCAACTTTAACGATCTGGGACAGACTTTGCGTGAGACCGTTGGCAAAATCACATTCCTTGCTCGATAGACAAGGCAAACTTGAAAGCCTTGTCTCGCTTTGCAAGGGATTACTTTTCAACGAGTTTGTTGAGGTTTTCCTGAGCGGCGATTAGGTCAATGATGCCGAAGGCCAGATTTTCCAATTTCTTTTCCGGAGAGTAATCCGTAGGCGCAATATAAGAGCACCGGTTATCCATGAGAAGCTGGCTGGCTTTAGCCTTCTTCCTTTCTGGATAAACAGCTATAGAAAATCCGCCTTCAGCCTTCACAAGCTTCATGCAGGGAACATCCGTGTCGCCATCTCCGAAATAGACCATTCTTCTGAAAGGTACGCGCCGTTCATCTTGAGGAATATATTGATTTACCTTCTTGACGTCCGCTAGATCCAAAGAGTCTTTGTTGATGCGGAAAATATATTGCGTCTTAGTCGTGAAATTCACAATCTGAGCTGGCCAAACCGGCTTTCCATAAGCGTCAAAAATGAACGCCGAGGCAAAAATTTTTCTGAATTCTTTAGCGATCGGTGTCCCTTTGATGATTTCCTTGAGTCCTGAGGAGATAATGAAGTGCTCAACTTTTAATCCTTTGGCGTGAGCGTATTCATTAATTCTCTTAAACCAAGTTTCAACACCAGGAAAGAGATCGACGGTTTGTCCGAGCTTGATGAGGTTTTCCTTACTAATGTTGAGGGCTCTGCTTTCTGTTTCCTTAATCATCAGATGCATATAAGCAGAAATCGGATCCATCTCGAACTTTCGTGCCTCTTCGTTGGATTTTCTCCAAAATTCCGTGCTGCTCTCACCTAATTTGTCCAAGAATCCGTATTCCTGCATGTTTCCGGGCGACAACGTCCCGTCAAAGTCATACATAAATGCAACAACAGGTTTACTGGATCTACTAGTCATAATAGATAGCGGATGCAAAAGAGAAAAAGTTAATTGAAGTATAAAACTGACGTGATTCCGGGATAGCCTATCCGGCCTTCTTGTTATCAACTTTGCACAATATTGGTATCACGAACAGGAAAATTGAATGCGAAAGGCCGCTATAAGGTTCCAAAGACAATCTTCCAAAATATATAAATCAAGAAGAAAAATCCTCCAATAAGTGCCGCTGTAAATAACACCATCAACAAAATCAGTCCCGCTATTAACGCAGCTAAAGGTATTACTAAAGCGTAGTAAGCTGGTGCAGAAAGCAAAAGAAAAAAGAAGTAAAAAATTTTACCGAGTAAAGAGGGCGCTTCACTAACTACCCCAAAAGCCCAGATAATGGGATCTATAAGGAGGAGCTTCATCATACCGAAGCACTCAATTATCATCGAAACGGGATTGTCACAACTCCCTAGTCCTCGGAAGAATTATCCTGCTTTCGATTTAGCAGCATTGAAGCTCCAAGAATAAGCGCGGCGTCCTTCCAAAAACCGCTTGAACCAGAATCTGAGCTCGTGCACATTTCGTCTTCTCCCTTTACTTATTTTATTTTTTCGGGACAAAATGAACAAGGAAAATCTGTAGCCTTAAGGCCTTAAGCTACGCATCTTTGTTAGCCGAAGAACAGCACGAATAAAAGAGTTAACTAGCGACATTGCGATGTCAAAAAAGAATAAAACTAAACCCCAGCTTCCCGCCTTTGGGCGGGTCTGAGGTTTGAAATCCTTCAATCAAAGCGCCGCCTCAGAGAGGATAGCCTCAAACGACTCGCCTCCCAGTATTGGCTATCGATTTCTTATTGAGCAAAATATTGTCGGTTATTCTGCGGCGTACTGAAGAACTGTCGGGCTTTCGACGTCAACGCCGAATTCCTTTGCTCTCTTCAAGATGGCACGGGCCAGTTCAGGCTTCAGTTCTTCAGGGCAATATCTGAAGTAAGCTTCAGCTGCCCTGACGTGTGCAGCATCAGGCATCGGGTATTCGCGTCTTTCAGGTAATCCGTATACAGATGTCGGAAGTTCTTCTTTTTCTGCATAACTTAATCTGTCGCTCATGGTTCCTCCCATATCAAAGATGTTCCGAGTATAGGAGTTCGAAGAATTGCCTCAGTATAATTTTGAGCATAAGTGGGCACACAAAAATACAGACCTCAGCCATGTTTCCCTTGACATCCTTTTTACTTTATACATTCGTAACGTCCATCACGCCCGGACCCAACAACGTCTTTGGGGCTCAAGGTCGGATTCAAAAAAACGCTTTATTTCAATGCCGGTGTCCTCACAGGATTTTGTATTATTACCCTTCTTTGCGCTTTCTTCTGCGCAAAGTTAAACGAATGGATTCCGGAAATCCGCTTACCCATGTTGGTGCTGGGAACGCTTTATCTCATTTGGCTTGCCGTAAAGATTTTGAGAAGCACTTACGACACAAAAGCAGTTGAACCTAAGAAAGGACAAGCCTATCTCTCCGGGTTGTTTCTGCAGTTTGTAAACGTAAAAGTAATGGTATCAGCCATTGTCTCCATCCAAATGTTTGTGCTTCCCTACTATCAAAGTACAGAAGCGCTCGCGGCTTTCGCAATCTTCATCGCGATCGCCGGCACGAGCTGTAATTTAATTTGGTCAGGTTTTGGCTCTGTCGCTTCGAGATTATTTGCCAATCACACAAAACTGATCAACACAATTCTGGCAATCTCGTTGGCTTTCTGCGGGGCTGGATTCTGGTTCTAACGAGAGGATCCAGAAAGGTTCTCATCAAAATTAAAAAGTACAGATCTGGGAAGACTTCTTGTGCTCAATCACATTGACTGCACGATAATTATTGACAATCTTGTTCTGCTCAATTGTTTGAATCAGCTTCACATCCGCAATCACAACATCGTCTTTATTTAATTTTTCTTCTCCGGAAAGAACACCGCGCAGGAAAACTTCATCATCAATGGAGATGAGAATCGGAAGGCCGCCCATCACTGCCTTCCAGTCTTTTCCTTTTCTGAAATTAGAAGATTTGACTTGAATCGCTATGTTTTTCAGAAGATTCTCTGAAAATTCATATCCGGAGGAACAATCCTGTCCGTTATGGACAGCGGAACCAAGGTTTTTAAAAACCATGGGAAGCACCGTTATTCTCAATCTGCTCGGCAAGTCTCATGGCTTCTTTGAGTCTCTCATTTGGAACAAAACCTTTATCGATAACCGAAAATAATTCCCCTGCTTCCTGACCTGAAAGAACATAGTTATTTTTATTTATGGAATCCTTTGCCGCGGAGATGGCCACTTTTCGGATGAAAGCAGACAGAGAAAGTCCAGCCATAGATGCGGCTAATTGAAGAAGAGTTTTCTCTTCAGAACTTATTGGAATCTCGCACTTTTCAAGCAAAGTTCTCGTCATACCAGGCTCCTCTTATTCTTTCCTAATTTTACCGAGCAAAAGAGGATTCTGAACTCCACGCAGTTAGGCCTTTAAGTAGCGAGAATCGAGAATATTGTAAAAGTGAGGCCGGAAAAAATTCCGGCCAACACTTCTTATTTACCCCGATCCATCCCTTTATCTTCTGATGGTCTTTCTGATCAAAGTTAAAAGAGAGGAATGGAACGAAGCGTCAATTTCTTCATAATTTCCTCTTGCTGCAAAGAAAATAAAGACACAGAAAGCGGTAAACGCTTCAGGATCGAGTTTGGAAATATCCTCTGTTTCATCAAAAGTAGGCAGCAAAGTTCCGGCCTTGTCTTCTACTTCTGTGATCGCTCCTTCCAGGTAATACCCCTTAGGCAGCGCTTCTGCGACAAAAACACTTGTTAATCTCTGGTCAATGCGCCTTACAAACTCTACGAGCTCTTTCTTGACCACTCCAAACTTCGAAAGGAAATCATATGAATGAGTCACATACATATCTACATCGGATGCCTGGAAACTCAACTCCAACTTGGTAGCTAAATCAAGCAAAAGCCTTACTGTTGGGTCCTCAGTTTCATCGACAGGAATCTCACTTAAAGGCATTGCGCCTGATGCATCATATAGACTCGGTGCGGATCTAGAAGCGCATCTTCTTGAACTTTTATCGTGAATTTCCAGCGGTTTCCTACTCTCGACGCCAAGAAGCTCGTTAACGCCCCAAAAATGTCAGCACATCATCGAGGGATTTGCCACTTTTAGA
>LARN01000091.1 GCA_000980495.1 Acinetobacter sp. N54.MGS-139 | reverse complement strand
CGGTCTAAAGTCTCCAGGAACTTTGTTCTTCTGGCACCGCCCAGCTGCGGTGAGGTTTCTGCAAATAAATCAGCGAATGTGGGGGCTTTAATCTTCATAGTCACACTTTTCGGTAGTGTGCTAATTATAGCATATCACCCACCTTTTGTGCAGAGGTTCCTTAATTTTCCGGATTAACTACGCTCCACTTATCAAATTTACGCTTCGGAATTGAGAAAACCAACACCATGCGTAACTGCTCTTGATCGGCATGCTGTAGTCCATAGCTGCGTTTCCGCATTTGTTTCAAACCTTCTTCCAGTTTTTCTTCTGAAGATTCCTCCTTTCTGGCAACCTTGAACTCAAATACAAAATGTCTGTTTTGAACCGTCACTTCCAAGTCGCTTCTGCCTTGACTGTTGTGGACTTCGATATGTGGAGAAAATCCGGCACCGGAAAGAAAAATTTGAATAAAGGCGCGAACAGTGGCCTCATCTCTTACCGGATAGTTTTGATAATCTATGGAAGTGAAAATGCGATTAAAGAGATGGACCACGCCTTCGGGATCTTCTTCGGCTAAGCGAAGGGCTACATTGTCTGCTCCGACCTGCTCCAGGGTCTGTCCTTGTAATAACCTTTCGCTGTAGAGCTGCGCCATTGCTGCAGCCACTTCAGCGTTAGGATAAGCAACAAAAGCGGTTAAGCCAACGACTCTTTTGAGCGTCAAATATCCAGCCTGTGTCAGAAGCCCAATGTCGGATAAGGTGTTGACATTAGCCGAACCGGTTAACAAATTCAACGCAATTGACTTTTCCTTCCCATATTCCTCCGGGTCCCGTAAGGTGTGAGACTTAAGATACTGAACTAGCGCAGCGGGCCTTCCGCCGCTTTCAAACCAATAATCAAGAAGGCCGACTTCCGGTTCCGAGAAGAATTTCAATAAAGACCAGGGAGCAAAAACCTTCTTCGTTGTTGTTCTCTCGAAACAAAAACCGTCATATTGCTTTGTAAGGGACCTTAGCAGCTCATCACGGGAGACACTCAGAACTGAAGCTGACTGGGTCAAATACCCATCAAAATAAGTTTCCACCTCTTCGTGCGTATAGCCTAGGAGCGTCCCGAATCTCGGGCTCAATGAGACATCACTGAGATTGTTTAGTTCGGAAAAAATACTGGTTTTATTGAACTTCGTAATGCCTGTAATAAACAAAAACCGAAGAACCCGATCGTTTGCTTTCAGGATTCCATAAAACCTTGATAAATAATTCCTTACCCGTTCAAAAAACTCTTTATTATCAAGACACGCTGTTAACGGTGCATCATATTCATCGATTAACAGAACGAGTGAGGAACTAGAGAGCCCTGCAAGGAAGATTTCGATTTGATTGCTGAGAAACAGGCCGTTATCTTCTTTCTTAAAACCAATAAGACTGAATTGCGCTTCTAGATAATTATCAAAATATTGACAAAAATCCTCAAAAGTCCCTTCCGGTTTAACCCGAGAAAAGTCCAGCTTAATAACTTTATATGTGCTCTTATCCGTCCAAAGTTGCTCTATTTTGAGGCCTTGAAAATTTTTCAATCCGTCTCGAAATAAAGACTCAAAAGTAGATAGCAGGAGAGACTTACCAAAACGTCTTGGCCTGGCGAAAAAGAATTTCCCGGGAACCGACGCTAACTCGCAAATCATGTCGGTTTTATCCACATAAATTTGATCCCGATGCCGCAGATTTTCAAAATCCGAAGTACCTAAGGGAAGAAGTTTCAGCGCCTTTTCCATCGTCTATCCAAGCAAGGGAACTACTGGTGATTTTACCAAAGCAAATAGAAGCCCGATGAGTCATTCGATTGGCCAGGCTTCTGCTCACATTTGGTTAGATTAATCAGAATGTTGCCCGCCGAGCGGGATAATCCTCCTAATTAATACTCGGCTGGGAGAGAGTCATGCCAAACAATAGATTAGATTTTGAAAGTATCGATCAAGTGGAAGTTTTCAAAGAAAACGGGGATGTCATCGGAACCGTTAAAGTCTCCGGCGTCCGCTCGATCGAAGCCGCAATTGAAAAAGCCCTTCAGCAGCTGCCTGAAGCGACAGATCCTGAGGCCTATGTTTTCAAGGTTTCCAACTTGTCGGACGGAACCGAACGCCGTTACCGCTTAAACGCACACGGCCACGTTAAATTGATTATCTAGCTCCAAACAGAAAATCCGGCCTTTAAACAGAACCGGATTTCGAACAGTGGGTCTCGACGCCCTTGCATCGAGACCGTTGCTAATTAGTAGGACATAATCTGTCCGTCGGTACGCTTCTCGGTTGCGCCGCAAAGCACGCCGTTTTCATCTCGAAGAATGACCTGGCCGCGACCCATATGGTACGGATCAGGCTGGACAATGATTTGATGTCCCATACGCTGAAGCTGGCGAATGATGTAGTTCGGTGTTTCTTGTTCCACCTCTACTTTCTTGCCGCCGACCCATTGCCAGCGTGGAGCATCCAACGCCTGCTGTGGATTCAGGTGCCAGTCAATCATATTCATGACAACCTGAACGTGCGCCTGCGGTTGCATCCATCCGCCCATAATGCCGAACGGTCCTAACGGTTTCCCATCCTGGGTCAGAAATCCCGGAATGATAGTGTGGTACGGACGTTTGCCGCCGGCCAGTGCATTGGCGTGGTTTTCATCAAACTTGAAATTCTCTGCACGGTCATTCAAAGAAATACCAGTGCCGGGAACGACAATGCCGGATCCGAACCCGCGGAAATTGGACTGAATGAAGCTGACCATATTGCCTTCACCGTCTGCACAGCAGAAGTAAACGGTGGACGGGCATCCTGGTTCACCCGGTTCCGGCATGATGGCCTGATCGTTAATCAAAGCGCGGCGTTTGGCAGCGTATTTTTCGCTGAGGAGCTGATCGACGGAAACTTTCATGTAGGAAGGCTCTGCAACGTATTGAGCCGTATCCACCATGGCGAGTTTCATGGCCTCGATCTGCTTGTGCATTGTGTCGACGCAATCCCTTTCACCAAGCTTCATATCTTTGAGAATCTGCAGAGCCATCAGCACAGTAATACCGTGCCCGTTAGGCGGCAGCTCCCAAACATCCACACCGTGGTAGTTCACGCTAATCGGATCTACCCATTCGGGTTTAAATGCAGCTAAGTCTTCCTTGGTTAAGAAGCCGTTGTGCTTCTTGAAAAAGGCATCAATCTTTTCAGCAATGGCACCGCGATAGAAAGATTCGCCCTTGGTAGCAGCGATTTCTTTCAATGTCTTAGCCATATCCGGGCAGCGGAACATCTCGCCGGGTTTGAGCCAAGTGTTGTTGGGAGCGAATGTATCGAACCAGCCCTGGAATTCCGGACGATCACGATATTTGGAATAGTTTTCGAAAGCTTCCTGCCAGAGACGGGAAATATTCGGGGTCACCGGATAGCCTTCTTCGGCGTAGCGAATGGCAAGAGCCATTACTTCTTCCAAAGGAAGTTTGCCGAATCGTTCATGAAGCGTCATCCAGCCGGCAACCGCACCCGGAACATCAATAGGTTCGACACCGTAGGAAGGGATCTTTTCGAATCCTCTGTCTTTTAAGGCAGCAACAGAAAGAGACTTAGGAGCCGGGCCTGAGGC
>LARN01000184.1 GCA_000980495.1 Acinetobacter sp. N54.MGS-139 | reverse complement strand
TTAAGTTTTGTGGATCGCACCGAAACCCGCACGCTGGAGATCGAAAAAGTTGAACTCGGACATGGAAGAATTGAGACAAGAAAGATTTCTGTGCTTCCGGGAAGTTGTCTGTCTGCAGCCTTATTGAAGAAATGGATAGGGCTGGATGAAGGCACGATCATTAAAGCTACGACAGAGAGCATTAACAAGACAACCGGCGAGATCAGTTCTCTTGATCGCTACTACATTAGCTCCCTGAACTTCTTTAATGCCCATATCGCAGAACAATGTGCCAGAGCCGTTAGACGTCATTGGGGAATTGAAAATGACCTCCACTATGTTCTGGATGTTAACTTCTACCAAGATAGGACACAGTGCAAAAACGCTAACTATCTGCAAAACAGAGTCCTCTTGAATAAATGGGCGCTTGGGATGATCAGAAAACTTCAAAAAGAAGAGGAAACCGAAACCGGCAAAGAGGCTAAAAGCGTGAAGCGAATCATGGCTAAGCTGCAGTCTCCGACGGCTGCTCTGGAGGCGTTGGCCAC
>LARN01000086.1 GCA_000980495.1 Acinetobacter sp. N54.MGS-139 | reverse complement strand
GTACCTTCTTTGAAGTTGTCCATTTCGAAAACGCCGACCGGACCGTTCCAGATGATCGTCTTAGCGTCTTTCAGGTATTCAGCGAGCATCTTGCTGGTCTTCGGACCGATATCGAGGATCATTTCGTCTGCTTCGATATCGTCAAGATCACAGATTCTGAAGCCGGCGTCATAACCGATATGATGTGCCACGACAACGTCAACCGGAAGAGGAAGATGACCGCCTTTCTCTTTCATGATCTTCATGACTTCTTTGCATTCACCGACAAGTGCAGGTTCGGCCAAAGAAGTACCGATGTGATGACCCTGAGCCAGAAGGAAAGTATTGGCAATACCGCCGCCGACAATCAAAGTGTCAACCAGCGGAGCCAGATGCTTCAAAATAGTCAGCTTGGTGGAAACTTTAGAGCCGCCGACGATAGCAACCAGCGGACGCTTGGCTTCGGCAACCGCCTTAGTCAAAGCCTTAATTTCTTTGGCCAGCAGAGGACCGGCACAGGCGACTTCAGCTTCGCGGGCCAAACCGTCAGTAGTAGCCTGAGCACGGTGAGCCGTTCCGAAAGCGTCGTTAACGTAGATATCGCAAAGCTTTGCCATCTTCTTAACGAGTTCGGGATCGTTCTTCTTCTCACCGACGTTGCCGCGGCAGTTTTCAAGAATTACGACTTCACCGGGCTTAACGTCCACGCCGTCGAGCCATTCTTTTTCAAAACGGATCGGCATGCCGAGCATCTTGCCGAAAGTTTCGGCAACTTTTGCCAGGCTGTCCTGTTCGGTGAGTTCGCCTTCCTTAGGACGACCTAAGTGAGAGCAAACCATCACGCCGGCCCCGCCTTTCAGAGCCATCTTCACGGCAGGCATGGATTCTTTCAAGCGATGATCGTCAGTAACGTTGCCTTCTGCATCGCGGGGAACATTCATGTCGGCACGAATAAAAACACGCTTCCCTTCAAGCGCGCCTTCATTGACCAATTCTTCAAGTGTTTTGACTTTCATGGATCTTCTTTCCTGTTAGACCAAACCCCGACGAAGCGGGGTTTGATCAATTATTTTTAAGAATTACTTCGCGTTGTACATTGCAACGGCGGTGTCGAGCATTCTGCAGGAGAAGCCCCACTCGTTGTCATACCAAGCAACAGCCTTCACCAGCGTACCGTCGATAACCTTAGTCAGGGTGGCATCGAAGATAGAGGAGAAGGAAGTGTGGTTGAAGTCGGAAGAAACCAGCGGCAGTTCGTTGTAGCCGAGAATGCCTTTGAGTTCAGGGCTTTCGGAAGCTTCAAGAATGATCTTGTTGACTTCTTCAACGGTTGTCGGACGCTTGGCGTTGAAAGTAAGGTCGGCAACGGAAACGTTCAGAGTCGGAACGCGCATGGCGTAGCCGTCCAGCTTGCCCTTCAGTTCGGGAATCACAACACCGACGGCTTTAGCGGCACCGGTCTTTGTCGGGATGATGTTGTCGGCAGCGGCACGAGCACGGCGCAGATCTTTGTGCTTAACGTCGGTGAGAACCTGATCGTTTGTGAAAGCATGGATGGTGGTCATCATGCCGTCAACAATGCCGAGTTTGTCCATCAAAGGCTTAACGAACGGGCACATGCAGTTGGTTGTGCAGGAAGCGTTGGAAACAACGACGTCGCTTGCCTTGAGAACATTCTGGTTCACGCCGTAAACAACGGTGGCGTCAACGTCCTTGCCGGGAGCGGAAATCAAAACTTTCTTGGCGCCGGCTTCAATGTGCTGCATTGCGCCTTCTTTATCGCGGAATGCACCGGTGCATTCGAGAACGATATCGATGTCCAGATCTTTCCAAGGAAGCTTCTTCGGATCACGTTCGGAGCACATGAAAATGCGGTCTCCGTTCACGACCAGATGACCGTCGTCCCAATAAACGTCACCGTTGAACTTGCCGTGTGTTGTGTCGAACTTGGTCAGATGAACGGTGGCTTCGGGTTTTGCAGTATCGTTAATGGCAACGATCTTGACGTCCGGCCATTTATTTTCTTCATAAAAAGCACGGAGGACGTTTCGACCGATGCGGCCGTAACCGGTAATAGCAACTCGAATGGTCATGTTTATTTTCCTTGAGAAAGAACTTGCTGAACAGTTTCAACAACGTTATCGACGGTGAAACCAAAAAGTTTAAAGAGTTCGGAAGCGGGGGCAGACTCGCCGAAATGATCCAGGCCGATAACAGTACCGGCGCCGCGGATGTACTTCCACCAGCCGTCGGTTCTGCCGGCTTCGATGGCGACAACAGGTCTGCCTTCGCCTAAGACGAAGTCGCGATATTCCTTGTCCTGACGATCAAAGACTGTCGTAGAGGGCATAGAAACGAGTCGTGTCTGGATGTTCATCGCCAAAAGCTGCTTGCGGGCCTCTGCTGCCAGGGCAACTTCGCTGCCGGTAGCAACCAAGGTCACTTCAACGGAAGAAGGACCGTTCGGAGCTTCAAGCATGATGTAGCCGCCCTTTTCCATGTCATCGACATTGATCTCGTCGCGTTCAACGAACGGAAGGTTCTGACGGCTGAAGATCAGGGAAGAAGGACCGTCCTGGCGGGAAATTGCGCAGGCCCAGGCTGTAAGTGTTTCGCAGGTATCGGCAGGACGCCAGACATCCATGTTCGGAATGATGCGCAGGCTTTCTGTCTGTTCGATCGGCTGATGTGTCGGACCGTCTTCACCGACACCGATGGAGTCGTGTGTAAAGACGAAGATAGAGCGCAGCTTCATCAGTGCGGCCATTCTCAGTGCATTGCGGCCGTAGTCTGCGAAGGTAAGGAAGGTAGCGCCGTACGGGATGAATCCGCCGTACAAAGCGATGCCGTTCAGGATGGCGCACATGCCGAATTCACGGACACCGTAGTTAATATGGCGTCCGAGATAAGTATCGGGTCTCATGGCCTGAACCCCTTCCCAGTTGGTCAGGTTGGAGCTTGTGAGGTCAGCAGAGCCGCCGAGCAGTTCGGGCAGATGCGGTGCGTAAGCGTTCAAAGCCATCTGGCTGGCCTTGCGGGTCGCGACTGTCTTGGCTTCGCCGGCTGCATTGACGATGGCTTCAAGAATCACATCATCCCAGTTTTCCGGCAGCTGGCCTTTCATGCGGCGTTCTAATTCAGCCGCTTTAGCCGGGAAGGCTTCTGCATAACGGCGATATTTTTCAAGCCATGCCTCTTCCATTTCGGCACCGGCCTGACGAGCGTCGAATGCTTCGTAAATTTCCTGAGGAATTTCAAAGGGAGCGTATTCCCAGCCCAGAGCTTTCTTAGCTTCAGCAAGCTCTTCGTCTCCCAGAGGAGAACCGTGCGCTTTGTTTGTGCCTGCGCGGTTGGGAGAACCGAATCCGATAACCGTCTTGCAGTCGATCAATGTCGGCTTGTCGGATTTCTTAGCTTCTTCAATAGCTTCGGAAACAGCCTCGATGTCGTGGCCGTCGATCGGACCGATCACGTTCCAGTTATAGGACTCGAAGCGCTCGCGAACGTTTTCGCCGAACCAGTTTTCGATCTTGCCGTCGATGGAAATACCGTTGTCATCGTACAGAGCGATGAGTTTGTTGAGTTTCCAAACACCGGCCAAAGAGCAGACTTCGTGAGAAATGCCTTCCATCAAGCAGCCGTCACCTAAGAATGCATAGGTGTAGTTGTTGATGATGTCATAGCCCTCTTCGTTGAATTCGGCCGCCAGCATTTTCTCAGCCAAAGCCATCCCGACAGCGTTGGCAATCCCTTGTCCAAGCGGACCGGT
>LARN01000085.1 GCA_000980495.1 Acinetobacter sp. N54.MGS-139 | reverse complement strand
CATTTTCGATTCTCCTTTTCCCTTGCCTAGGAGTTTAACTAACCTCTAAGTAGGAGAAAATTTTTAAATCAGGCAAGACACAAAATTAGTTACATCCTCTACAGAGCTTCCTTAATTTAATCCTGAATTTCAAAGTTTTAGTACGCATCATCGCAGATCTCTCCGTCCTCGTAATCTTCATCCTCAAGTTCTGCTTCCTTGACTTTCGTCTTGAGGATTCTTGCAATTTGATTGGCGTACACCTGTACGTCTTCTAAGCTGATGCCAAAGGAAGACAGGATGGTTTTTTGTGTTTTAGTAATAGCGTGGTGCAGCTGATAATCCCCCTGACCGAGTTTTACCATCTCCAGTTTATTAAGTTCAACAATAGCGGCCGGCACCGTCATGTAGTTGCGTCTAATATTTAGCTTGAGCATTTGGTGCTTGAGCAGCGAGTAAATCCGATTTCTTATAATCAGAGCCGTGAAGCCGATGAGCGTCTTTGCATCTAAGGCCGCGTTCGAACAAATCCGCAAACTCTTTGAACCAAGGTAGGACTTATCCGCTCTAAAGAGTTTCTCCGTGCTGTCCCGTCCCTTATAGAGAAGATAGGCGTCCTGAGCTGACATCTCCTCTGAAGTAATGATGCTGAAGTAACCGCACAAATCCAATTCTTGCTCGATTACCTCCGGGCGTTCTCGTGCAAAGAGAAGCTCTTTATTTTTGCCGTAATGGAAGTCGAAGTAGTGTTCGTACCTTCCGCCGAAGAGGACCTGTTTTCCTTCCATTTTCCGGATCTCCTGCTTCATCTTCTCCAGAAGATTCTCAAGCTTTTCCCTCTCGCCGGCCGCTTTCCCGGAACTGTAATAAAGATGGAAATACCTTTGATGTTCCTTCTCCATGCCGGGGATCGCTGCTTTCACACTTGTTCCGTAAACATGGTAAGCGCTGATAAAGCAATTCCGCTTAGATTCAAATCTGTGTCTATGTTCTTTGATGATTGAGCTTACAAGCTGTTTGCAGCCCTTGACCATCATGACGAAGGGACATTTCTTTTCATCAAGATAGCGGATATTTTCACGGCTGAAGTAACCCCTATCGAGAATAAAACCCATCCTCTTATAACCGTAGGCTGTCACTTTGTCGATGACATACTTAAGCTGAGCGACATCAGTTACAGAACCGGGATATTCTTCATAAAAAAGAGGAACACGATTGTTCTGATCGAAGACCAGGGAGAGGTTAAAGACGGGCAGTCCTTTGTCATCCTTCGGTTTGCCGTATTCAACGATGTTCAAATCACCGGCCTGACTGTTCTTATTGGTGGAGTCGTAGGAGATATATACCTTAGCTTGGTGGTCTTTATCCTCGTTCCAGTCATCGAGAAAGCCAAAGATCTGATCCTTAGTTACCGAGGAGAGAAAGCGCGAGACCTTAGAGTCGCTGACCAAACGCATTCCTTCGGTAAACAGAGGATGGTTGAATGCGTACCCGGGATAGTATTGGCCGACATTATCTTCCGTGACAATCATGTAAGCGGCTAAGTCCAGAAAGAGGCCGGCATCCTTGCCGAACCAGTCGGAAGCGATTTTATCGAGCTTGTAATGCTTGATGATTTTATCGATGACAATGAAGCTGCCGATTTCCAGAGCGCAGCTCCTAAGAGAGTTTTCTTCGGTCGGTTCGACTTTATCAACAGTCTGGGGAAAGTGTTCGAAGTACTTTTCGTTGGGATACATTTTCTCCGGATCGTTAGGGTCAGCCTTGCCGATGACTACTCGGTGAGGAACATTGTATTTTTTAGCGGCGTTATAAGTACGCCCGATTTCATAAAGGACATAAACGGTCTTGCCGGCCTGAGTCTTTCGAGTTTGAGTTGTAATCTTTCCCTTCTCGTCAGGGGTGGAAACGAGAAAATCCTTAAACATAACGACCTCATAATTGAGTATAGCGCTACACTCAATTATAGCAAAAGAAAATTAAAAATGCAAGAATTTTTATATAGAAAATTAAGAACTTAGAAAATAAATTGGGACTTTAGGCCAAATCTCATGAGAAGTTCAGATATTCAGAAACAGAACTTCTAGGAGGAGATCATGCTTAATTCGTTGATGTCCGATCCCGGACTGGTTCTGCTGATCCTTTTTATTTTCATGCTGGTGTGCAGGGTACCGATTGCCATCAGTCTGGGACTTTCCGCTGCCATCGTCAGCTGGCTCTTTGACATGGGCATCGATATGCTGCCCTACAACTTCTTTGCCGGCGTCGCAAAAGTTCCTCTCCTCGCTATTCCCTTCTTTATTTTGGCCGGCTTCATTATGGAAAGCGCCGGTATTGCCGCACGCATTGTCCGTCTTGTCGAAAATCTTGTCGGCGACATGACGGGCGGCTTGGCCATCGCAACGGTGGCCGTCGCGACTTTCTGGGAAATCGTCTGCGTACAAGACGCCAGCAACGATAAAGATTAGTCCATAACCGAAGATCGTTCTTGTTGAAACGAGAATAGGCGCCTTGTATACAGACAGCTTGTTGAGCACGATCGAATAGAGAGCCCAAACAAAGGCGGCTCCGAGGGCAAGAGTGTCACCTAACGGATTTATGACGAGGCTCATGTTGTCGCCGAAGACGATGAGCAGTACACCTACGAAGGAAAGGACGGCACCTACAAAGAACTGCAAGGAGAGTGTGAGTTTCGGGTTCTCAAGTTTGCTGACCGCTGCCGTAAAAAGCGGTGCGAGGCTGACCAAAACGCCGACATTGGATGCTGTGGTATGTTGGAGCGCGACATTCTCCATGAGAAAGTAAAGGAAAGTCCCCAAGAAGCCGGCAAGAGCAAATAACAGCTGGGCTTTGCGGCCATACTTCGGAGAGCGATGCGGATAAAGGCACCACAGTGCGATATAGCCGAGAAGAAATCGAGAAAAGAGGATTTGAAGAGGCGAGAGGTACTCCAAAAGAACTTTAGTCGAAATGAATGTGGCTCCCCAGACTACGGCACAAAACAATCCCAAGAAATGTCCTTTTGAAAGTCTGAATTCCATAACTTTTTCCAAAAAATATTGGATAAATTATCGCCTTTCAAGAAAGACAAAATCTGAATCATGGATCAAAGAAATCACTGATGTAATCAGTAGATAGGAGAAAGCTTAGATGCCTAATCAAGCAGAGATTTCAAAACGCCTATGCGCTGAGGTAAGTTCTAATTGAAACTTGAAGAAAAAAGAGATGGCAGGGGAAGAAGGATTCGAACCCTCGAATGCCGGAATCAGAATCCGGTGCCTTAACCAGCTTGGCGATTCCCCTGCAGCATAAGATTCAGCGAGGTGGCAGGGGAAGAAGGATTCGAACCCTCGAATGCCGGAATCAGAATCCGGTGCCTTAACCAGCTTGGCGATTCCCCTGTGCTGAGAAAACAGAATTATACACAAAACAAAAAATCTTGCAGGCCTTAAGGCAGAAACAAAACAAGGCGCCTTGGAGCGCCTTGTTTGTAAAAGAAAAAATATTTTTTAAGCGAGGCTAGAAGATTATTTCAGCAAGCTGAGAGATCAAAAAAGCACAAAGAGTGATAGTTGCACCGAGCTTAAATAACTTGACCTGTTGTTTTCTTAGGTCCCGTGCAGCGACGCGGGCTTTAGCACTGTCTCTATACATCGCGGACTCCTTTATGTGGTATTTCGTTAAATGAATTATATCGAAATTAGGGAAACATCTAAGGAACCTCTGCACAAAAGGTGGGTGATATGCTATAATTAGCACACTACCGAAAAGTGTGACTATGAAGATTAAAGCCCCCACATTCGCTGATTTATTTGCAGAAACCTCACCGCAGCTGGGCGGTGCCAGAAGAACAAAGTTCCTGGAGACTTTAGACCG
>LARN01000183.1 GCA_000980495.1 Acinetobacter sp. N54.MGS-139 | reverse complement strand
GCTCAGCGGCCGCGGATACGGCAGTCTTGTCGTCTCTGCAAAGGTTTCATAGAAACTAACGTTGTTGTTCTGATTAAGAATTAAAAAGTACGCCAAGGAAAGGATTTTTTTATAGTCTTTGTTCCTTGGAAAGCACTCCTTTAAGAACTCTCCGACGGGGGAATCGGCAACGATCTGATCTAAAGCCCAAGTAGCACCGGCGTGAAGCTTCTTTATGTTGCGAGCCTGTTCAAGAGTGATGCCTTCTTCGGAGATCTGCGTAAAGACATAATCTTTTCCTTTTCTCTCAACCTGATAGTTCCGAAATTCAGGATGTTCCTGAAGGAAAGCCTCATCAAAACGAATTTTTCCGTCCTTTTGGCCGCCAAGGATTGTCCCAATCTTTTTGGATTCACCTCTTTTGCTCCGCTTGAGTTCTCTATCCCAAACGTTTTTATACGTGTAAACGTAATAAACGGAACCTGCCTTATTGATCAGAATCGGAGGAAGCTTCGGATTTGTCATTGATAGATCTCCATATATAATGATCTAGTTTAGCACAAAAAA
>LARN01000182.1 GCA_000980495.1 Acinetobacter sp. N54.MGS-139 | reverse complement strand
TCATTGCCATCTTGGATGTTTCTTCCAAAGCCAGTTTCCAGTGACGAGCCTGCAGGTGAGGTCCTGACGTCTCTTTAATTTCCCGGAGCAAAGTAAGCAGACTTGCCTCCGCCGCTTTGCCGTTTGTTCGCAAGTCTGCGAGTTTGTGATTAAATTCAACCGGCTTCTTACCAAGAGCAGCGACCAGCCTGTTTCGAAAAGCGCGGAAGTCCCTTACCTCGCCTCGAAGTTCTCTGGTTTGAAAGGCAAAGAGGAATTTGGAAGCCACAAAACCATATGACGAACACATCCGATCCAGTGAAACTCTGTCAGTCTCACCGGGCATCTCAAACTGACGCACGAGTGTTCGTTCAAGGCTAGGCATTTAGGGGTAAAAAATAAAGTAATAATTAGATTTTAACGAAAACTTAGGCTTTTTATACCCGTATTTTCCTTAACCTTATTTTTCCATGATCTTTTTCCGTAGAGACGGGCGCAGAAGACAGTCATCAGAGTAATAACGTCCTTGACGAGTTCCGTTTCGAAAGACTGCTGTTCCGGTTCATCAAG
>LARN01000087.1 GCA_000980495.1 Acinetobacter sp. N54.MGS-139 | reverse complement strand
AGATATCCAAAATAAATCGGCTTTAGCCGAGGCTAGCATCATGCCATCTAGATTTGAGAGACTGAGAAGGGAGGAAAAGCTAAGTGAGCCGAAGTCGCCCCAAGGTAGGTTCTCCCTCTGTTCTAACGGGAGTTTTCGAAGGTTGAAAGATTTTCTGATCATTTGTAACCTATGAGGCGCCACAAAACGGATTGGTTCGATTATTCCTTAAGAACTCAAAAGCATTCCTGCTGTTGCCGCTAATTGTCTGTAGGAATAAGGAACAATTTTGTGTTTAGTTTTAGTCTAAAAATTAAACACAAGTGTGATTTTATAGGTATCTTTGGATTTTGTGTTTAAAAATTGGCGTTTTTTTGAACGCAAATGGCTTTTTCGGATGCGTTGTGGATGAAAAAATTGTCAGATTTGGACGCAAATTAGAAGCGGAGGTGTTCCATAACAAGGACGAGCCAGAGAAGTGCATGAACTACCGCGCATTTACGTGCACGGTTTCATGGGAGCGTGCTCCCATTTTTAGCAACTGACGAACACCTACACATTCATGCAGGTTTCGTACAACTGCGGGCGTGTCCACAAAGACGCCCCCATCGAGTTCGAGCAGTTTTTTGAGCCACTCATCCCCGAGTTCTTTTCGGCCGATATTTGCTGCGCCGTTGATATCGGCATTGATCAAATGTCTTTTTGATGACTGATAGAGGCCGCGTTTGAGCCTCTTCCCCGAGAAGGAAATCGCTGGCTTTCTTTCCTTTAGATCAAAGTCAGGAATTTCATCGAAGTCTATTGCACTGGCTTTAGATGTGTAACTCTCCTCACGCACTGTCACTTGGATGCCGTATTCTTCAGCCTTATACCTAACCATCTCGATAAATTTAGCATGAGGCAGCATTACGAAATTCTGATTGCTTCGCCTGCCGAGGCTGACTCTCTGCTTCCAGTTTCTGTTTGTTCCGATGACAATACGGCCCAAATCATGCGCAAGACAGAAGTTGACAGCCAGGCGACTGGCCTTGTGCATCAAGTCTTGGAGCTGCCAATAACGTTTGACTCCTTTTATTCGGATGTGATCATAGTGTTTTTTGCTTTTCAGTTCGGCGACTTGTTTGTTGTACCGCTGATTGATGCTCTTAAGTATTTTGCCCTTGACCAAAAACGGTCTTACTCCGGGTTTGGTTGAAACGAAAGTTGCAAAATTATCAATGCCTAAATCGCAGCACAAAGCTTCATTCCGATTCAAAGAGACGCTTTTTGAATTTTTACACTCATCCTTACCGACACGATAAGTCAGCTCCACAATGAAAGTATTTCCCATCGGAATAATTCTCAGGTCGCCCGTAACTGCTTCCTCCGCTTTGGCGTTGAACTCTTGGTGTTTGCAGCAAACTATTCGAATGGGAGAAAAACCGATATCTTTTCCTCCGGTGATCGTCAGTCGGTAATCGCGGATTTGATAGCCGTTGCGGCCGACATAGAATGTCCGATACTTTCTCTTATAACCTGGTAAGCGAGGCTTTCCTTGAAACTTCTCAGGGTGCTTCGAGTATTCAACAGCCGCCTTGGCAAAGCCTTTGAACTGTTTGGCTATGACTTGTCCTTGTCTTTGCGCGGAGGCAGCCGACGGCATAGCTCGATAGTCACTGCCGTATTGATGCCTGAGTTCCGTATCAAGTTCTTTGCGTGCCAATACAGGCGCCTTTTCAAAGACTCTATGTCTAAGCAGATAGACTGCGCAGTTGCCGAGCTTGCGCGACAATGAACAAAGCTTATGGCAGGCTTGCCAGTTAGCATTGTTTTTACGAATAACGTGTCGCTCGACTTTTTGAATCATATGCAGTTATCTTCCGGTTCTCATTGTGTTTTCAATCTAAAAGCTCACTTGATCTTCGTAGTAGCTTACAGACGAAAAGTTATTTCCTCAACGATCCTGGAAAGACTCAAAGAATTTTTTTCGGAAGTGTGCCGGCGTGTTCGAGTCAGGCTTATGGAATGTTCCGGGGAGGAAGATCACGTTCATCTATTGATCTCTTACCCTCCAACGACTTGTCAATCAACGATAATGTTCCCGTGCCTTTTCAACAAAGCAGTTTTGATTGAGCACGGCTCTTTAACAAATTCCAAGTAATAGTGACCGCTAATAGTGAACGCTTGAGTCTGTAAGACGGTTAAGGCTTCGAATGCCTTAACCGTCCTACTTTCAGCGTATTCATCTTTAGGAGTCAAGAACTTTCGCGACATAAGGCTGTAACCTCGCTTCGCTCCGTTACAGCCTATTTCACGGTTTCTTGACTCATTCAAGAGCCTAAGTTAAAAGCAAAGAGTCGTTTTTGTTTTTCATCAAAGTAGTTAGACGAAATGCATAAATCGGTGCAGCCATCCTTATTCAAAAAGCTGTCGGCAATAAATTCTCTTTTGAGTGCTTTAAAGAGCGAACCGGCAATAGAGGAAATGAAAAGGATGGCGTCACTAAGGAAGGTTCAAGAGTGACAAAGTGAGGAGCTCCTGAGGTACAACCTCTGCGGCGTCAATCCTCGCGGATGCGACCATATATGCTTTTTCGACGAGCAATCGAAAGATATTAAAAGGAGCTCCTCATGGACAATCATACACAATACTCAGGTTTTGCGGGCGTGGATTTGGCTAAAAAAGTCATGCAGATTCACTTTGTCGCCGGAGACGGAGAAATCACTGACAAACAAGTCAAAAGAGCTGAGTTTCTCGATTTCTTCAGAAACCGGAGTAAATGCCTTATTGGGATGGAAGCCTGCGGTGCTTCTCAGGACTGGGCTAGAAAGCTTGAAGCCATGGGGCATGAAGTGCATTTGATGTCGCCGAAGGCCGTCAAGCCATTTGTCTCGGGTCAAAAGAATGACTATAACGATGCAATCGGAATTTATAAAGCAATGTTCAACGGAGTCAGACGTGTCCCGGTGAAATCAACAGAGATTCGCGACTTGCAAACCCTCAGAAGAATCCGCTCTCAAGTAACGAAAGATAGGGTCAAGGAAATCAATCATGTCCGAGGTCTTCTGGCCGAATATGGCATTGTGATGGGAAAGTCTATAACTGCGTTCAACAAAGGCATTTCCTCTGCCTTAGAAAGCTTGAAAGAAAGAGGAGATGTTTCTCCCTTAGTTGCAGAAGAACTCCGGACAACAGTTGAATCTATTAAGACAAAAATAGAAAGGCAAAAGAAATTAGATCGGGAAATCGAGCAATTGGCTCGAGGTTGCAAGAACTACGAGAATTTTCTCAAAACTCCCGGTGTTGGTCCATTCACGGCGGCAATGCTCTGCGTTTTGCTTTGTGACCCGGACATTTTTGCAAACGGCCGCAAATTTGCTGCCTACATCGGACTGGCACCAAGAAGCCGCGGCTCAGGCGGCAAATACTTTGTTACCAGCATACCGTTGAAATTCAATTGCGACAGCGAGTCCAGGGCAGTATTTGTTGAGTGTGCACAGGCGATAGCACGGTATAAAAATAAGTCGCCCTGGGTAGAAGATATTCTGAGAAGAAAACCTAAGAAAGTCGCTTTGATAGCCATTGCAAATAAACTTGCTCGACAAGTCTGGGCGATGGCGAACAAAGGCGAAAACTTTAAGCAAATGGCAATCCTAACTGCCTAGAACGGAACGAATAAAGTCAAAACACGAGTTAAGTCAATAGACAGATGTAAAACCGGTTACGCCGGCCTCAGAATGACCTGAACCAAATGCAAGCACTTAAGATGCTGCCTATCAATATAGGATCTGAGGTTGGTTATTCATCATGGCTGCTGCCGATGGAACCTCCTACGCAGGATAGAAGCCGCATAAGAAAACCATAATCACTTTGATCTTTAATGTAACTGAAGCTATTCATCTGTTGAACTTAGACTTGTTCGACTCACAAATTAAGCTGCCACAGCGGGTCCCGGAGGACTTTTTGTACTTGAAGAGTTTGTCAGTAAGGGTGGCAACTTATTTAATTAAAGAAAACCGTAACGGGCAAGATAGATCTGTAACTATTTGTCGGATAAGGCTTATTTCAGTCCAGTGCCTTTAAAAGAATCTTGATCCGTAATTCTTCGAATGGCTTTAAAAAGTCGAATTAGAATGTGGAATTTTTATTTAAAGGAGTAAATACCCTTACGTGAATTTCCAGCGGTTTCCTACTCTCGACGCCAAGAAGCTCGTTAACGCCCCAAAAATGTCAGCACATCATCGAGGGATTTGCCACTTTTAGATAGC
>LARN01000181.1 GCA_000980495.1 Acinetobacter sp. N54.MGS-139 | reverse complement strand
CGCCCGGCTTTTGTTTTGTCCATATAGCGCAAAAAAACCGAGAAAATCGAGATTTTCGCGGGATTTTTATTTGCAAAACTAAAAAAAAACTAATTTTTGTATCGTGAACTTGATTTAATTTGCGGTACCTTATTTTTAGAAATAACTTTAAAGCCTTCGGAGTTTGGCCAAATGGAATCATTTATTAATACCGTCAACGGAATTGTCTGGTCCCCGGCATTGGTTTACCTTTGCCTCGGCGCCGGTCTTTTCCTCTCTCTGCGCGGCGGTTTCTTACAACTCAGACATCTTAAACATATGTGGCAGCTGCTCTTTCAGCCGAAAGACAACGTCACCGGTGTTTCCTCTTTTCAAGCTTTGTCCATGACCCTTGCAGGTCGTGTCGGTACGGGCAACATCGCCGGCGTGGCGACTGCCATTACGTTCGGCGGCCCCGGCGCCATCTTCTGGATGTGGATGGTTGCATTCCTCGGCGCCTCTTCTGCTTTCGTCGAATCCACCCTCGGTCAGGTCTATAAAGAAAAAATCAACGGCGAATACCGCGGCGGCCCTGC
>LARN01000088.1 GCA_000980495.1 Acinetobacter sp. N54.MGS-139 | reverse complement strand
GCCGATGACGACATCCGGACCGAATTTGTCGCGTATCTCTTCCAGCGTTACCTGCTGCATATTGATGAGCGGAACGCTTAAGTGAGGAACAATGGTTTCGAAGTAAGCATGCGCAGTGTTGCAGGCAATGACAATGGCGTCGACAGCGTCTTTTTCCAGCTTACGGCATGCGGCATACAAGGAAAGGGTAGGATCTACACCGCCGTGAAGCAGGTACTGTGTGCGATCGGGAACCTGCGGGTTCTGTTCAATCGCAACTTTGATGTGTTCCTGATCGTTCTTGGCCGGCGTTGCTTTCGTGATCTTGTCGTAAAGGTCGACTGTGGCTGCCGGTCCGAGACCGCCGACGATACCGATCTTGAAAGGTTTAGGCAGTTTTTCCCAATCTGTAAAGCACAGGTAGGAAACATATGCACTCATCGAATCCAAAACGTTATAGCCTTCGGATTTCAAGGCGGCTGCAAACAAAGACTGCATCACGCAGGTCGGGAAGACCAGTTCGGCGCCTTCGCTCAGCAGATTGGAGCAGACTTTGCCGAACAGTTCACAGGCTTTTTTCTGATCGGGAATAACAGCGCAGTGAGCGCCGCTTTCGAGTTCGTCGAATACTTCGAGCATAGCTTCGCTCGGATAAACCCATTCGACTTGGACCTCACGATAGACCGTTTCAGTAATGAGTTTGGCTTTATCTGTTCCGGGGCGTCCGAGATAACCGAGCTTTTTAACCGGATTTTTCTTCAGCTCTTCGATACAGGCTTGAAGAATATCGGTGACAGGCGTCGTGATTTCAGTTTGAACTTCATTTAAGAAGCCGATGTTTCTGAAGTTGCACAAAGCAATGACCTGAGCGCCTTTGTCAGTCAGCTGATAAGACTCTTCTAAAACCTTAATCTTTACGTCTCCTTCCTGAACAAGCTTAGGGGCGTCCGCATCCGGAGAGGGCCAGTCCATGTCGACCATTTCGACACGAGGGCGGGTTCCGTCGGGAAGGAATGTGGATTGGAGCCTTTCTTTCAAGGCGCGTACGAAGGGGGCGGGACTAAAACTTTGGCTGATGCCGATGACTTTATGGTTCATAGTTTCTCACCTTTGTTGGATTCGGATAAGTATAGAGCCGCTGTAACGTTTTGACACCTCTAATTTTCCTTAATACCTTCGGTGCCAGACATTCAACGAAGAAACAAAAGAATTGAGCCCGCATATTGCAGGCTCAACAGTAAGACTTTTCGAAGAAAACCGTGAGTTTTGGTCAACGGGAGATTCGTTTTCTACTTTTTGTCATCACTCTTAGACTGTGCGGAATGATGGTGGTTAGAGCTGCTCGGTCCTCCTGTGACGTCAGAAACAATGTCTGACTCTATGGAGTTCTTAGAGAGCTTCTTAAGAAGGGTCTCAGTTTTTGCTGTGGGCTGGTCTTTGTCGTTAACGGTGGCGGAGACCGACAGCCAAGTTTTGCTCATCGCAATACCTACAGCAATCACGACGGGTCCCAAAATAATGCCCATGAATCCGAAAGCGAGAACTCCGCCGAATACACCTAGATAGATTAGGGACAAGGGCAGGGAAGCTCCCTTGGAAATCAAAATCGGCTTTAAGAAGTTATCCACACTAGAAACTGCAAGCGATCCCCAAAGCACGAGGAAAATCGCCATGCCGACTTCGCCTTTGTAATAGAGCCAGAAAGCAGCAGGCCCCCATACTAAGGGAGGTCCGATAGGAACGGCAGATAAGACGAACACCGCGACGCCCAATGTGATGGCGCCAGGAACACCTGCGATCCAGAAGCCGATTAAGGCAACGACGCCTTGACCTGCGGCGCTTCCGACAATGCCGAAGACCACGCTGCGCGTCGTGTTGACGATAATGTCGCGGACTTCTGCACCGATGCTGCCGCTCATGCGGGTTAATAGAGCCAGTGATTTTTGAGAAAGGACTTCGCCGTCGCGATAAAAGAAGAAAATCACGAACAGCATGAGGAATAATTGGAGGAGACCGTCGCCTAACATGACGGCGCCGGCAAGGGCCGCTCGGCTCACCGGATCAAAGAGCTTTTGTGCAATGGCGGCGAGTTCTTCCTTATTGCCTAAAAGATGAGCAGCCTGGGTGTAAGCCCATTCTCCGACAAAAGGAATTTCCTTAAGTTCTTCGGGAACGGTAAAGCCGGAAGCAATCCATTCACGAACGTAGCGGATTAAAGCCGGAATTTCCTGGGCCGACACTAATGACAAACCTGCAATCGGAAGCACGATGAGGATCGCCAGCAGGGATACCATGATCAGTGTCGCAACAAGATTCCTGCCTCCGACTTCCTTTCGGACTCGCTTAAATAGAGGCCAAGAGACGATTGCGATCACAGCCGCAACCGACATCGCTGTTGCAAAGGGCCAAACGACTAAAAAACAGCCGATGGCGATGAATGAACCGAAGAGAAACCGCACCACATAATCGGCACGGTCTCTGAGGGAAGGCAATAGCATGGCTCTCAGAAAAAAATGATTTGGGAAAATTTTAGTTGAAATGTACTCTGCAACACGGAGTTGTTCTGATTTTAGGCACTCGGCAGCTTCTTCATTGAGCAGCAAGGCTTCATTCCTTGATTGAGCAGGTACTCACTGCCCCATTCATACATCGACTCTAGAATCGGCCGAAGAGAAGTTCCCAGAGGCGTTAAGGAGTATTCAACTTTAGGAGGAACGACGGCATAGACTTTTCTGATAAGCAGTCCGGCATCTTCCAGCTCTCGAAGCTGCTGCGTCAGCATTTTTGGTGTTGCCGAGGGAATCAGACGGCGTAATTCAGAAAAACGCAGAGTTTTTCCGATGAGGTTCCAAAGAATAAGCGTTTTGTATTTACCGCCGATTAAAGAAAGAGTCGCCTCAACAGGACAGTGGAACTCTTCAATTTGGAATTCTTCAGTTAGTTTGGATTTAGTCTTATCAATAGTATCTAAAAAGTAATTATCTATCAAAAACGGAAGTTCTTGCGCAAAAGATAATAATACTTAGAATGATTGCGTTCGACAACGGAAAGTTATATGAAAAAGAATTTTGATGTCACCGGAATGACCTGTTCTGCCTGCTCTAATCGAGTGGAGAAGGCGGTGGCAGGTGTCCCCGGCGTTGAAGACGTGAGCGTCAACTTGCTGAAAAACAGCATGACGGTTAATTACGATGAAACTAAAACAGGGCTGGAGCAGATTATTCAGGCGGTAACAAACGCGGGGTACGGCGCAAACGAAAAGCAGGCTGCGGGTTCTCCTGCGGCTAAATCCGTCGATCCCGCGCTGGCGGCCAAAAAGGAAGCGGCACAAATGAAGACGCGCCTGTACGTTTCGCTCTTTTTTGCTGCCATTCTGATGGTGCTGGCAATGGGTCCGATGGTCGGAATGCCGCTTCCGGAAGTTATGTCGGGGACAAAGGGCGCTCCTATCAATGCCTTGACACAGTTCCTCTTGGCGCTGCCCGTTGTCTTCGTGAATTTCAAATATTTCACGGTCGGCTTTAAGACACTCTGGCAGAGATCTCCGAACATGGATTCTCTTGTGGCGATCGGATCTTCAGCTTCCATGCTGTTCGGACTCTTTGCGCTGTACATGATGCTCTATGCCTTAGGACAAGGAGACGAAGCGACGCTTCATCACTACGCGCACAACTTGTACTTCGATTCTGCCGCGATGATCCTTGCTCTGATTACCTTAGGCAAGTACTTCGAATCCAGAGCCAAACATAAGACAACGGACGCCATTTCTCAGCTGATGTCCTTGGTTCCGGATAAAGCTGTCGTTTTAAAGGACGGTAAGGAGACGGAAGTTCCGGTTAGTGCCGTTCAAGTCGGAGATATCGTTGTACTGAAGACAGGAAGCCGAGTTCCGGTCGACGGAATCGTCGTAAAAGGCTCCGGTGCACTGGATGAATCTTCTCTCACAGGAGAAAGCATTCCGGTAGACAAGAAGGAAGGCGAGGAGCTCTCGGCATCAACGCTCCTGACCCAAGGCTATGTTGAAATGCGTGCCACGAAGGTCGGCGGAGATACGGCTTTAGCACAGATCATTAAATTGGTGGACGAAGCCACTTCTACCAAGGCGCCGGTGGCTCGCTTGGCTGATAAAGTCAGCGGAATCTTTGTTCCGACCGTTATCAGCATTGCAATCATTGCTGCGATCGTTTGGATGCTGTGCGGCTATTCCTGGGAGTTTGCGCTCGAGATTGCCGTATCGGTTCTTGTGATTTCATGCCCGT
>LARN01000180.1 GCA_000980495.1 Acinetobacter sp. N54.MGS-139 | reverse complement strand
CCTGGATTCGACCTCAATCTCTTCTTACTCTACGCGCTTAACTCATATTGAATACGGTAAAAACAAAGACGATGATGCGCTGCCGCAGCTAAACGTTCTCTTCTTGGTAGATCAGAAGTCCGGACTTCCGATTTTTTATCGCTTTTATGACGGAAATGTTCCTGATGTCAGCACCATTCGTCATACGATTGCCGATCAGGCACTTCTAAACATGAAGAACGTCGTTCTGGTTGCTGACAAAGGCTACAACAGCGTAAAGAACATCAACGACTGTCTGATCAATAAAGTTGAGTTCATCTTTAATGTCCGTCTGGGGACTAAAGGCTGTCTGGCTAGAGAGCTTATCGATGAACACAGGAAAGAGTTTGCAGACCTCAACAGCGGCGATCCTTACATCAGGAAGAACATCGCCACAGCAAAAGTGAATTGGAAATACGATCCGCGGCCGGTAGATGGAAAACCGGCATCAAACACCGCATCAGCAGAGCTTTATTACCACATGTTCTACGACCCGGTTATCTATCAGGAAGCGGCCAATAAGCTCACGGAATCGCTTCTCA
>LARN01000084.1 GCA_000980495.1 Acinetobacter sp. N54.MGS-139 | reverse complement strand
GTCACCTACATGGATGTCGGCAAGGACGGACTCTTAGACCTCGACGCTTTGGCTAAAGCCATGCGTTCTGATACAACTCTGGTTTCCGTGATGGCCGTCAACAACGAAATCGGCGTTATTCAGGACATCGAAAAAATCGGTGAAATGTGCCGCGAACGCGGAATCCTGTTCCACGTCGACGCCACTCAGGCCGCCGGCAAGATTCCTCTGGACATGGAAAAACTCAAAGTCGACCTGATGAGCCTTTCTGCTCACAAGCTTTACGGACCGAAAGGTATGGGTGCTCTTTACGTTCGCCGTAAACCGCGTGCCCGTATCGAAGCCATCATCCACGGCGGCGGCCACGAAAGAGGCATGCGCTCCGGCACCCTTGCCACACACCAGATCGTCGGTATGGGCGAAGCCTACAGACTGTGCCGCCTGGAAATGGACGAAGAAATGAAGCGTATCGGCGCTCTTCGCGACAGACTCTGGAAAGGCTTGAGCGAAATCGAAGCCGTCCATGTCAACGGAAGCATGGAACACAGAGCTCCGTTCAACCTCAACGTCAGCTTCGCATTTGTTGAAGGTGAAGCCCTTATGGCCAGCTGTCCTGAAATCGCCGTTTCTTCCGGCTCTGCCTGCACCTCCGCCAGCTTGGAACCGTCCTACGTTCTGCGTGCTCTCGGTATTGATGACGAACTGGCTCATAGCTCCATCCGCTTCAGCTTAGGCCGCTTCACGACGGAAGAAGAGATTGACTACACCGTCAAACTCATCAAAGAAAAGGTTGCACAGCTTCGTGAAATGTCCCCGCTTTGGGAGATGTACAAAGAAGGCGTGGACATGAAACAAGTTAAATGGACAGAACACTAATAAGGAAAGAAAAGAATGCAATACAGCGATAAAGTGATGGATCATTTCCAGCACCCCAGAAATGTCGGCAGACTGGATAAAAACGATCCGAACGTCGGAACCGGTACGCGCGGCGCTCCCGCCTGCGGCGACGTTTTAAGCCTGCAGATCAAGGTCAATGACAACGGCGTAATCGAAGACGCTAAGTTCAAAACCTACGGCTGCACCAGCGCCATCGCTTCCAGCTCCTTGGTCACCGAACTGATCAAGGGCAAGACTCTGGAAGAAGCCGAACAGCTCAAAAATACGGCCATTGCCGAGGAGCTCGAGCTTCCTCCCGTCAAAATTCACTGCTCGATTCTTGCTGAAGATGCCATTAAGGCCGCAGTGGAAGACTATCGTCAGAAACAAGCTCAGATTAAGGATAAATAATGTCGGTAACATTGACAGAAAAAGCAGCTTCCCACGTTGAAGAATTCCTTCGTAAACGCGGCAAAGGCGTCGGTCTTAGAGTCGGTGTCAAAACCAGCGGCTGCTCCGGTATGGCTTACGCCTTAGAGTTTGCGGACAAAATCGAACCCGAAGATCAGGTCTACGAAAGCTACGGGATCAAAGTGATTGTTGATCCTAAGAGCCTGCCCTATATCAACGGAACCGAACTGGACTTTGTCCGTGAAGGTCTCAATACCGGATTCAAATTCAAGAACCCGAACGAGAAAGAAAGCTGCGGCTGCGGTAAATCTTTCCATGTCTAACTGAAGCGGAGGCATTATGGCGGCGATGAGCCCTTTTGAAATTTTCGGTCTGAAACCCCAGTTCCGAATCGACAAACAAAAGTTGGATGAAAAGTATTTTGAAATCCAGAAGAAGGTTCATCCCGACCGTTTTGCCTCGGCAAGCGACGCTGAAAAGCGTGTGGCTCAGCAATGGGCAACGCTGATTAACGACGCTTACCAGAAACTCAGCGATCCGATTCAGCGCGGCAAGGTTCTTTGTGCTCTTCGCGGACATCCGATCGATGAGGACAGCAGCGGTTCAATCTCCGAAGAGTTTCTCTTTGAGCAGCTCGAGCGCCGTGAGGCCATCGCCGATGCGAAAGGCGCCGGCGATACAACCGAGCTCGCAGTCATGAAGAAAGCTATCGAAAAAGAAAAGGACGAACTGCTCAACGAAGTCGCAGATGCGTTCGATGTGAAATCTGATGTCTCGCTGGCGGCAGAAGATTTAAAAAAAGTTATGTTTTTAAATCGCCAGCTACTGGATTTTGAATAATGTCACTTCTGCAAATTGCCGAACCGGGAATGTCGACAGCACCGCACCAAGAGCGGTTTGCTGTCGGTATTGATTTAGGCACCACGAATTCATTGGCGGCGACCGTGAGAAACGGTTCTCCTGAAGTTCTCGTCGATGAAAATAATCAGAAACTGCTTCCCTCCGTCGTTCATTATCAGAAAGACGGAGGTGTTGTCGTAGGTGAAGAAGCTCGGCTGCGTGCAGAAGCCGACCCGCTCAATACAATCTCCAGCGTTAAACGTTTTATGGGCCGGAGCGCTTCCGAACTCCAGAACAGCCGTTACATGCCTTATGACTTTATCAAAGGCGAGGGCATGGTCAAACTCAACACTTCTCAAGGTGCCAAGAGCCCGGTGGAAGTGTCTGCAGAAATTCTTAAAGTTCTTAAAAAACGTGCAGAGGACGCCTTAGGTGGTGAACTCGTCGGCGCAGTTGTCACGGTTCCCGCTTACTTTGACGACGCCCAGCGTCAGGCCACAAAGGATGCGGCCAAACTTGCAGGCCTGAATGTTCTCCGTCTTTTGAGTGAACCGACGGCAGCCGCTTTGGCTTACGGTCTGGATACCGGCGCTGAAGGCCTTTACATCGTTTATGACCTAGGCGGCGGTACCTTTGACGTCTCCGTTCTTCGTCTGCGCAAGGGTGTCTTCGAAGTGCTCGCCACCGGCGGCAACAGCCAGTTGGGCGGCGATGACTTTGACCAGCGTCTCTATTGCTGGGTTATTGATCAGGCGGGCCGTCCGCTCCTGACGCATTCCGACAGCCGCATGCTGATGGCTAAAGCTAAGGCAGCAAAAGAGACTCTGACAACAGAGAAGAAGGCCACGATTCACGCCAAGATTTCCGGTGACCGCATTATCAATGTCACGATCACCCGTGAAGTCTTTGATTCCATCACGCACCATTTGGTCGCCAGAACTATTGAGGCAACTAAACAAACTTTGAAAGATGCCGGTCTCAAACGCGACGAAGTAAAAGGTGTTGTACTCGTCGGCGGTTCAACTCGCATGCCCTGCATCCGCAAGGCGGTGGCCGATTACTTTGACCGCGAACCTCTGACCGATATCGATCCGGATGAAGTGGTGGCGATCGGAGCAGCACTCCAAGCTAATCTTCTTGCCGGCAACCGCAGTGATGAAGACTGGCTCCTGCTTGACGTCACACCGCTTTCCCTCGGTCTTGAAACCATGGGCGGCCTTGTAGAAAAAGTTATTCCCCGCAATACACCGATTCCTGTGGCTATGGCGCAGGATTTCACGACCTTTAAAGACGGTCAGACAGCCATGTCGATCCACGTGCTTCAGGGCGAACGCGACTTGGTGGAAGAATGCCGATCTTTAGCCAAGTTCTCTTTGCGTGGAATTCCGCCTAAAGTTGCAGGAGCCGCTCGAATCCGCGTGACGTTCCAGGTAGACGCTGACGGACTGTTGTCTGTGACAGCTCGCGAACAAACGACCGGTGTAGAAGCTTCTGTCACTGTGAAGCCGTCTTACGGACTTTCCGAGGATGAAATCAGCCGCATGCTGAAGGATTCCTTCGGTCACGCCGAAGAAGACATGAAACTTCGCGAACTGCGGGAGCAGAAAGTAGAAGCCGCCCGTCTTTTGGAAAGCATTTACTCCGCACTGTCTTCGGATGCCGACCTTCTCAATGAAGCCGAGCGCGCTCAGATCGACGCCATGATTCAACATCTTGAGACGGTTCGCGCGCAAGATGACAAGGATGAAATTAAGAATTCGATTTCGGCACTCTCCGAGGGAACGAAGGACTTTGCCGCACGTAGAATGAACCGTACGATCTTGGAAGCACTCCAAGGCAAATCTGTTGACGAGGTTTAAAAAATGCCGAAAGTAACCGTTTTACCGCATCCTGGAATCTGCCCGAACGGGGCTGAGTTTGAAGTCCCCGAAGGTGCAAACTTAGCCAAGGCTCTGGTCGCAAACGGCGTCAATATTGACCATGCCTGCGAGTTCTCCTGCGCCTGCACGACTTGCCACTGCTACATCGACAAAGGCTTTGACTCGTTAGAGCCTGCTGAAGACGATGAAGAAGACCTGCTTGATCAGGCCTGGGGTTTGAAATCGAACTCTCGCCTGACTTGCCAGACAAAAGTCGGCAAAGAAGACATTACCGTAGAGATTCCGAAATACTCCCGCAATCACGCCAGGGAGAACGATTAATGAAGCTGACTTGGAAGGATCCGCGTGCGATTGCGGAAGAGTTGTATGACGAAAA
>LARN01000179.1 GCA_000980495.1 Acinetobacter sp. N54.MGS-139 | reverse complement strand
GCGGAGCTTTACTGGCACATCTACTTCGATCGACAAATTGCTGAGAACGCCAGACAAGGACTGTTCGAGAGAATCGATCGCGTACAGGAAAAGATAGCCAACGGTAAGGCGCTTGATGAGAACGAACAAACCCTATTAGAAGAAGTCTTTGAAAAACATGAGAAGGACGACGTCGTCAACTACACCGTCGACAATAAAAAGGTGGACCAAAAGCTCCGCTACAAAGGCTATCGGGTGCCTGTAAGCGACGAAATATCCGATGCCAGAAAAGCTTGGTGCGCTTACCAGGAACGATGGATCGTTGAAGATACGTTTAAAACGCTCAAATCTCGCTTGGGCTGCTCTCGAAATCGAGTCTCTGATAACGAGTCATTAACCGGCAAAACATTTGTGCAGTTCTTGGCGGCCTCTATTGCAATGATCGTCAGAACGAGATTGAGAAAATACAGTGAAGAGTGCAAAAAGAACAGCGCACTGCCGATGGTTTACGACGGAGACTGCAGAGTTCTGGACTCTTTGAACAATGTGATGCAGACAAGATTCTGCGGAGGTTATTACTTCGGAGAG
>LARN01000083.1 GCA_000980495.1 Acinetobacter sp. N54.MGS-139 | reverse complement strand
CGAAGGCTTTTGATATTTATCTTCCTTCTTCTGTTCTCGTGACCGGCTACGACATCCTCTTCTTCTGGGTGGCTCGTATGGTCATGATGACTCGCTTCTTCACAGGACGCGTGCCCTTCAAGAATGTCTACATTCACGGTCTGGTCCGTGATGCTGAAGGGAACAAGATGTCTAAGTCAGAAGGCAATACTTTGGACCCGCTCGATATCATCCAAGGTGTTGATCTTGAATCCTTAGTCAAGAAGAACACGACCGGACTTCGTCAGCCCGAAAAAGCCCCGATCGTAGAAAAGAAACTGCGCAAGCATTATCCGGAAGGCATCAACGAAATCGGTGCCGACGCTCTTCGCTTTACGATGGCCGCATACGCAACCCTCGGCCGCAACGTCAACTTCGACGTCAAACGCGCGGACGGCTACCGCAACTTCTGCAATAAGCTTTGGAACGCCACACGCTTCGTTCTGATGAACGTTGAAGGTAAAGACTGTGGTCTTGATCCGAATGCTCCGATGGAATACTCTGCTCCGGACCAGTGGATTTGGTCTGAGTTCGAACGTACCGTTCAGGAAGTCCGCAAGGCCTTTGAAGATTACCGCCTGGATAACGCCGCCAACGCGATCTACTCCTTCATTTGGAACCAATACTGCGACTGGTACCTTGAACTTTCTAAGGTTCAGTTGAACCAAGGCAATGAAGCCGTTCAGAGAGCTACCCGCCACACATTGGTCACAGTTCTTGAACAGACATTACGTCTGGCTCACCCGATTATTCCGTTCATCACGGAAGAACTCTGGCAGAAGGTTTCCGTTGTTGCCGGCGTCCGCAGTGAAGATTCCGTTGATTCTTTGATGGTCCAGTCTTATCCGGTTTACGACCCGGCTAAGGTCAACACTCAGGCTGATATAACGGTCAACGAACTCAAGGCTATGGTTGACGCCATCCGCAACTTGAGAAGCGGCATGCTCGTGCCTCCTTCTAAGAAAGTTCCTTTGGCCGTCAGCAGCCGCGACGGAGAAGCACGCGCCAGAGCCGAGAAGCTCACACCGTATCTCCAGACGCTCGGCCGTCTTGAAGAAGTTATTTTCACCGATGACCTAGAAACTGTTCGTCCGGTCGGCTCTGCCGCTCCCGTTGCCGTGGTTGATGACTTCAGCCTGATGCTCATCATCAAGGTTGACGTTGCTGCTGAACGTGAACGTCTGAGCAAGGAAATTGCCCGCTTAGAAAACGAAATTGCTAAGGCTAATAACAAGCTTTCCAACGAGAACTTTGTGAAGAAGGCTCCAGCTAAAGTGATTGAACAAGAAAGAAGCCGTCTGGCCAACAATGAGCAATTGCTGGCCTCGAACAAAGAACAGCTTGCTAAGCTTCCTCAGGCTTAATCTATCCAAGGTGAGAAGAAAATGAAACCAATTCGATTTGCTCCCCTCGCTCTGGCCGTGTTTTCCGCTGCCGCCAGCGCTGATATGTTTACGGCCAATCTTTATGACGTGAACAATATCAACCAAGACGTGATCGATTCCAGACTGTCTATGTCCGGTCCGCTCTTTAACGGCTGGGACCGCACCTTCAAACAAGGCGATCCTTGGGTTGAAGCCTATGGAATGACGCATCGCATCAACCGCACCGGTGACTTCGGCAAGTTCAAAAACAAAGGCGCCGGCGGAGTCTTCGGCTACGACCACGTCATTGCCGATAATTTCCGTCTGGGTCTTGCTTTGAACGGGGGCGCCGGCAAGCTGAAATGGTATGACGAAGAAGGCGAAGGTGATGATTTAAAGCTTGACTCTCATTGGTACGGTGTCAACCTTTACGGAACTTGGACGGGCAAAAAAGTTAACGTCATCGCCAACTTGGGCTACACCCATCAGAAAGATGACGGAAAGCACGATATCGAGGACCGCAACTCCCACGCAATCAATGCCGGTATCCGCTTTGAAACCAGTTTTGTCGCCGGCGGAATTTCTTTCGTGCCTTACTACGGTGTCCGTTTCACACATCTTTCCAACGGCGTTTTGAAATCTGACGGCACAGACAATTTAGATCCCAACGAAACTCCGGAACCTGTTTCTATCCATATGTCTGACTCCAACATCTGGCAATTCCCAGTTGGTGTGAACGCCGGTTTTGAATATACCTGCGCTGCGGGCTGGAAGTCTCGCACGATGATCGATTTAGCCGTCATACCGACGGCCGGTAAACGCAAGACTTATTTCGGAGATGAAGGATCCGGTAGATTTGCAAACTCCGTTACCTATCGCGGTAAAGTCGGCCTCCAGCTGGCGAAGGGACAACATTCTTTCGGCTTGATGTACGGTGCAGCTGCAGGCGCCCACGGCAGTTTCGGCCAGAATGTCACTCTGAATTATCAGTTCATGTACTAAGGCTGTTTTGTTTTGAACAAGAGGTCGGTTCGTCCGGCCTTTTGTTTTTGGGCAGCAAGTTTGCCCACTCGCTTGATTCAAAGCATTGAATATGACAAGATTTCAGTCATGTCAGATTTAGCATTCCATACCGGTGTTGAAAACCGTTTCAAATACGCTTGCCTAGCCATGCGAAAAGCGCAGCGGCTGAACATATCTGCATGCGTGCTTTTAGAAACGGATGATGAACTTCGTCGGTTTGACAATATGCTTTGGGCATTCGAGCCCACCTCTTTTATTCCTCATGGACGTCCCAATACGCCTGACATGCAGAGAGGCGGTGTTGCCCTCTCCACACACGCCGCAGAACTTCCTGATGCGGAACTTTTAGTTCTTTTAACGCACGGCGCTCCTATCGATACTAAGGCTCTAATGGAGCGTTTTCCCAAAATCATTGACATTGTCGGTAGAGACGACCCTGAATTAACGGAAGGCCGGCATCGCTACGTTGCCTACAAAAGGCAAGGTATTGAACCGACCGTTGTCAAACGCGGCTGATTTTTGGATTGCCTTTGAGATCAGCCTAGACAAAAAGAGCTTCCGACAATGGAAGCCCTTCTGAAAATTCTTATTTTTACTAGCGCCTGCTCTTGGCTTTCGGTTGCTGAACATCGATACGCACACAGCTGATCGATCCGATGGTATTGCTGTTATAAGTCAACTCTCCGCCGTTTTCCCTCTTAGTTTCTAAAGAGTTCGGCATCAAAACATAGCAAACGGTGTTGTCGGTTTCATCAAACAACTTATAAATGCCGGCATTCGGAACTCCGGCAGAGAACTTGCCCATCGGTTTCATACGAGGCAAGAAAGGTTCGACTTGAACCGGATATTCTTGCACCTGCTTGCTTTCGGCTAAATTTTTCTTTTGGTCTGTTCTAGATTGGAGCGGCTGCACTTGATGTTTCATTTCTCCTGCAGGCTGCTTGTTCTGAACTGCTGACGATTCCGCTGCAATCGGGGTTTGCTCAGCTGCAAAAACCGCCAATGGCGCTAAAAATAAAAGCCAGGAGAAAACGATTGCTTTCTGATTCATGAATTAGCCTCTAAGATTATCTTTTTTAGAATAAGTAGCCTGCACCGATACCGGCGCCGAAGTTGCCTCTTGTGTCACCGGTTCCGTTCACTTTGAAAACCCACTTACCGTTGTCAGTGATAGTTGAAACTCCGACTGCAAATCCGCTCTCTCCTCGGTATGTAGCAGCACCTAAAGCTGCAAGACTTTTGCCGGGAACATAAGATTGAGGAATGGAAGCTGCAGCCATTGACATAGCGATACCGGCCCTCAAATCTTTATCTACGGTATTAACGTGGTGTCTTAATGAACGAAGCTGACCGACGTTGACGGCATCCGTTTCAGCAACGCCTGGTGCAACTCCGTGAATACGTGCGTTATTTAATGTCACTCCGTCATCATTGATTCGAACAGTTGTTTTTCCGGCGGTAAGAGTTGTCTCTTTAGCTGCGTGCACAGACACTGTATCGTGAGCGACAGTCACTCTGCTCTGTCCTGAAGCGGATAGAATCTCGGCCTTTTCAGAGTTAAAACCAACTTGGTTTCCGGCATATCCAACTGCGGCGTAGCCGTCATTGGAAGCAACGATTCCGTGTGTCTTGGAAGGAATATCTTTAGACTCCGTCGATGCAGCAGGCTTTAACTTTACTTCGACTGCGTTTTGAGTGGCTGAAAGAATTCCGTCACCTGCTTCCAAGCCGTTGTGGACCACGAGGTTGTGGTTTATTTCGACGTCATTGTTACGCAAAGATTTACCGTTTACCATCAAATCGCCTGTTGTAGAGTTCGAGCTTGTTTGGATAGCTCTATCTACTAAGTAATAGTTAGAATCGTAGCGTGACTGTTTAGGAAGCTCTGTAAAATGCTTGATTCTTCCCAATGGCCTTTAGAGACTTAATTTTCAAAGGATCTGGCCGAAATTTTCCATTCAGGAGGAGTTGATTGGG
>LARN01000082.1 GCA_000980495.1 Acinetobacter sp. N54.MGS-139 | reverse complement strand
GCGTCCTATACGCCGCGGCATTGTTTTTAGCAAAACAGCATTTTCTTCTGTTTCAACTACGCACACAAGAATAGCGAAAAACACCTGTCTGTTGATCGCTAACTCATTAAAATGGCGAGAATTATCGTAAGGAGTTTTGTGTGGAAACAAAAACAGTTGTCGTTGGTCTTTCAGGCGGAGTGGATTCTGCCGTCAGCGCCTATCTTCTCAAACAGCAGGGATACGAAGTAATCGGTCTTTTCATGAAAAACTGGGAGGACGATGACGACAGCGAATACTGTTCTTCCCGACAGGATTTAATCGATGCCACGGCTGTTGCAGATGTAATCGGCATCGATATCGAAGCCGTGAACTTTGCCAAAGAGTACAAGGACCGCGTTTTTGCGGAATTCTTATCTGAGTATTCTGCGGGTCGTACGCCGAACCCTGACGTTCTCTGCAATTCCGAGATTAAATTCAAAGCCTTCCTGGATCACGCCATTCGTTTAGGCGCTGACAAGATCGCAACGGGCCACTATGCGCGCGTTCGCGAAAGAGACGGACTCTTTGAACTTCTGAAGGGTGTGGACAACACCAAAGATCAGAGCTACTTCTTAAATCGCCTCAATCAGTACCAGCTCTCGAAGGCCATGTTCCCTGTCGGAGACATGTGCAAGACCGAAGTACGCAGAATTGCCGAAGAAATCGGTCTTCCGAACGCCAAGAAAAAAGACAGCACCGGTATCTGCTTTATCGGAGAGCGTCCGTTCCGCGAGTTCCTCCATCGTTACCTCACCAACAAGCCCGGTCCGATTAAAACACCGGACGGAAGAATTGTTGGTGAGCACATCGGCCTTTCTTACTACACCTTAGGTCAGCGCAAAGGTATCGGTGTCGGCGGCTCTAAGTTCGGCAACGGCGAACCTTGGTTTGTTGCCCGTAAGGACATTCTGAACAACACGCTCTATATCGTCCAAGGTCACGATCATCCCTGGCTTCAGTCTTTCTCGCTTTCTGCCACGCGACCCAACTGGATCAGCGGTACGGCACCTGAAGCCGGAAGAATGCTCGGCCTTAAAACGCGTTATCGCATGGCCGATCAGGAATGTAAGGTGATCCGAGCCGAC
The DNA here is from genome assembly GCA_000980495.1 of Acinetobacter sp. N54.MGS-139. Classification (GTDB taxonomy): domain Bacteria; phylum Pseudomonadota; class Gammaproteobacteria; order Burkholderiales; family Burkholderiaceae_F; genus Parasutterella; species Parasutterella gallistercoris. Next base: position 3,393 of record LARN01000082.1, on the reverse strand, counting down.
GATGAAAGCGTTGTGGTTTCTTCTCTTGATCCTCTTTGGGCGGTGACACCGGGACAAAGTGCGGTCTTTTATGACGGCGAAGTTTGCCTAGGCGGTGCGATTATCGACACCAGCCGCTAACACCAGACGGCAAAACGGCGTTCTTCCTTTGCGGTTGAACGCCGTTTTTGTATTTTCGAGAGGACCGGATAGCCCTCTTCCTATAGTTAAGCTGACAAGTTAGTTTGCCTTCTTCCGCAGCCCTTTAATCGCAAAGGCCACAATCAGCACGAAGACGGCACCGGCAATTCCGGCAGGCGTATGCATTTCCGCCAAGTTCGGAATATGCGGAGTCAGTCCGGGGTCGCCTACAATCAATGTGCCTGCGATCCAGCCCAACAAAGCGCCGCCGGCGTAAACAATGATCGGATAACGATCAATAACCTTCAGGAACAACTGGCTGCCGCCGAGAATGAACGGGACACTCACTAAGAGACCGAAGATTACAAGCGCCATCTGATGACCGGCAGGTGCCTGTTCTGCCGCACCGGCAATCGCAATAACGTTGTCCAAGCTCATCACTAAGTCGGCAACGATAATGGTTTTAATCGCGCCCCAAAGACGCTTACTGGCATGAATTTCATGCTCCCCTTCATCCTGAGGAACAATGAGTTTGATACCGATCCACAGAAGCAGAAGCGCTCCGACGAGTTTGAGGAAAGGAATGTTCATGATCGTGACGGCAAAAGCAATCAGGATCACACGCAAGAGGATGGCACCGCCCGCTCCGTAAAGCACTCCTTTAAAACGGAGGCTCGGATCAAGGTTTCGGCAGGCAAGAGCGATCACAACTGCGTTGTCACCGCCGAGCAAGATGTCTATCAAAATAATTTGAAGCACGGCCACCCAATGAATTTCGGCAAACCAAGCGATAAGCGCTTCCAATGAAATATCTCCTAAGCGTTGAAATCAAATTGACAGCTGATTGTAGCAATGCGTTGATTTTTCGTAGTTTTAGCGTGCCCGTTCTTGTGAAAGAAGCGTGAAAACTTTGACGGTCAAAATTTCTGACAAAACCTCTTTGCGATGATGAAACACATCTAGTACGTCGGTATACTTCCGTTGTGCAATCTATCGCCGGATAGGCACCTTTTTCAGTACTCCGTAGGCCATTGAAGGATTACTGACAAAGGTGCCTTTTTCGTTTTTGGAGGATTTAAATGTCTTGGATTTACCTTTTCATTGCAGGAATTTTTGAAATCGTTTGGGCTGTCGCTTTGAAATATGCTGACGGCTTCAGCAATTGGTTCTATAGCGCGGTCACCATTATCGGTATGGTCGCGAGTGTCTACTTCTTGGCTGTAGCGATGAGAACAATTCCCTTAGGAACTGCCTACGCCATTTGGACCGGTATCGGTTGTATCGGAGCCTTTATCGCCGGCATCCTCTTGTTCGGAGAAGCCTTCACAGTCTCCAGAACCGTTTTTGCCTCGCTGATCGCCATCGGAATCATCGGTTTGAAATTCTCAGCTTCTTAATTCAAGAACTCCACAACAGCAAAAGGCTTTTTGAATTGTATAAGGGCTTTCTCCTTAAAAGTGGATTGAACACATAGTCCGAAAGTGGACTCTTTTTCTCAAAGTGGATTGGAGAAAATGAAGTCAGTCTTAAGGAGAACCTTATGCAAAACACAATAATCAAATCCATAGTTTCGTTAGGTCTGTCTTGCCTTTCGCTGTCAGTATTGGCAGCCGCTGTTCCTCAGCAGCCCGTAGACAAAAACCAGTGCTTCGGCTGTCACGCAACAGCGATCAAGACTCTGTCAACACGCGGTGCTCATAAGAATGTGAATTGCGTGGCATGCCATGACATCAGTTCGGACCACGTCAAGGCTCCGAGCCGCGACAACCGTCCGACCACGCATTTTGAATACGCCGCCTGTGGTCAATGCCACACCGAGCAGCACAAAGACATCATGGATCCGAAATACCACTATGAGTGGGCACTCAAAAACACGCCGCCCGCTTATGCTCAGTTCCGTGATATCGCCGGCGACAATTCTTTCCGCGACATTCAGTTCCGTCTGCCGCGCTTCCATTCGAGCATCGTGACCGACCTTGCTAATATCCGTTCCGACGGCCGCTACCAGTACAAGAAGTACACGGATCTCTCTAAACCCGGTGCGCCGATGTGGGAAGCGCTTACTGACACACGTCCGAACGAAGGCGACAAGATTCTGCCTTCTAAGACCTTGTCTTTGACTTGGCGTCCGCAGAAAGGCCGAGAGATCATGGGACGCTCCGACTGCCTGAAGTGCAAAACTTCCGACAGCATCATGGACTATGCCTATTTAGGCGCTAGAAACCCGAAAGCACCGCTCGCCTTTGATGATCCGGACCACAAAGTTCTGAAGACCGTTAACAATAGCTTCAACTGCATTACCTGTCACGATCCGCATTCGGCTGAGCCCCGCATCGTCTTTGATCACTTAATTGAGGCCATGTCTCATCCGAACTACAAGGACTACAACTATCAGAAGAACGTCGGAAAGACCGGTTATCCGAAGATTGAAGTCATCAACATGGGCGTTCGCGGTTACCCGAGAAAGATCGCCATTCTAGAAAAAGCCAACTCGAATTACATGTGCGGCCAATGCCACGAAGGTCATAACCGCTCCGAGACTTTCTACAGAGACAGCGACGGTCAGCTCGCTCATCCAAAGGACGCAATCGATAGAACCGGCTGGTCTGTCGGTACGTTCTTTGCCGCTAACCCCATCGAACGCTGGAATCTCGTTAGAGGCCTGGGTCTGAATAACGGAACAGATAAAGCTACCGGTGTTAAGACGGTCTCGACTGACCACTACCACATGGAAATTGTGGTTGCTTCTAAGCACGGTCAAGCCGGCGTCGGTTGCACAGACTGCCACTTTGCCAAGAAAGCAAACGGAACCCTTGAACATCAGCCGAGTCTGCCTTCTCTGAAGTACAAAAACACCTGCGCAAGATCTGATTGCCACGGCAACCCGAACGGAGACAACTGGTCCGAGGGACAAGCCGCCTACATGGTCGCGACAATCCAGTAGCGTTACCGCATCCATAAAGAAAGACTGGAACGCTACGGAAGCGCCGCTCGCAATCTGCTGATCAAAGCAAAGAACGGTGACGTTAAGATCAATCAGCCTGAATATCAAAAACTTCAGGATGCTTACAGCCTCTACTTGCACACCGTCGGCTGGTACTTCTCGGATTACTCGAAAGGTGTTCATGATCCGTCCGGATTTGAAAACACTTCTTCTCAAGTCATCCAGAATCTGAGCAGGCCCAACGCGCAATATTAATAAAAAAATCGAATAGAACCCTCATAAATTTCTAATAATTCTATGAATTTATTATCAAAATTATTTGCCTTATA
>LARN01000178.1 GCA_000980495.1 Acinetobacter sp. N54.MGS-139 | reverse complement strand
ATTACGCCGCCCCGATGACTGGGAAGTAATCGGCGATTCCGGATATCTCGGTATGGAAAAGCGCGATAGTGCAGATCCTGAACGAGTAACTTATACGGCTGCGAAACGTTACAGTCAGAGAAAGAAGCTCTCGGCAGAGAGAATTGCCGACGAAAAGCTGCTGAGTTCGATTAGATGCAAGGTCGAACACGCCTTTCATCGAATTAAGGTTCAGTTCGGATATAAGAAAGTCAGATACAGAGGACTGGCCAAAAATACGGCGCGCTTAACAATGCTGGCCTCGATTGCCAACATGTTCATCGGAAATTGCTTCGAAAATCGAACTAAGGTGAGCTTCGTCTAGGATAACTGTATCTATTGGGGAGGAAATTGATTGATTAGGCCCCAATCAACTCCTCCTGAATGGAAAATTTCGGCCAGATCCTTTGAAAATTAAGTCTCTAAAGGCCATTGGGAAGAATCAAGCATTTTACAGAGCTTCCTTATATCTTTCAAAGAGCTGCTTGACGCTTTCTTCCGTAAGGGGGACGCCGCAGACGTAATTAATTTCAATATCGAGTAACCGCTGAATGTTGTAGATG
>LARN01000078.1 GCA_000980495.1 Acinetobacter sp. N54.MGS-139 | reverse complement strand
CCCAATCAACTCCTCCTGAATGGAAAATTTCGGCCAGATCCTTTGAAAATTAAGTCTCTAAAGGCCATTGGGAAGAATCAAGCATTTTACAGAGCTTCCTTAATCATAAATAAGTACTCAGCCTGCCCTCGCCTTGTTACCAATATCTAATTGAAGCGAACTTAATGGAAATTATTATCTTCGGAGAACTGTTTGCCCCTACAGTTTGCTTACAACTCCTCAAATGTTCCTTTCTTTAGCAGTTTCCCTTCTGAAAGGTGCTGTTTTCCCCTAGCAAACACTGAACGTAATTTCCAATCACAATCGGTATCGAAGAAGCATATATCTGCATCAAAGCCAGCAGATATTTTTCCTTTTCCGCCTAAACCTAAAGCATCTGCAACATTCGATGTCACCAACGGCAGGATCTTCTCCGGGGCGTGCCCGCGTCCTATCAGTTCTCTCACAATATCTAAATTTCCGGTAACGCCGCCGCACCGCAATCCAATAAGCTCTCCGTTTTCATTGAATCTAGGTTTAGATCCATGGCCATCCGTACTCATCGTAAGCAAGTGAGGGGGAACCTTCTCATCAAAAAGAATCTCTACTGCATCGGCAGGACTGGAAAAATCACAAATTCCGCCGGAAGTCACATCAATGAAGCCTCCTTTTCTCGCAAAACCAATCGCATCCTGAAGCAGCCATTTCTTTCTAGCCACATGCATTGGTCTGATGTGTTTGATCGGAAAACCGCGGTCAACAATTTCTTCTAAAAGATTGAAGGCGCCTGGAACGTCGCCTAGGTGGATATGCAAGAAGCCAATTTTTCCGGCAAGCATTGCGGACACTCTAATGTCCGTCAAAACTTCCAGAAGTTTCTCTGCTGTCGGAAATGAAGAACGATGGTCTCCGAGGGCAATCTTGACGCCAAGCACCTCAGGCACGCAGTACAGATCGCCTTTCACGGATCCCGTCAGCGTTTGCGGCGGAAGCAAATAACTGCTTGTATGCATCCAAGCACTTATGCCTTCTCGTTTTAAAGCGCGAGATTTTGTGAGAACGGAAGAAGGCGTTCTTGAGAGTCCGTCCGTTCCTAAAACACCGACAACAGAAGTAGTTCCGCAGAGAATGAGTTCTGATAATTGAAGTTCTGGACATCTGGTTTCAGGGCCTCCCTCTCCTCCTCCGCCCGTGATATGCACATGCTGATCCATGAAGCCGGGAGTGAGGTTCAATCCTTTCGCCTCAATGACTTCCAGATTTGGAAGACTAACCTGAGACAGGTCGTCTTCAATAGCAGCAATTTTTTCTTCCAGAATAAGGACGTCCTTTTTTCCTAGAAATTTAGGAGTAAAAACATTTGCTCCCTTGATTAAATAAGGCATGTTCTTTCCTCCAGACAGTTTTTGATTTTGATGAAATCCGAAGACTCGTAAGAGCAGACTCCTATTGTTTGAATAAGAATAAATTTGACGTATCGATATGTGAATAAGGAAGAATACGAACGAATTTTGTGGCCGCTAATTGCCTTCTCTGCCTTGTCCGTCAAAAATTTTCAAGAAATCTGATTAGTTTTTTCTCCCGCCCAGCAAAAATTCACTACCCATTATTTCTGGCCTCAGACGACAGTCCGAAGAACAGTTCGAACCAGAGAAGATTGCTTACAGATGAGAACATTTCCTTTCAAGGGAGGCTAGGGATTACAACTAGAATCACCACAATATTTTTGAATTTTCATAGGTGGATTCAATGCTTACAAAACAACAAATCGAACTCGTTAAGGCTACTGTTCCTGTTCTTCGCGAACACGGTGTTGCACTTACTTCCCACTTCTATAAGAGAATGCTTTCTCACAACCCGGAACTGATGCAGGTCTTCAATATGGGCCATCAGCGCGCCGGCTTCCAGCAGCAGGCTTTGGCGGGAGCTGTTCTGGCTTATGCAGAAAACATTGAAAACCTTCCGGCCTTGTTGGGCGCTGTTGCTCACATCGCCAACAAGCACGTTTCCGTCGGCATCCGCGCCGAACACTATCCGATCGTCGGCAAGCACCTCATCGCCTCCATCAAAGAAGTCCTCGGCGATGCTGCTACTCCCGAACTTATTGATGCTTGGACAGCCGCTTACATGCAGCTTGCCGACGTCCTTATCGGCGCAGAAAAAGCTATTTATGACAAGAACGCTGTTGCAGAAGGCGGCTGGACAGGCTGGCGTTTCTTCAAGGTTGCTGAAAAATCCAAGCAGACCGACAACGTTACTTCCTTCAAGCTTGTTCCTGTCGACAACGGCAAGATGCCTGAAGTCAAGGCCGGCCAGTACATTTCCGTTCGTGTGTTCGTGAAAGGACAGGATCTGATTCAGCCGCGTCAGTACACTGTTGTTAAGGCTGACGCCACTTCCCTGACAATTGCCGTCAAGAAGGTCGAAGCCGTAGAGAAGTCTCCTGCAGGTATGGTTTCCAACACTTTGCACAACGACATCAACGAAGGTGATGTCGTTGAAGTTTCCTTCCCGGTCGGCGAATTCAACCTGCCCGAAGGCAACGGCGAACTCTGCCTGCTCTCCGCCGGTATCGGTATCACTCCGCTCTTCGCAATGCTCAAAGAAGCCGTGCAGAAAGATCCGACTCGCAAGATCTCTTTCGTTCACGTTTGCAAGAATAAAGAAGCTATCCCGTTCCGCGAAGAACTCGCTCTCGTCGTTAAGGAAGGCAACGCTTCTTTCGAAGTGTTCGAGACTTCCGAACACGGCCGTCCTTCCGAAGACTTCTTCAAGAGCTTGGTTTCTCAGGGCGCTGACTACTGCATCTGCGGTCCGGTTCCCTTCATGAAGCTCGCTGCTTCTGAACTGGTTAAGAACGGCGTTGCAGAAAACAAGATTCACGCTGAGAAATTCGGCACAGGCGCTATCTAATGGTTCTGAGTCTTCTTTGAGGTCGCTATAAAGACTTCGTCGAAACAAAAAGACCTGAGGCCCGGACATTTTGTTCGGGCTTTTTCTTTTTTTAATGAAGTTAGGAACAATTTCCCCATATGGTACTAATTAAATATTCAGCTAGAAAAAGAATAAAAAAATTAAAGAAATTCCAGGAGAAACAATAAATTTTTAGAAATTATCTATTGGTGGGGGAATATTATTTTTTAACAGAATCTTGCTGTTTTTAGGAAGGATACATCAAATATAAATTTCGCTGCGAAGAAAAACTTTCATTAAGTGAAAATTAAGATCCACAATAAAGAAAGTTCAGCCAATCGGATGAAATTCCTCCCATATACCTAAAATTCAGTAGTAATATTTCCTTAATCTTGCTAATATCTCCTTGAGCCTCATTGTTTCTTGAGGAATTCCATCCTCACTTGAATACTCTGATCCTCACCCGATAACCACATCTTCGGAAGAACAATATGAATAAACAGCAATTGATTGAAATTATTGCGGAAGAAAATGAAATCACTAAGGATATGGCTACCCGTACCCTGAATACAATGATCCGCTCCATCATGACATCCGTCAAAAACGGAGAGCCTGTCGTGTTAGTCGGTTTCGGAACCTTCCGTCAGGTAAAAAGGAAAGCACGCGTTATCTGCAATCCCCATACCGGTGAAAAACTTGAATTGAAGCCCCGCAGCGTCCCCAAATTTGTTCCGGGTACTTTATTCAAACAGATTGTTGACGAACAAAACAGCTAACTTTTGTCCTTCAGACAGATTTAGCTCTTAAGTTTGATCCCGTAAATTGGATAAACGGTTTGCTCGGGTGAGAATTGTGTTGTTGCCGTTTTAGGAACCTTGAAGATAGACATACCTTCGATTTTCCGGGTTTCACTTGTAGCACATACGAAAATCCCGAACTCTTCGGAGTTCGGGATTTATTTGTGTCAGGATAACTTAATCCTAGAGATTAGAGTTTGCCGCCCTGCTGTGCCTGCGGTGCAGGAACGTCCTGCTGATACATGCCGTAGCCGCCATGGTGCGGACCGCGGTGTCCGGGACCGAAGCCGCCTCTCGGACCTCTGGCGTGGGTACGGGATTCGATCGAGTCAAACACCTTAACCTGTTCCGGAGTAAGAACTTTCATGAGTTCCTGACGAGCGTCAATAGCTTTCTGAAGCGCTTCAACTCGGGCTTTTTGGAAAGCCAAGCGCTGATTCAAGATGTCTTGACGTGTCTGGCCTTGTGCAGCAAGGGGACGCTTCATCTGGTGATAAGCATCGACAGCGCCGAAGTAGGCTTCAAATGCAGGTTTCTGAGCATCAGTAAGATTCAGCGCACCGCGCAGATAAATTTTTCTCTGTTCAAAGCCGGGACGATAGTCTCTAGGGCCCTGAGCACCCTGCTGCGGACCGTAAGACCAGCAGGGATGTCCCTGACGCATCATTCCGTTGGGACCGTACTGGCAGCCCCGATTCGCGCCTTGGGGACCGGCTTGACAGCCGGGACTGGATTTTTCTCACTATTTCCGCTGGCTTTTCGCAAATTTCCGTGAACGTTTCTTAAGTTCTTAGATTTTGGCTTCAGGTTTCTTTCTTTTTGACTTTG
>LARN01000079.1 GCA_000980495.1 Acinetobacter sp. N54.MGS-139 | reverse complement strand
CAAGCCGGGATCTGATGTCCCCACCAAAGCTGACGGGACAAGCACCAATCCTGAATGTTAGAGAGCCAGTCTTTGTAAACCTTCTGCCACTGTTCGGGGAAGATATTGACTAAGTTTTCCTGAACAGCTTCCAAACCGAGGTCGGACAGAGACTTGCCGGGATAACGGCTGCCTTCCGGAGCGGGCTGGCTCATGGCCAGGAACCACTGCTCGGAAATCATCGGCTCAACCACTTCACCGGTTCTCGGCACCAACGGAACCATGTGTTTATGCGGCTTGATACCGACGAGCAGGCCCTGAGCCTTCAAGTCTTCGATGACGGCCTTACGAGCTTCATAACGATCCATGCCGCGGTACTTTTCGGGCACGTTGTCATTCAGATGAGCCGTCTTGGTCATAATATTGACCTGTTCGAGGTTGTGGCGTTTGCCGACTTCAAAGTCGTTGAAGTCGTGGGCCGGCGTAATCTTCACGCAGCCGGAGCCGAACTCTTTATCCACATAATCGTCTGCAATGACCGGAATTTCACGGTCGGTCAGAGGCAGTTTCAGTTTCTTGCCGACCAAGCCTTTGTAGCGTTCGTCTTCGGGATTGACCGCTACTGCCTGGTCACCGAACATGGTTTCAGGACGGGTCGTTGCAACAACGACACCTTCGGAGCCGTCAGCAGCAGGGTAACGGATTTCCCAGAGATGTCCGTCCATTTCCTTCGGTTCCACCTCGAGGTCGGAAACCGAGGTCTGAAGTTTCGGGTCCCAGTTCACAAGACGGCGGCCTCTGTAGATCAAGCCTTTTTCGTACAGGTCGACAAAGCAGTCAACCACGACCTTGGCGAGGTCGTCATTCATTGTGAAATAGAGGCGGTCCCAGTCAAGGGTATCGCCCAAACGGCGCATCTGATTAAGGATGTTGCCGCCGGAGTAGTCCTTCCACTTCCAGATTTCTCTGACGAATTCGTCGCGCGGCATATCGCGGCGATTCTTGCCTTGAGCTTCCAGCTTACGTTCAACAACGATCTGAGTTGCGATACCGGCGTGGTCGGTTCCCGGCAGCCACATCGTGTTGTAGCCGTTCATGCGGTAGAAGCGGGTCAAGGAGTCCATCACACTGTGGTTGAAGGCGTGACCCATATGAAGGATACCGGTAATGTTCGGCGGAGGCAGCTGGATAGAGAAAGAGGGCTTGCCTTCTGCAAGGCCGGCCTTGAAATAACCTTGTTTTTCCCAGAAGGGATACCACTTGGCTTCAATCGAAGCCGGATCGTAACTCTTAGCGAGTTCTTTGTTCTGTGTTTCGCTCATGGTGCTTAATTGTGAATATGCGAATCAAAAATAGAATTTGTTATTTTCTCACGTATTGAGGCTTTCCGCGAAAAACCGAGAAAACTTGAGAAAAATAAGTCAGTTAGAAGTAATAAAAGCTAGTGTCTCATCCACAACGATCAAGACACAAGCTTTCAAAAGGCCGATATCGGTCTATTTGAAAGAGCGTCTGTAAATTTCTTCACAGTCTTCAACAGTAAGATCCATCGGATCACAATCGAAAGCCAAAGGAAGAGAGGTTCTGACCTCTTTTGCAAAGCCGGGAAGCTCATCTTCTTTAATTCCGAACTGGCTCATTGTTATTTCGGCAACACCGCATTCCTGCAGCAAGTACTCCAATGCAATAAGAAAATCTTTAGGTTCATTAACCTCCTTAAGCCCAAGAGCCTTTGCCATCTTTACGAATTTCTCAGAACACAGGCCTCTTTCAATAAAAAAGCCAAAGTAAGCACGGCAAATCAGAACGAGTCCTGCGCCGTGCGGAAGGTTAGGATGGTATGCACTCAAAATATGTTCCAAAGAATGCTGACTGAGCAGCTTTCCTGTGGACATTACAAAGCCGCCAAGAGTGTTGGCAAAAGCCACATTTTCCCTTGCCTCTAAATCTTTTCCGTCCTTTACGGCACGACCCAAATAAGAGCCGATCTTTTCGATGCCTGTAATCGAAAACATTTCGTTGAAAGGATTAGCCTTTTTAGACAAATAACCTTCAGCCAAATGGAAGAAAGTGTCCAGTCCTTGGTATGCAGTAAGTTTCGGAGGAACGGAAACCATCAATTCCGGATCAACGATGGAAAGGACAGGAAAGAGGCTTTGAAAGCCGATACCTAATTTTTCTTTCGTGACTGAATTGGTCACCATACCGCTGTTGTCAGCTTCCGATCCTGTGCCCGCTGTAGTGGAGATGCACACTACAGGCAAAGGTGTGTTCTCAGGCTGCTTTCTGCCCCCGGTACCTTTCTGACAGTAATCCCAAATGTTCCCTGGATTCGTTGCTGCCAGGGCGATGAGCTTTGCGGAATCCATAGGAGATCCGCCTCCAAACCCAATAACAAAGTCACAGTTTGTTTCTTTAGCCTTAGCTGCGGCAGCCATGATGTTATCGGTGATTGGGTTGGGTTCGATTCCGTCAAAAACCTCGAAAGAAACGTCGGACTTTTCCAGCTGTTTCTCTAATTCATTCAGGTAGCCAAGTCTTTTGACAGAGCCTCCGTTCGTTGTGACGATCAAAGCTTTCTTTCCGGGCATGCGGTATTGATAAAGCTTCTTAAACGATCCGGAACCAAAAACGAACTCTGTAGGAATGCAAAAAGAAAACATAAGAACCTTTTGAAATGAAAAACAGTTTTTGAAACTTTTATTACTGAGACTCTTGAATTCTAGTTCTTTCGGTTTTCTTCGGAAGTTCGAAAACGGAAAAGCGGCCCAAGAAAAAAGAAAACCGCGGCAGCCTTTTCAAATAGACGACTGTCGCGGCTTTCCAGCCTTCTAACTTATTCGGGAAATTTTCCGATAAGTTTTAGCTCCTCAACTTAAATTAGAGAACCATCTTAGAGATCAAGAAACCAAAAGGAACTGCTGCAACCAGACCGACGATGCCGGGAAGGAAGAAGGGGGGTGATAACCAAGGAACCGTTCCATTTTCTGTCCATGAACGAACCGGTGTCCTCACAGGCAATTGCAAAAGCTGTCGTCGGATAAATATTGGTGATATAGAGGGCCGAGCAAGCGACAAAGCTGGCAAGAATCGTGCTGAAATCCACGCCCAAGCTGGCAGCAACCGGAACCAGCAAAGCGGCTGTAGCGCCCTGGCTAAAGAGAAGTGCGGACACACAGAAGAATGCGACAGCGAGGAGGGCAGGATATTGCTCCAGTAAAGCCGTCGCCTGTGTCTTAATTTCCGGAATATGCGCACCGATGATAGTAGAACTCATCCAAACGATACCGAGAACGACTACCAAGCTTTCCATGCCGCCGCCAAAGATCGGGGTGTTCTTAATTCTATCGAGCGAGATATCGCAGAACCAATACATCACAAGACCGGCCATAAGCATGGAGATAATGATGATGTCGCGGCTGCCGAGAGTGTGGCCGATATAAGGCTTGAAGAGAAGCAGCGCAACAATGAAGACCACGGCAAGTAGGAAGATGGCAACGGAAACTTTTGCTTTGCGAGTTGTCGGCTTTTCAGCTTCTTTCTTAGTCTTCATCGAGACTAAACCTTCTTTGAGTCTCTTTTGGAAGATGGGGGCTTTGTCCAGATCGACCCCCTGCATACTGGAAATAATGGCTGTAACAATGGCACCGAAAACTGCGGAAGGAACGATAACAGCTAAAGCCTGACCGAAAGAGCCCCCCATTTTTTCCACAACAACATACATAGCGGCGGTCGCGGCAGAGATAGGAGATGCAGTAATAGCAATCTGGCTTGCAATTACAGCACTTGTCAGAGGCTGAGAGGGACGGACATGATTTTCTTTGGCAACTTCCTGAATGACGTTCAGAACGCTCATAGCGGTATAGCCGGTTCCTCCGAGAACGGTAAGAACAAAGGTCACAGCCGGGGCCAGGATATTGATGTACTTCGGATTGCTCCTCAGCAGTTTGCTGGCTAATTTAACCATGTAGTCCATGCCGCCTGCTAACTGCATGCAGCTGATGGCGAAAATCACCGACAGGATGATCAGGATCACGTCGATAGGAATCGCACCGGGCTTAAGTCCAAGAACGAAAACAGCGATTGCCATTCCTAATCCGCCGGCCATGCCGACTCCTATACCGCCGAGCTTTGCCGCATAAATAATGCAGCCGAACAATAGAATTATTTCTAGAAAGATCATGAGAATCTCCTTGGTAGATTGAAGAAATATGCTCATCAGCCTGTAGGAAGCGGAACTATTGAAGAACCGCAAGGCGTGACGCCATTATTCGAGAGCCCCCACATTTACCGTTAATACATTCAGAAATACAATAGATCCGATTTCAAAAATATTAATTCGAAATGTTTACGCCTGAACTTGATCTGCGAGCGATTCAAATCTTTTTGGCTGTTGCCGAAGGCAAGTCAGTCAAAAAAGCTTCAGAGAAACTCAAAATTTCGTCCCCGGCAATTTCACAGGCCTTAAGACTGCTGGAAGAAGATCTTGGAACCGAGCTTTTTTTGCCGTGATGTTCGTCCTTTACGATTAACAGCGAGCGGTCGAAAGCTTCAGACGGAAGGCAACAACCTTCTAGAGGCAGCTCGTTCGCTGCGAAACAAGATTTGCTCAAACGAATATGTGTTTCAATCGCTGAGACTCGGTATCGGAGAAAGTGCGACATCAACGATCGGTCCGTACCTTCTGGCTTTATTAAGGGCTAATGGCTAGCCATTGAATATCTAATCAAACCTATACATACTCAGCTTTCTTTGGAGGGTGAGTATGAAAGAGCTGCAGAATTTAATGTCTATCGGAGATGTTGCCAAATCATTTGGCGTTTGTGTTGCAACCGTAAGGCGGTGGTGCAAAAACGGCAAATTCTCGCGAGTCATCAGAACAATCGGAAATCAAAGGCGTTTTGATCCTGATGAAGTTCATGAAATACTTCATCCGAACCTCGACAAAAGGATCATGGTCGGGTATGCAAGAGTCTCAAGCTATGACCAGCGCTCGGACTTGGCAGCCCAAGCCGAAAGACTCAGTCACTACGGATGTCAGTTGGTAATCAAAGACCTCGGAAGCGGGCTCAATTGCAAAAAGCCGGGGCTCAAGCGTTTATTGAGACTGCTTTTACTTCATCGTATCGGCACGTTGGTTCTT
>LARN01000004.1 GCA_000980495.1 Acinetobacter sp. N54.MGS-139 | reverse complement strand
GAGATGTTGGCTGTTTTTTTATCAATTTTTATACTGTCTCCCTTCCCATCAAATTGGTCTGGAGTATATTTATTAACATGGTTGGGATATCTTTCATTAGCAATGTAGCCAAATTTTGGATAAAGTTCGTCGTTAACTTCTGCTTTTAAAGCGGTCGCAGTTGTACCCTCAGAGGAGGCAAACGTAAGATCGGAAGTTCTGATAAGACCTAAGCCAGCTGCAAAAAGTCCCACGTTTCCGTGGTCTGAAGATTTCATATCTCCTTTTAATTTAATTTCTGTTTTACCTAAGTCTGCAGTAACTTTATAAAACATCTTATTTATATTTTCATAGGTGTTAAAGTCCACCTGGGTCATCTCTCCGTTTACTTTGTCGAGAGCCTCCTTGTCGTCGAATCCTATGTACGCACCAACCCCTCCATTTTCCATTGTTATCACAGTACTTTCTTTAGAGGTTATATATCGATCCGCTCTAGGCCGTTCTGTTTGGTTAGAAGAACGGTGCCCTGGAGCTACTTTAATTGCATAAACATTCGTATCCCCAGTAGTGGTGATTTGCAACTTATTGGCTTCTATGGTTAGATCATCTCTTGTGTCTGATCGGAGAGCTGCCGCATTTGTGGTGTCCGTAGTAATGTGCAGCTCACCAACCTTAAAGTAGTCCTGCCAACCTGTAACGATAAGAGCATCAACCCCGTCTTTACCATCAACTTGGTTAATTGTAACTTTCGTCCTTAAGGCTTCTAAACGAAGTGCCGCCCATTTGTTATTAAATGCACCGTCCCCAGAAACATTAAAAATAATCTCATCAAAATCTTTAACTCCTAATCTCTGCCCTCCATCAATTATATAGCTTCTTTTCCCAAACATAGTTCCATAAGGATTCTGGGATTCGGCAAATAAAAGTTGATTCTTCCCCCCCCCTGAGAAATTGTTGTGTACTGAACCACTCCGTTTACAACGTGTTCATAAGTTTGTGCGAAAACTAAGGCCGGAGATAGGGAGAGGACAGAAGCAAGAGTTAAAGATACGAGGGATGGTTTAAAAGAAAATCCCTTGTCAAGGTTTTGAGAAATAATCTCAGAAAACTTACCTGAATGTTTTACCTCCTCCATCGTATTTGCAGAGGGTTTAATAGTTAATAACATTTAATTTCTCCGTTGAGATAGGATTTAACCTAGTAAATATTTGTATCTTACGGGTTCTGATTCTACTTTATCTCCAATAAAAAGAAAGAGGTGATTCTCATTTTTTGTAGGGAATAACCCTCCTTACACCGCTTATTTGGTACCTAGTTCTTTTTCTTAGTTTCAATCTTAAAATTCGATCCTTCTCTTTTCTTAATCTCAGTGCCAGCTGTTATGCACCTGGTGTCTTTAGCCCGAATATGAACTCAACTAACGGGCCTATGTTTTTTCTAAGCTTTAAAATTGAGAAATTTGAACTAACTCAATAAAAACATGAATCAGCTTGAACAATTAGCTCCCCTGACGACCATTGTGGCTGATACCGGGGACATCGCGTCTATTGCAAAAATCCAACCACAGGACGCAACAACCAATCCGTCTCTTATCCTGAAAGCTTCTAAAGATCCCCCTTACCGGGCTTTTTTAACGGAAGCTGTTGAAAATTCCGTCTCCTTAGAAGACGCTGCAGACCGCGTTCTGGTGAACTTCGGTGCTGAGATTCTTAAACACGTCAAGGGCCGTGTCTCTACCGAAGTTGATGCCCGCCTCTCCTTTGATGTGGAAAAAACGATCGCCAAAGCACGTCGTTTAATCGAACTTTATGAAGAAAAAGGCATCGACAGAGAACGGGTTTTGATCAAAATCGCCGCAACATGGGAAGGCGTTCAAGCCGCTCGCGTGTTGGAAAAAGAAAACATTCACTGCAACCTGACGCTTATCTTCTCCGTTGCTCAGGCAGAAATCGCAGCAAATGCCGGTGTTACTCTGATCTCTCCTTTCGTCGGCAGAATCTATGACTGGTTCAAGAAAAAAGCCGGCGCCGATTGGAATGAAGAAGCAAACGCCGGAGAAAACGATCCCGGTGTCCAGTCTGTCAGAAAGATCTTCGAACGTCTCAAAGGTTTGGGCGCAAAGACCCAGATCATGGGCGCAAGTTTCCGCAATAAAGGCCAAATCGTGGCACTTGCCGGATGCGACCTTCTGACAATTTC
This sequence comes from Acinetobacter sp. N54.MGS-139, assembly GCA_000980495.1. Classification (GTDB taxonomy): domain Bacteria; phylum Pseudomonadota; class Gammaproteobacteria; order Burkholderiales; family Burkholderiaceae_F; genus Parasutterella; species Parasutterella gallistercoris. The sequence continues at coordinate 54,124 of LARN01000004.1, read as the reverse complement.
TCCTAAACTGATCGAAGAACTCTCGAACGCCGAAGAAAAATTCGAACAGAAACTCGACGTTGCTAAGGTCACTCCGATTCGCGCTGAACCTCTGACGGAAGCTCAATGGAGATTCGCAATGTGCGAGGACGAGATGGCTTCTTATAAGTTAGACGAAGGTATTAGAGCATTCGTAAAAGATACACTCACGCTCAAGGAGACACTACGCCAAATGCGTACCGAGACAGGTAAGATTTGGCCGCAGGATTAATTGCAGAACTTATTTTTAAAAGAGTCGCTAAATGACAAACCAATCTTTTAAACCGAGAAATGCAGGCTCGCTCTTTTTGGTATCCGCTCCGAGCGGCGCCGGAAAGTCTTCGCTGGTCAATGCACTCCTTGCAAAAATTCCGGGCATCGCACTTTCTATCTCTACGACAACCCGCGCCCCTCGTCCGGGTGAAGTCAACGGACGCGAGTACCACTTCACAACAGTTGATGAATTCATCGCTGCCCGCGAAAGAGGTGAGTTCTTAGAATCCGCAGAAGTTCACGGAAACTACTACGGAACCTCCAAGAAGTGGATTGAGGACACAATGGCCAAAGGCGGTGATGTTCTTCTTGAAATTGACTGGCAGGGTGCCCGTCAAGTGAGAGAACATTTCCCCGAAGCTGTAAGCATTTTTATCCTGCCCCCTTCCATTCAAGCCTTAGAAGACAGGCTTCATAAACGCGGACAAGACTCGGAGCAGACCATTACGAGACGTCTTTTGGGCGCCGGAGCCGAAATGGCTCATGCAAGCGAATTTGACTTCGTTATAATTAATTCAGTTTTTGAAAATGCGCTGGATGAATTCTGCGCAATCGTGACCGCAAGCCGTCTCCGTTTTGATAAACAGGCGGCTCGTTGTCGTGACATTTTTATTCAGCTCGGAATCCCGAACTGAATTTGATAGGTTAGATCAATGGCACGTATTACAGTTGAAGATTGTTTAAAAAAGATCCCGAACCGTTTCCAAATGGTTCTCGTAGCATCTGTCCGCGCTCGTCAGCTTTCTCAGGGTCATACCCCAAAAATTGAGTGTAAAGATAAAGCGACAGTCGCCGCTCTCCGTGAAATTGCTGAGGGCGTTACAGGCTTAGAAATGCTCAACGGTATAAGATAATAGAAGTTATCTGCACAGTCGGGGTTCGGCTCGCAGCCGGACTCCTTTTTGTTTTTTGTTGAAGCGCAGAAGAAAACAAAGAATAAGACCTCAGCTAGGAGAGCAACCATGGCCCCGAATACCGCACCTGCAGGAAAAAGCTACGCACAAAAAGCCGCAGACTTATTCATGTCAGCCGTCGGCATGAAATCGGCGCCTAAGCCGGAACCCAAAGAAGACGTCTTTGCTCAGGAAAAACTTAATCCTGTTGCATCTGCCAATCTCCTAGCAGAACGCTGCCGCCAATATCTTTCAAACAGTGATGTCCAAAGGATTCGTGAAGCATTCCGGTATGCAGACCAGGCGCATTTAGGTCAATTCCGTAATTCCGGCGCTCCCTACATTACTCATCCGATAGCAGTTGCTGAAATCCTCGCCTCTTGGCACATGGACGCAGAAACCATTGAGGCCGGTCTCATGCACGATGTCTTAGAAGACACGGGCATTACCAAGATCGAAATGAGCGAAAAATTCGGAGTGAAAGTAGCTGAGCTTGTCGACGGCGTATCAAAGCTGGACAAGCTCAAATTTTCTTCCAATGAAGAAGCTCAGGCGGAAAGCTTCCACAAAATGCTGCTTGCAATGTCCCGCGATGTTCGCGTCATCCTAATCAAGCTTGCCGACCGCCTGCATAACATGCGCACCTTAGGTGCCGTCAAGCCGCACAAAAAGTTCCATATTGCTAAAGAGACCATGGATATTTACGCTCCGATTGCGAGCCGCCTCGGTCTCTTTTCTGTTTACAGAGAGCTCTCTGACATGAGCTTCTCTTACATGTACCCGATTCGCTACCGAGTTCTTGAAAAGAAAGTCGCCGAATCTCGTATGCGTAAGAAAAACGCTTTGGATCAGATTTATCACGAGACTTCAGATCGTCTGGCCGCCCGCAAAATCCGCGGGGACGTCCAGGGCAAAAACAAGTCGCTCTGGCGCATCTACTCAAAGATGAAAGAGCGCAAAATCCGTTTCAGCGAAGTGCTCGACGTTCACAGCTTCCGTGTTTTAGTGCCGACGAGAGACGACTGCTACCGAGCTTTGGGCATCATCCATGAGCTCTACAAGCCGGTTCCGGGTCGCTTCAAAGACTTCGTGGCGATTCCGAAAGCGAACGGTTATCAGAGCCTGCATACGACCGTCATCGGTCCCGGCGGCCTCATGGTCGAGTTCCAGATTCGTACCGAAGAAATGCACCACATCTGTGAGGACGGTATTACAGCGCACTGGCTTTACCGCGACCGCAACACATCCGACCAGCTGCAGCGCAATACGATGGACTGGCTCAACGGCCTGCTGGAAATTCAGAAACAGAGCGGTACTTCTCTCGAGTTCATGGAAAATATCAAGGTCGATATCTTCCCGGACCGCGTTTACGTCTTCTCCCCGCGCGGCAGAATTATTCAGCTGCCCAAGGGCTCCACTGCCGTGGACTTTGCTTATCAGATCCATACCGACCTCGGCAACTGCACTATCGGCTGCGAGATCAACGGTGAACCGGCGCCGCTCACGCGCGAACTGAGGAACGGTGAGATGATCAACATCATCAAAGGCGATAAACCGACACCTAATCCTTCTTGGCTTGCCAGCGTTCGTACCGGTAAAGCCAGAGCAGAAATCCGTCAGTACATGCGCTCCCTCTCCGAGGAAGGTAAGATCGAACTCGGCGCCAAACTGCTGGAACGCTCCTCTAAGACCCACCATCTGCCCTACTCCAAAGTCACAGACGAAGACTGGAGCCGCGTCTGCAAATCCAACGGTTTTGCAGATAAAAACGCCGTATTGGACGCGATCGGCGCGGGCCAAAAAGACTCTCTCCTTCTCCTGCATCAGCTCACGGCTCCCTACACACTTAAGGGCAATGAAGAAATCACCGTCGCTGAGAAAGTTCAGGAACCCGTTTTAGACCTTAAAGGTCAGACTTGCAAACTTGCTCCCTGCTGCACGCCGGCAATGGACGATGTCATCATCGGCCATTACATCGCAGGCACCAATACGCTTCATGTCCACCGTAAAGACTGCAGCCACGTCCAGCGCGGAATGCGAGCTGATCCTGAGACCTGGCGCGACCTGCAGTGGAATCCCAAGTACAAAGGCGGCTATCCGGTCAAACTCGATATCGAACTAACCAATACTCATGCCACACTTGAAAGGCTGACCAGCATGATCGCTCAGCAGCACTCGAGCGTCACCGGCTTTGCCATGAGCCAGCAAAACGGCGTGGATAAGGTTGAGCTCACAATCCTGGTGAGCGACACGAAACATCTGCAGAAGATCATCAACGCCATTCGTACTATTGATACCGTCCGACTCGTCAGCCGTCACTTAGAAAGCACGCCGGCGATGAAACCTGTAGACGTAGAAGTCGACGAATAATTTTTGTACTTCTCAACGGCAAAACCCGAGCGATTGCCCGGGTTTTGCCGTCTCTGAAAAGGCTATCGCCTCTTTAACTTGTCGGCTTAGTACTGATCAAAAATCTTCTGGATTTCTTTAGGGTCTTTGGTCTGAGTCAGAGCCAGCATCAGAAGAACGCGGGCCTTCTGAGGATTGAGAGAACCGGAAGAAACGAAACCGTACTTAGCGTCATCAACTTCTGCGTCCTTGGTTGTAGAACCGGTCGGAACACGAGAGGAGCGGACGATTGCAATACCGTCTTTTGCTGCTTTCTCAATGATCGGGAAAGTGGATTTATGCAGGTTGCCGTTTCCCACGCCGGCAGTAACGATACCGTCGTATTTAGCGTCAACCAATGCCTGAGCCTGGATACCTTCAACTCCGGCGTGCTGATAGACCACACCGACCTTCGGCAGCTTGTCTAAACCGTCAACCTTGAACGGTGTCTGAGTTGTGTGTTTGGTTACCGGTGCCGCATCCCACAGAACTTTTCCGTTGTGGATCGTTGCCAGTTGTCCGGCGTTCGGGCTTTGGAAGGTTTCAACGCCGGTTGTGTTTGTCTTAGTAACATCACGAGCACCGAGGACACGGTCATTCATCACAACCATAACACCTTTGCCGGCAGCAGAAGGATCACCGGCAACAGCGACGGCGTTGTAAAGATTGGCGGGACCGTCGGCAGAAAGTGCATTCGACGGGCGCATCGCACCGACCAGAACGATCGGCTTATTGCACTTTGCCGTGAGGTTCAGGAAGTAAGCGGTTTCTTCCATCGTGTCGGTTCCGTGAGTGATCACAAAACCGTCTTTCTTGCCGCATTCAGCGTTGATCTTCTTAGCAAGTGTCAGCCAAACAGCATCGCTCATATCTTGAGAGCCGATCTGTGCAACCTGGTCGCTGGTGACATTGGCAATATTTGCAAGTTCAGGAACTGCCTGCACTAATTTGTCGACACCGACTTTGGCAGCAGAGTAATTGGTTTTGTCAGACGCCGCGGATTGCCCGGCAATCGTGCCGCCGGTCGCGTAAACTGCAACGTTCGGTAATGCGGCAAAAGCAGCACCGCATGCAGCGGCAAGAACAGTTCCTAAAACAGCCTTACGAATCATTCGTCTCCTCCTCAAATTAAGAAAGTAAGTATCACTATGTGGTCTTGACGCTTACCTTTGAATGATTCGAAGATTCTATTAACCACGTTGCTATCTAAAAATCGCTTGTTTGTGGTCATTGACTTTTCAGGGACTTAATTTATTTCCATCCAATTCTCTAACTGTCCCTATAAATCAATCAGTTATCTAATTCTTTAAAACTTTATCTTGACCAAAGCATTGAAAACTCATTTATTAATTGTCGTGGTTTCCACTAATGAATACGGATGATGGGTAACATGAATTTTCTATGCCGTAAATTTCAATTCGCAAGAGATTGTTGCACATAAAGGACAGACTCAAGAAAAATGTTTCAAATCTTTTCCTCCCGACGACAGCTACAAAAATGGGCGCCGAAGCGCCCACTGTTAACAAATTCTGAGGTTAGAGTTTTTCGCTCCTGCCGCCCTTCGGCTGCCACTTCATGAAATGATGTTCAGCCAGAGACACCATCCAGTCCAGCACCAGCGCAAATGCAGTCAGAACCAAAATACCAGCCATAACCGTGTTGATATCAAACGTACTTTCAGCCTGCAGAATCAGATAACCGACACCGCTTGCAGAACCTAAGTATTCGCCGACGACCGCACCGACGAAGGCCATACCGACAGAAGAATGCAGTGAGGAGAATACCCAGCTCATCGCGCTCGGAAGATAAACAAATCGGAGCAGCTGTGTCTTGTTGGCGCCCAGCATACGTGCGCTTGCCAGAACGTTCGGGCTGACTTCACGAACGCCTTGGTAAACGTTGAAGAACACAATGAAGAACACCAGCGTGATACCGAGAGCGACTTTAGAGCCGATGCCTAAGCCGAACCAAACACCGAAGATCGGCGCCAGGATTACACGAGGCATAGAGTTCAGACCCTTGATGTAGGGATCTGCAATGGCAGCAGCGGTCGGAGCTAATGCCAGCCAAAGTCCGACCAAAAGACCGGCAGCTGTACCGAAAACGAATGCTAAGACGGTTTCCGTCAGTGTGACGGCAAGGTTGGGATAGATTTCTAAGTTAACGACAAACCAGTCCCATATAACCTTTCCGATCTGAATCGGTTCACCGAAGAAGAACGCTGCCTGATTCTCGTCCTGGAACATGAACGGAGGAATGAGGCCGGGCTTGGTCATCAGCCACCAGAAGAAGAAAATCGCAACCAGCAGAAGCAGCTGGCAGGTGACTAACTTCGTTTTTGACTGAAGAATAGGTGTGCTTCCTTTTTTCATTTTTTACTTCACCCTGTTTCTCTGATTTTCATAGCCCTTAAGCACTTCTTCGCGAAGGTCGGCCCAAATAGCGTTGTGCAGTTCAATGAAGCGCGGTGTGACACGGACTTCTGCTACGTCACGCGGACGAGCGATATCGATGTAGAACTCACCGATCGGATGAGAACCCGGGCCGGCGGAGAAAACCACCACACGGTCGGAAATAGAAATGGCTTCGTCTAAGTCATGCGTAATGAAAAGAACGGCCTTTTTCTTCTGTGACCACAGAGCCAGCACTTCGTTTTCCATCAGCTGACGAGTCTGAATGTCCAGCGCAGAGAACGGCTCATCCATCAGAATGATGTCCGGATCCATGATCAGCGTCTGGGCCAAAGCAACACGCTTTCTCATACCGCCGGAAAGCTCATGCGGATAACGGTCTTCAAAGCCGCTTAAGCCCACGCGAGAGAGCCAATGACGAGCTTGTTCATGGCGTTCTTTCTCAGGAACGCCCTTAAACTGCAGACCTGCAGAAACATTATCAATGGCCGTTCTCCAGGGCATTAAAGCTTCTGCCTGGAACATGTAGCCCGCTCGCTTATTTAAACCGACAAGCTCTTCTCCAAAGACTTTGACGGTTCCTTTTGACGGCGTTAAAAGCCCCGCTGCCATATTAAGTACGGTCGATTTACCGCATCCGGTCGGACCGACCACGCTGACGAACTCACCGTCTCCGATTGTTAAATTCACATCCCTAACGGCCGTGTAGTGTTTATTGTCATCACTGACAAAACTGCACGTCACATCGTCAAATTCCACTGCTGGCTGATTCATCTTGAATGCTGCTGTTAGTTGTTATTTGGTTTTTTCTCTTGGGCGGAGCGCTTGGGCTCCGCCTCTTATTTTATTTATTTAGCCGGATATTTCTTTAAGGCTTCATCAACAAATTTATTGGTATAAACCTTGGTTAAATCGATCTTGGCCGGATCGATTTTATCGTTCACGGTCTGAAGGGCACCCAGGGAGATCTTGGCACAGCCGTCCGGGAAGCGTCCGTCCGGAGACAGAGCATCACGGTTCCCTTCAAAACCTGCAAGATAGATACCACGGTTGCCCATTAAGTAAGAAGCCGGAACAACCTTAGCAACTTCTTCCGGAGTAGCTTTAGCCAGCCAGTCATCGGCACGGACAATAGCATTGGTCAGAGCCTGAACTGTCTTGGGATTCTTCTCAACGAAAGAAACCGGAGCGTAGAGGCAGCCGGCAGGCATTGTGCCGCCGAAGAAGCTTTCGGATTCTTTAACTTTACGGGTATCGGCGACGAGTTTGGCGTCTCCGTTCTTCAGAAGGATTGTGATAACCGGGTCGAGGTTAATTAAGGCGTCGATCTGGCCGCTTCTGATCGCAGAGACTGCGCCGGAAGAAGAACCTACACCGATGAAAGCAACGTCTTTAGGTCCGAGACCGCCCTTTTTGAGGATGAAGTTGGCAACCATCTGTGAGGAAGATCCCGGAGCGGTAACGCCGACTTTCTTGCCCTTCAGGTCACTCAGCTGTTTGTAGTCTTTCATTGTCTTATTGGAGACAACGAGAGCGAGCTGGGGAGCACGACCCTGCAGAACAAAGGCAGTCATGGGCTGCTTTTTAGCCTGCATGGAAATGGTGTGTTCGAAGGCTCCGGACACAACATCTGCACTGCCGCCGACAACAGCCTGAAGCGAACGAGAGCCGCCCTGGAAGTCAACGATCTTGACGTTCAGACCTTCGTCCTTGAAATAACCGAGCTGTTCTGCGATGGAAAGAGGCAGATAGTAGTAAAGACTCTTACCGCCCACGGCAATCGTCACGTCTTTCTTTTCCGGTGCTTGCTGAGCAAAAGACATCGGCGCGAAAGTCATAGCTGCAGCGGCACAGGCGGCTGCGATGACGGTACGGCGTGTGAATTTATTCATTTTTATTCCCCAATAATAAAAAAGGCCCGCTTGGCGGACCGTCTTTGAACTACGAATTTAGTTGATAAGAAACGATATATACAAAAACAGTCCTAGCCGACATTCAGGCGCAATCGAAGCAACAAGCCCAAAGCCAAGCTAAGACCGTTAAGAGAAAGGACGCAAACAGCCGCAAACCCCGGGACTGCCGGAGTGTTATTTCGGTTGCCTGTTGTATTCGTCACTTTTCTTCCGTTTGTAAAATTGAGTTACAGATAAAGAATACCGCCTAAATCTCATTTGTGCGGAAATCCAACTAAGTAATAACGCTTAGAAGAAAAATTTTTTCTCAAATTGCTAAGAACGCGTCTTAGTCGCTTTCACGAACACGTCTGTTAAGCATTGCCTGCGCCACGGTGTTGACATCCGTGTATTCGATTTCGGCCCCGGCCGGAACACCTCGGGCAATACGCGTGAGTTTTAATTGGGGATAGTGTTTGGAAAGAAGTTCCGACACGGCAAAGGCAGTCGCCTCGCCTTCTGCGGTAAAAGAAGTCGCAATGATGACTTCTTTAACTTCGGGTTCGCCGGCGCGCTCTAAGAGCTTATCCAAGCCGATTTCGTGCGGCCCGACGCCGTTTAACGGGGACAGGCGTCCCATCAAAATAAAGTAGCGGCCGTGATAAGAAAGGCTCTGCTCGATCACCATCAAGTCAGCCACGCTTTCAACGATGCAAAGCAAGGAGTCATCACGGTTATGAGAAGCGCAGAAACTGCACAGCTCGCCGTCGGTCAGATTGTTGCAGCGGGCACAGCGATGCACCGTCTTGGTGGCCTTTAAGAGCGCTTCTCCGAGACGATTCGCATCACTTCTGTCGCCATTTAACAGCTGATAAGCAATGCGCTGAGCAGCTCTCGGACCGACTCCGGGGAGCTTCTTCAGCGCATCAATCAGTTCGGCAATTGCTCCGATTTGTTCCATTGAATTAGAACGGGAGTTTCATGCCGCCGGTAGCCTTGCTGATCTTGGCGTTGGTTTCGGCTTCGACCTTCTTGGAAGCGTCGTTGATTGCTGTCAGAAGGAGGTCTTCGAGCATTTCGCGGTCAGCATCGGCACCGACCAGGCTGTCGTCGATCATGACGCGGCGGCAGACGTTCTTGCAGGTCATCGTGACTTTGACCATACCGTTGCCGGCTTCACCGGTGACTTCAATGGTTTCGAGCTCTTTCTGAGCTTTCTGAATGTTCATCTGCATCATCTGAGCCTGTTTCATCATCTGGCCCATCTGACCCATTCCGCCAAATCCTTTCATTTTGATTCCTTTCAAATTTAAATTGTTCTAACTTTGCCTTCTTTATCTAAAAGATCCAAGTCTTCTGCCTTCGGCTCGACGTTAAAGACCTTCATGAAAGAAAGAATTCTTTTGTCTTTCTTCAGCTCGGAGAGCTTTTTCTGCTTTTCTGCTAAAAATCTCTGAGCGTAAAGCGTACGTAGATTCTGGTATTTCGTGGGTGCCGTCGTCACTGTGACGTGGACGTCGCTCCCAAGAACCTTCTTCAATTCGGCCGCAAGTTTAGCAACCATATCGTGCGCTGTCAGTTTTTCCAAATCTACGGTGAGCTTCATATTCTGACCGTCGAAACTCTCGAGCTCGGCACTCGTGACTAACGGCTGAGACGCCGGATCCAAATGAATTTTTTCTGCCGCTTCAAGCCATGCGTTCATTTGAACGGGCTCTGCGGGAATATATTCCTTCTGCTTTTCCTGAGGAGCGGGCGGAAGCACGGAGACCCCGGCTTCTTCTGAATATTCTTCGGGCCAAGCCGGCGGCGCCATCCAGTCGAGGTCATCAGCGGGAACGCTGTCAGTCTCCGGAACCCACGGCGCATCGTCATCCGGCATGTCGATGGAAGGGATCGCAGGAACGCCCGCTATTTCCGAAGGAAAAGGCTCAGCTTCCGACGCCTTCGGCTGAGGTTTGACTTCCTTTGCCGCGGGAGCCGATGCTGCCGGTTTTGTCTTTTCGGCCGCTTTCTTCTTTAAGTTAGGAACTGCAGATTCCGAACCTTGCGGAACAAACACAGGTTTGCCCGTCGCAATACTGTGATCCCAGGGAATGTCTTCCAGCTCCTGTGCGGATAAAGCCGATTTTGCAGAAGCCGCCGGAGCTTCGAGCGCTTTCGGCTGAATTTCCGCAGACTGAACTTTTTGCTGCGCCGGCAGCTCAGTCTTGGCCGGCTCAGTTTTTGGGAGAGCGGGTGCCTCTTCTTTGTGCGTTACGGCAGCAGGCAGGCTTTTCGGCATCTTTCCTTCTAGAGGAGCAAACGCCAGCATGCGCAGCAGCGCCATTGTGAAACCTGCATACTCATCAGGTGCCAGCGCCATGTCGTTACGGCCGTGAATCGCAATCTGATAGAAGAGCTGGACTTCATCCGGAGAGAACACGCTTGCTAACTGACGAAGCTCGGAGGCATCAGGCTCTTCATCGGTGAGAATTTCCGGCAGCTGCTGCGCCATCGCAATGCGGTGCAGAAGAACGGCCAAATCTTTCATCGCCTGCGTGTAAGACAGGCTGCGGGCACCGATCTCGTCAGCCACCTTCATGATCTCTTTCGGCTCATGATTGGCCAAGGCGCCAAGCAAGCGGATCAAGGTTGTCGAGTCGATCGTGCCGAGCATCTCGCGCACGGATTCCAAGGTAACGTTGCCCGCGCTGTACGCAATTGCCTGATCAAGCAGAGACAAGCCGTCACGCATCGAACCTCTGGCTCCGGAGGCCAGCATACGAAGCGCCGGCTTCTCGAACGAAATTTGTTCCTTATCCAGCAGCTCAGCCATATGCGAAGAAATGAGCTGAGGAGAAAGGCTCTTCAGATTGAACTGCAGGCAGCGGGAAAGCACCGTTACCGGAACTTTCTGCGGATCAGTCGTCGCCAAAATAAATTTGACATATTCAGGCGGCTCTTCCAAGGTTTTGAGCATCGCATTGAATGCCGCGGAGGTCAGCTGATGGACTTCGTCGATCATGTAGACCTTAAAGCGAGCGTTCGTCGGAACGTATTTGGCGCGCTCCAAAAGCGAGACCATGTCATCAATACCGCGGGTGGATGCCGCGTCCATTTCGATGTAGTCAACGAAGCGGTCTTCGTCAATGGCTCGACAGGCTTCGCAAACGCCGCAGGGCTCAGCGGTAATGCCGCCCTTTCCGTCCGGCCCGACACAGTTCAGACATTTGGCAAGAATTCGGGAAATCGTCGTTTTACCGACACCGCGCGTACCCGTAAAAAGGTAAGCATGGTGAAGTCGATTTTCCGTCAGGGCATGCGTCAAGGCACGAACAACGTGATCTTGTCCGAGCAGAGAAGAAAAATCATGAGGCCGCCACTTGCGTGCCAAAACTTGGTATGACATTAGGCTATTCCGAAATTTATTGTTCAGCCGATTCGACAGAGCGTTTCTCCCCGGTCATCAGCTTTTTAAGCATGACAATAATCCTATATCAATTCGGCTCGGATTGTCTTATCCGTCAGCGAGTTAGGAAATACTTCTTTACGTGAAAATAGACGACAGCTCTTTCCAATTAATCCGGACGCGTCTATCCGGACAGATAGAAATGCTCTAGAAAAACAGAGCGCCTCAAAGGACGCTCTATACAAAAGTAGGTTTTGCTTTTTACTTGGCCGGTTTAGTCTCGGCAAACTGCTCGAGTTTCTCACCGGTCAGGCGGCAAATACGCCATTCCTGCATAACCGTGGCACCGATGCTCTCATAGAAATCGATCGCCGGCTGGTTCCAATCGAGAACAGACCATTCAAATCTGCCGCAGCCGTCTTCGACTGCTTTGGCCGCAAGGTAATTCATCATCTTCTTGCCGATGCCGCGGTGGCGATATTCGGGAAGCACAAAGATATCTTCTAAATAGAGACCTTTGCGGGCAAGGAATGTGGAGAAGTTATAGAAATAGAGTGCAAAGCTTACGGGCTTTTCAGTTCCGTCTTCTTCGGTTATCCAGCCGACAACGGCATAGCATTCGGGCTTATCGCCGAAAAGACATTTTTCAAGGAGTTCGGGAGTGACCTGGCACTGGTCATCGAGTTTTTCGTAATGGGCCAATCCGCGGATAAGTTCGGCAATAACCGGGCAATCCTGAGGACGAGCATTGCGAATATTGAAATTATCCATTTGAGCACCTTATTGAAAAGGAAAGGCGAACCACACCTCGGCACTGCTAGTTTCGCTATGGCTGCTTCGTTCCCGACCTGACCAGATTCACGACGTTCACATGCGAGGGGGCTCGCCGGGTACGAATTATATATGAATTTGAGTTTTGCGCCAGCCGGGAAGAACCGTGCTTCATCGAAAAATGGCCTTTCTCAATCTGCGGTGGTAACATCTGTTTACCACCTTTGAGGAGGAGAAATTGATCAGATTCTGCGTTCCTTTAATCGCGTTGATGCTCGCATTCTCCGGCGTGGCCAATGCCAAGCTCGTCGGCCGCTGGGACCCGGCAGCTTACGCTCAAGGTAAATTTAAAGTTCAGAAAACGGCCGTTATCCGTAAAGCTCCCGCCCCTAAGAAGATTCACGCACAGAAAAAACGTGTTGTCGTCAAGGTTGACTACACGGGCAAGCTCTTTCAAAAAGAGGTTGAGCTGGCAGAAAACTAAACTCCTCTCTTGAAGCACCGGCGCCGTCCGGAGAAGACCAATTGTCTATCTCCTCGGCGCTGTTTCTTTTTCGTCAACGAATTCGGAGCGTTTATCTTTAATTTCGTGCCTGAGATGTCTTGATACCGAACCTTACAAATCCTTGTTATGGCAGACAGCGCCGACGCTCTCACTATTTTCGATTTGTCTGACCGGATTTGACATTGCACGAGCACGCGCTCAAGTCTCTTTCAAGTGTGTATAGTTACAAGAAATTTGTTTCACCTTTTTGGGGCTTTTGAATTAGCTCTAAGCCCTCTCGGTGATAGTATCCCATCATCCGTTGGAGCCATCTTGGTTCCGGGGAATCAATAATTGGAGGTAATTTAAAAAATGGCCTTAAAACAAGTTACAGACGCCAGCTTTGTTGACGACGTCCTGAATCAAAAAGGTGTTGTAGTCGTTGACTTCTGGGCTCCCTGGTGTGGTCCCTGCCGTATGCTCGGACCGGTTCTTGAAAAAGCTGCCGAATCCCTTCCCGACGGTGTTCAGATCGTTAAATACAACGTTGATGAATGCCAGGATGTCGCTTCTCAGCTGGGCGTTCGCGGTATTCCTACTCTTGCCGTTTACAAAGACGGCCAGCTCCAGGCTCAGCAGGCCGGCGCTATGAATTCCGCTCAGTTCTCTGAATTCCTCAAGAACTTCATCTAATTTTGCTTTACAACGGTTCGATTTCCTCTTTATCGGACCGTTGCTCTCTTCCTTTCTTTGTTCTTCCTCCCTCTTTTATTTAAACCTCTTCGTTTGGGATTATTGTGCAATCCTCATTCGCAAGAGCTTCTATTCCTATGCATTTATCCGACCTAAAATCCAAGCACGTTTCCGAGCTTCTTGACATTGCTTTAGAACTCGACGTTGATAACGCCAGCCGCCTTCGCAAGCAGGAACTCATGTTCGCCATCTTGAAGAAGCGCGCGAAAGCCGGCGAACAGATTTTCGGTGACGGAACTTTAGAAATCCTTCCTGACGGATTCGGTTTCCTTCGCTCTCCTGTTTCTTCTTATTTAGCCAGTACGGAAGATATTTATATCTCTCCGTCTCAGATCCGCCGCTTCAATCTTCATACCGGCGACACGGTTGAAGGTGAAGTCCGCATTCCGAAGGACGGCGAGCGCTATTTTGCTTTGGTCAAAGTCGACAAAGTCAACGGTCTTCCTCCCGAAGCTCTTAAACACCGCATTCTTTTTGAGAACCTGACTCCGCTTTTCCCGAATCAGCCGCTCAAACTTGAACGCAACATTTCCGGCGACGAAAACCTTACCGGTCGTCTGATCGATATCCTGGCTCCGATCGGCAAGGGACAGCGTGCTCTGTTGGTTGCTTCTCCGAAGTCCGGTAAGACCGTTTTAATGCAGCATATCGCTCACGCGATTACCGCTAACTATCCGGACGTCATCCTGATGGTCCTTCTGATCGACGAACGTCCTGAAGAAGTGACAGAAATGGAACGCTCCGTTAAAGGCGAAGTCATTGCTTCCACCTTCGACGAACCGGCTACTCGCCATGTTCAGGTTGCTGAAATGGTCATCGAAAAAGCCAAGCGCCTGGCTGAAAGCAAGAAAGACGTCGTTATTCTGCTTGACTCCATTACGCGTCTGGCCCGCGCCTACAACACCGTGGTTCCGACATCCGGTAAAGTGCTTACCGGCGGCGTAGACTCCAACGCCCTGCAGCGCCCGAAACGTATTCTCGGCGCAGCCCGCAACCTGGAAGAAGGCGGCTCTCTCACCATCATCGGTACCGCTCTGGTTGAAACCGGCAGCCGTATGGACGATGTGATTTATGAAGAATTCAAAGGCACCGGCAACATGGAAATCCATCTGGATCGCCGTCTTGCTGAAAAACGCGTCTACCCGGCCATCAACGTTGCCAAGAGCGGAACCCGTAAGGAAGAACTGCTTCTGGCTCCGCAGGAACTTCAGAACATTTGGATTCTCAGAAAGTTCCTTTACGACATGGACGAAATCCAGGCAATGGAATTCCTGCTTGATAAGATGCGCCCGACAAAGAACAACGCTGAGTTCTTTGCCATGATGCGCCGATGAGCGACATCTGTTTGCTTTAAAAAGAAATTTGGGTATAATTTTGCCCTTGTTTTTATTAACTTAGGCACGTTCTGACATGCCGGATGTAAGACTCACAACGGTGAGCGGTCTCGCAAGGTTGGTGGCGACCGACATTTTTTGGAATACACATGAAACCGAATATTCATCCGCAGTATCGTGAAGTTGCCTTCACCGATATGTCCATCGGCAAGACCTTCATCATTCGCTCTACTGCCGACGCTCGTGACACCGTTGAAATCGACGGCGTTACCTATCCGCAGGTTAAGCTTGATACCTCCAGCGAATCTCATCCTTTCTACACTGGCGCTCAGACACGTATCGTCGAAGCCGGCCGTGTTGAAAAATTCCGTCAGAAATTTGCTGCTAAGTCTGCTGCCCTCAACGCTTCTGCTGAAGCTGCCAAGGCTGCTAAGGCTAAAAAATAATTTTTCAGTTTCATACTGATCCGAAGGGCAGCCTTTTGAGCTGCCCTTTTTCTTAGTAAAATCGCACCTTTCAGGTCTACAACCACACTGCCTCGATGTTAAGTAACCATTCCTCTCCGGCCGTCGTCAGCGCATCGGCTGCCGGCAAACTTCCGAGAGCGGCATTAATTGCACTTTTAGCTGCGTTCGTGCTGCCGTTGTTCTTTTCTACGGATGTATGGAGCGGAAAGTCTCTGATTTCGTTCGGTGTAGCCTGGAACATGGCCAACGGCTCTTTAGCCGATTGGCTTCTCCCGAACGTCAACGGATTCCCGGCTTCCGACGTCGGTCCTCTTTCTTTCTGGTTTGCAGCGCTCAGCATTAAAGTTTTCGGTCCCCTCTTCGGCAACGTAGAGGCCTTCCATATTACTGCCGGTCTATGGTTTGCAGTGACCACGGCCGCGATTTGGTACTCCACCTATCTTCTTTCCCGTCGCGACGAAGCCCAGCCTGTGAGCTTTGCTTTCGGCGGAGAAGCCGCGCGAAAAGACTACGGACGCTTAGTCGCCGACATTGCCGTTCTTCTGACCGTGGGTACCTACGGCATCATCGCCGCCTTCCACGAACTGACTCCGGTTACGTGCCTGCTCGCCTTCTCGGCTTTAGCTTTCTACGGCATCGTTTTAAGTCTCGAATATCTGTGGCGCGGTTCAATTATTGCCGGTCTTGCCATCGGCGCCATTGCCTTGGCCAGCAGTCCCGGCGCCGGCCTTTGGTGTTTCTTCGGAGCCTGGGTCGCAATTTTCCTGACGCCTGATTACACCAGCCGCTCCAAGCGCGCCGTGCTAACTTTATCTGTGGCTTTTGCGACCGCGATGCTTTGGCCGATTTTAGTTTTTGCCTGCTTCCCGGCAGAAGCGACCGAATGGTTCAAGAGCTGGATTTCCATCAGCCTTGCCGCGCTTTCTCCGCTACCGGCTGACGAATACCTTTGGCTTCTCAAGAACATTTCCTGGCTGACATTCCCGCTGTGGCCTTTGGCCTTATGGGGCATCTATGCCTGGAGAGATCAAATTCGCCAGGCTCCGCTGATTATTCCGCTTTCCTTCTCGGTTGTTGCACTATGCTCCGTCATTTTTACAGGGACGGAACTCTACAGCACGCTGCTTTTCTTAGTTCCCTCGCTGTCGGTTTTAGCTGCACTCGGCGTGGTCAGCCTTAAGCGCAGCCGAGAAAACTTTCTGGATTTGTATTCCGGCATCATCTATACGCTTGCCGTGATTGCTGTCTGGGTTTACTTCTTTGCCTGGACACAAGGTGTTCCGGCCAAGATGGCTTTCTCTATTACTCGTTTGGCGCCGGATGTTGAGCCGCACGGAACTTCCGTCTTCCTTTTTCTGCTTGCCGTTATCGCCACCCTCCTGTGGATCGCAATTGTCTTCTGGCGCCTGTTCAAGCACCCGGTTTTTTCCTGGAGAGGCGCTTGGATGGCAGGAACCGGGCTGACTGCGGTTTGGATTATTGTCATGAGCTTATTCGTCAATTTGATTGACGGGGCTCGCTCTATGAAGCCTATTGTCGACAACTTTAAAGCGGTTGCCGTTGAAAACAAAATTCCGCTCGACAAGATCGGTGCTTCTCATTTAACTTTGAGCAATATCGCTGCTTTTAATTACTGGGGCGGCGTCAACTTTGATAAGCAGGCAGATGCACCTTGGATCCTGCGTGCCGTTGACAGAGATTACGATGAAAACACCCTTGATCTTCGCTATGAAGTCGTCGATGTTTTCCAAGGACGTCCGAGAAGCAGCGAAAAGTTCCTCTTAATTCGCAGAAAGTAGTTTCTGCCTTTTTGGTATGTCAACTCGAATTTTGAGCCGGCTTCAACCGCCGGATACTTCCTATTGGGCGATTATTAAGCTCTCGCTCCCCGTCTGGATCTCCAACGTTGCCATTGTCGGCGGAGCAACACTTGATACTTTAATGACCGGCCATCTCGGTTCCACCGACTTGGCCGCTGTTGCCATTGGTTTGGCTGTTTCCGTTTCTGTATTCGTCGCTTTGGTCGGCGTGATGCAGGGGCTCTCTCCGATCGCCGGTCATCACTACGGCGCAGGCCACCACGAGAAAATCGGCTTCGAGCTTCATCAAACGATTTGGCTCGCCATTCTTCTGGCAATCATCGGCATGGCATTGATGTGCTACACGCCGATGTGGATGACGCTGACCAACTCCACCGGACGCGTTGCCGAAATCGCGACAAGCTTCCTTCTGATTAACGCTATCGGTCTTCCGGCTGCGATGGCCGGACGCGCCTATATGGCGATGAATGCCGCAGTATCCCGCCCCAAGGTCGCGATGTGGATTGCGCTGTCCATGCTGGCCGTTAAAGCAGTCACGAACTACATTTTTATCTTCGGCTGGGCATTTATTCCGAGTTTCGGAGGAGCAGGCTGCGCCATATCGTCTACGATCAACGCATTCCTCAGCCTTTTCCTTTACTGGGTCATCTGGCACTACGACAGCTTCTACGCTAAGATGCGGCAGAAGCGAATCTCCATGCCTGACCGCAAGGCCTTAACGAACCTGCTTAAGCTCGGAATTCCGATCGGCTTGTCCGCCTTCTTTGAAGTAACGTCATTTACCTTCATGACGATTTTCATTTCTCGTTTAGGCGCCGATGTCGTTTCCGCTCACCAGATCGTTGCGAACTTAACTTCGCTCTTTTACATGGCTCCTCTTGCCATCGGTGTGACCTCTTCTGTTTTGGTTTCGCAGTCTCTCGGTGCGAATTCTCCTGAAACGGCAAAAATGGCGACCTACAAATGTCTGAAGTTCTGCATTTGCTTAGCAGTGTTCGTCTCTGCCTTGCTCTACTTCTGCAAATACTTCTTTGTAGGTCTCTACACGAGCGATTTGGACGTCATTAAGGTCAGTACCTACCTTATCGGCTTTGCGTCCATCTATCACGTTTTTGACGCGGTTAACTGTGTCGGCAGCTTCTCCATGCGAGGCTATCGAATCACTTTCCTGCCGATGGTCATCTATGGCGTCTTCCTCTGGGGCTTAGGTTTGGGCTTGGGCAGTATTCTTACCTTCACGGATTATTTAAGTCCTGCTCCGATGGGTGCCGCAGGTTACTGGACTGCCATTACGATCGGTTTGACGCTTTCCGGCAACATCGTCGGCGTCTGTGCCGTTTACGTGGCCAGAGCTTTTGCTCACGGACATAAAGTCTGGCTTCGTTAAGTCATTCTTTCACTCTAAAAACAGCTCACGATGGTGGGCTGTTTTCTTACAGATTGTCTTGCGTTAGCAGACGAATTTGCCGTTTTTCATTCAAAAGAATATTGGTAATCGGGAGAACGCAGGACAGCTTACTTTACTCCCGCGCTTTCGCACCAATACCTACCATTAGCCGATCAAAGGTGGGAGCCGATCAGAAAATAATTTAACGTAACTCTTTTAACTCATATAGAGAAGAAGCTCTCTTCTCTAAATCCGCACATGTTTTACCCATGGGAGAAAGTTGGTGACATTGGAAGAGTTTCTGGCCTCAAAAACACCGGAATTCCGAGAAAAAGCTAAGAAGGAGCATTCACAGATGGTCTTGCAGCATGCCATCTCAAGACTTCGATACGAACAAAACTTGACTCAAGAAGAAGTCGCAAGGAAGCTTCAGCTCTCACAGTCTGTTGTTGGCAAAATTGAAAGAAACGCCATGGACGTAAAATTAACCGATCTCGTGAGATATGTGAACACTCTTGGAGGAAAGCTCTCGCTGCAAGTCGATCTTCCTTCAGGAAAAAAGATCTCCGTTCCATTAACAAATTTTGAGCATTCCAAGGCTTTCCGAAAATCCTGATTCCGTTCTCTACTCGATAACACAGACAACAAAAAACCGCCTTGCGGCGGCTTTTTGTTGGAATATCAGTCTGTTAATTAACGACCGTTCTGTGTGCGCAGAGCAGCGATTCGATCTTCAATGGAAGGATGCGTAGCAAGCAGCTGGCCGATAGAACCGGCGATACCGAATCCTTTGACAGCACCCGGAAGCTCTTCGGTCGGGACGCCGCCCAAACGAGCCAGAGCGTTGATCATCGGAGTCGAGCTGCCCATGATCTTTGCGGCGCCGGCATCGGCTCTGAATTCGCGATGACGGGAGAAAGCAGCCACAACCATGGAAGCCAGGAAACCCAAGACCAAGTCAAGGATGAAGGAAGTCACGTAGTAACCGACACCAGGAGCATCATCCTCATTGCGGAGAATGCCGCGATCCACAAAGTTGCCGATGATACGAGACAGGAAAACGACGAAGGTGTTGGTAACACCCTGAATCAAGGTCATGGTCACCATGTCGCCGTTGGCAACGTGAGCGATCTCATGAGCCAAAACGGCTTCCACTTCTTCTTTGTTCATGCTGGAAAGAAGGCCGGTGGAAACAGCCACCATGGAAGAATTCTTTGTTGCGCCGGTCGCGAAAGCATTGGCTTCGCCTTCATAGATACCGACTTCCGGCATCGGGATGCCGGCTTTCTGAGAGTGATGATGAACGGTGTCAACGAGCCAAGCTTCGAGTTTGGTGCTCGGATGATTGACGTCAATCATCTGTACGCCCATCGTCGATTTGGCAATCGTCTTGCTCATGAGCAAGGAAATGATGGAACCGCTGAAGCCGACAATCGCCGCAAATACCAGAAGTGTCCCGTAGCTCTGGCCCTTTCCGGCAACGTTAGAAAAGTTGATTCCGAAAACGGCAGAAACAATGTTGAGGACAACTCCGAGTACAACCAAAACGGCTACGTTGGTCAGGAGGAACAAACCTATTCTTTTAAACATATCTACTGATCAATCCCTGGATAAATGTTGTTATTGCATATCTAATTATCAGTTATTGCATGCCCCCATGCCCCGCAAAATTTGGATGAAATTGTTTCAAATTATGCAGTTGCCGGCGGTCTTGTTACCTTCCTGAAAGGTTTTCCTGACGAACAGGCGGGAAGGTTTCCCACTGGTGGCATCCGGGGCATCGCCACAAGAATTTACGCGTTGCAAAACCGCACTTTGTGCACTTGTAGCGCACCGCTTTGCTGAGCATATTCTTCAATAAACCGTGAAGCTGCTTGAGCGATTCGTTTTCGGGTTCATTGGCCAAACGCAAGTCAATCAAACGGTAAAAAGCCACCAGGGTCGGCTGAGTCTTCAGATGTTCCTGAATCAGCGCAATCGCTTCCTTGGAGTTGCCTGCTTTGCCGAGCAGAATACCGGCGGTATCCACCTCATCGGTAGTAGAACCGTCTTTAAAAAGGTCTTCCAAATACTGAACGGCCTCTTCTTTGCGTCCGGCTTCAAGAAGCAGGGAAGCAATTTGATCGACAACAAGGGTTCCGTATGCAGGAGAAATCTGACCGACCTGTTTCCATGTGGCCAAGGCTCCGTCAATGTCGCCCTTTGCTTTGAGCATCTTGCCCTTAATAATCAGGGCACGCTTATTGTTCGGATCTACTTTAAGTGCTTTTTCAAGAGCTTCGGCCGCACCCTTGAAATTCTTAAAGTAGAGATTTTGCTGCGTCAATTCGCAGTAAAGCTGAGCAATACGGGTGCTCTGATCCTCACCGCTCTGACGCTGAATAATATTAGCTTCGTCGATTGCTTTCTGCCATTCTTTTTCTGTTTCGTAAATATGCAGAAGTTCCTTGCGGGCAATCGTCTTGTAGCTTTCACTCGTGTCGGAAAGCTTCAGGAATGATTCCTCGGCACGATCCCAAAGACCGGCTTTCAAATAATCTTCACCGAGCTCATAGAGCGCTCTGGAGCGAATCTTTTTCGGTAAGTCTTCACGGTTCACCAAGACATTGTGAATCTTGATGGCGCGGTCAAATTCTCCGCGGCGGCGGAAAAGTCCCGCAAGCGAAAAATGCATTTCAACCGTATCCGGATCGAGTTTGACCAGATTGATAAAGGCATCAATGGCCTGGTCCTGTTTATTGCTGAGAAGGAGATCTACGCCTTTGTACAGCGTGTCTTTTTCATCCGCGATCGTCTGTTTCTCTTTGATGTCAAAAGAACGGGCAAACCAGCCGGCCGCGAAAAGAAGCGGAACCAATATAAGGTACCAAAGCTCAAAATCCATGGGATAACCTGCAGCTTTCTCTAAAAATAATCCATTGTATTCGCAAATGCCTTGTCCTAGAACAACTCATTGCGCCGGAACCGAAAAAATAAACGGCCCGGTTGTTCACACAACCGGGCCTGGGCAACTAACTTATGCCGAGCCGAGACTAATCGTCAGCCAACTTGTCTACGCGTTCACGCATTTCTTTACCGGCCTTGAAGTGAGGCACGATCTTGGCGGGAACTTCGACAGTATCTCCGCTCTTCGGATTACGGCCCACGCGAGGCGGACGGTAATTGAGCGAAAAGCTTCCAAAGCCACGGATTTCAATCCGGCTGCCTTGCGCTAGCGCGGCAGTCATAGCATTCAGAATCGAATTAACAGCATCGTCAACATCGCGAGCGGTCAGATGATTTCCGATGACTGCCGGATCAGCAGCAAGCAGCGCAATGAGTTCTGACTTAGTCATTGCAACCTCGCTATAAATTATTTGTTCTGTTCGAGCTTAGCTCTCAGGAGAGCGCCGAGGTTGGTTGTACCGGCCTGGGCGTCTTCTTCCATCTTAGCCATGGCTTCACGAGTTTCAGCCTGATCTTTGGCGCGGATGGACAGCTGGATGGAGCGAGCTTTGCGATCGATGTTGGTGATCGCAGCTGTAACTTCATCGCCTTCTTTCAGAACATTGCGAGCGTCTTCAACACGGTCCGGACCGATTTCGCTGGCGCGCAGATAGCCTTCTGTGTCGTTACCGAGATCGATAACAGCACCCTTGGCTTCAACGGACTTAACTTTACCGGTAACAACGGAGCCCTTTTCGTGTGTGGAGCAGAAGTTGTTGAACGGGTCACCGCTCATCTGCTTAACACCGAGGGAGATACGTTCACGTTCGACGTCGATAGAGAGAACAACTGCTTCGAGTTCTTCGCCCTTCTTGTACTTGCGAACAGCTTCTTCACCGGGTTCTGTCCAGGACAGGTCGGAGAGGTGAACGAGACCGTCAATACCGCCTTCAAGACCGATGAAAACACCGAAGTCGGTAATGGACTTGATCTGGCCTTTAACTGTGTCGCCCTTCTGGTGTGTAGCGGCAAATTCTTCCCAAGGATTGGGTTTGCACTGCTTCATGCCGAGGGAGATACGACGACGTTCTTCGTCGATTTCGAGAACCATGACTTCAACTTCTTCGCCAAGCTGAACGACTTTCTTCGGATCAACGTTCTTGTTTGTCCAATCCATTTCGGAAACGTGGACCAGACCTTCAATACCGGCTTCGATTTCAACGAAAGCACCGTAGTCAGTGATGTTGGTAACCTTACCGAAGAGACGTGTGCCCTGCGGATAACGGCGGGCGATACCGATCCAAGGATCTTCGCCGAGCTGTTTGATACCGAGAGAAACACGGTTCTTTTCCTGATCGAACTTCAGAACCTTAGCTGTGATTTCCTGACCCTGTTCGAGGACTTCGCTCGGATGACGAACGCGGCGCCATGCGAGGTCGGTGATGTGCAGCAGACCGTCGATACCGCCGAGGTCAACGAATGCACCGTAGTCAGTAATGTTCTTAACGATACCCTTGACGATAGCGCCTTCCTTGAGTGTTTCAAGGAGTTTGGCTCTTTCTTCACCCATGGAAGCTTCGACAACAGCGCGACGAGAAAGAACGACGTTGTTGCGTTTGCGGTCAAGCTTGATGACCTTGAATTCCATGGTCTTGCCTTCGTAGGGCGTTGTGTCCTTAACGGGACGTGTGTCAACCAGAGAACCCGGCAGGAATGCACGGATGCCGTTGGTCATCACAGTCAAGCCGCCCTTGACCTTGCCGGTAACAGTACCGGTAACGAGTTCGCCGGTTTCGAGGGCTTTCTCGAGGTTCATCCAGGCAGCCAGGCGTTTGGCCTTATCGCGGGACAGGACTGTGTCGCCATATCCGTTTTCGAGGCTTTCGATAGCTACGGAAACGAAATCGCCAACCTTAACGTCGACTTCGCCGCGGTCGTTCTTGAATTCTTCGATAGGAATGAAGGATTCGCTCTTGAGGCCGGCGTTAACAACGACGTAGTTGTAGTCAACGCGGACGACTTCTGCGGGGATAACTTCACCCTGCTTCATTTCCTGTTTAGCAAGGCTTTCTGCGAACAAATCGGCAAAGGATTCGGTAGGCTTGGTAGTAGTGTTGGTCATGTAAATAACTGTTTGCTCTGATAAAAATAATCAGAACGGGTTAAAAAATTCCCGACGACCGGATGGACGTCAGGGGCACGGTAAAAAGGCTTTTTCAAGCCTTGCTCTCGCGGTACCAGGCGAGAACCTGATCGATCGTTTCCTGCAGAGTAAGGTCGGACGAATCGAGGATTCGCGCCCCTTCTGCCGGCTTCAAAGGTGCCACAGATCGCTCCATATCACGTCTGTCACGATCCTTCAAGTCGGAAACGAGGTCGTCAATATTACTTGAGATTCCTTTTTCTTTCAACTGGTTATAGCGTCTTTTTGCACGCGACTCAGCCGATGCTGTTAAAAAGATTTTCAGTCGAGCTTCGGGAAAAACCACACTTCCCATGTCGCGGCCGTCTGCCACAAGGCCGGGTTCAACTGCGGATCTTCTCTGCAGTTCGAATAAAGCTTTTCTGACGCCGGGATAGGCTGCTATTTTGCTTGCGTTCAAACCGACTTCTTCTGTGCGAATCGCGTCGGTCACGTCTTTGCCTTCAAGGTAGATTTTTCCGTCCTTGAACAGCGGCTTAAGCAACCGGGCGACCTTTTCCGCCGCAGCGGCGTCGCCCAAATCCATACCTTGGTTCATGCAGGCAAGAGCAGTCAGACGATAAAGCGCACCGCTGTCGAGCACATGAAAACCCAAAACTTTGGCTACTCCGGAAGAAACGCTTCCTTTTCCGGAAGCGACCGGTCCGTCAATTGCGATGACATCAACTTGGCTCATTATTCCTTCTCCACCACGCCGGCCAGACGTTCAAAGTAATCGGGGAATGTTTTTCTCACGCAGTTCGGATCACGGATCTCCACAGAAACACCGCCTGCGGCTATCAGCGACATGCACATCGCCATGCGATGATCCTTATAGGTGTCAAAAACCGCGCTTCTGAGTTTTTCCGGCGGCGTAATTTTGATCATGTCGTCCGTGCTTTCCACTCTGCAGCCGACTTTGGTGAGCTCGTTGTGCATCGCCGCAATACGGTCGGTTTCTTTGACTCTCCAGCTGGAGATGCCTCGGAGGATTGTCGGACCTTCACACATCGGTGCCATGGCCGCAAAAGTCATCGCCGCATCCGGAATCGGACGGACATCGGCCTGCAGTCCGTGCAGCTTGTGACCGTAACGGCTCGGACCGGTCTTAATCCAGTTCTCTCCTCGGGTCACGGTTGCGCCCATCTTCACAAGATATTCGACAAAGGCCGCATCACCTTGGACGCTGTCCGCGCCGATACCGTTAATCTTCACCGGACCGACTAATGCGCCGAGTGCGAGAAAATACGAGGCACTGGAGGCATCTGCCTCCACTTCAAAAATGCCCGGAGCCTTGTACGGAGTCTTGGGCACTAAAAAATCTTTTTCCGAAGTTTTCACTTCAACACCGAACCGTTCCATCAGACGGCATGTCAGCGAAACGTAAGGAGAGCTGATCAGTTCGCCGTCAATGCGGATTCTCAGGCCTTGTTCCGGCGCAATTAACGGTGCCGCCATCAAAAGGCCGGAGACGAACTGACTGGAAACGTCGCCGCGAACATGGACAATGTCGCTATTAATCTTGGTCGCCGGTTCGATCTTGATCGGCGGAAATCCCGGCTCTCCGAGATAAGAGAGACGACCGCCGACGGAATTCAGCGCTTCAACCAGGTGCGCAATCGGACGCTGGCGCATTCTGGCAACGCCGTCCAGTACATATTCTCCGCCGCTGAAAGCCAGAGACGAAGAGAGCGGACGCATCGCGGTGCCGGCGTTCCCGAGAAAAAGATCTGCCTTCTTGACAGGAAAGTTTCCGCCGCAGCCTTCCACCTTCACAACCGTACCGTTGTCGGAGACTTCAAGCTTGACGCCGAGAGCCTCCAGTGCTCCGATCATCATTTCCGTATCTTCGGCCGCCAACAGATTCTGCAGCTCGGTTGTCCCCTCAGAGAGCGCAGCCAGAAGCAGGGCTCGATTGGAGATGCTCTTAGAGCCAGGTAAGTCGACCGACCCTCCGACTTTCTTAATCGGATCAAGTTTTAAAATTTCTTCCATCGTTCTTATCCTTATTTTCCGGGGAAGACCAAGCCGCGACGGTTTTTAACGGCATTTTCAAAAACGCTTTCCAAAGCCTTTCCGTCGGACTCATCAATATATTTTTGAAGCGTGTCCAAAGAAGTACGGTAGCGTTTGAGCTCGTGAGACAATGCTTCGCGATTAGACAGGCAGATGTCGCGCCACATCACCGGAGAGCTCGACGCGATACGTGTGAAATCACGGAAACCGGCACCGGCCATCTTGAGTTTTTCCTGAGCGTTCTCTTCTCTCGCAATCATATCCACCAAGGCGTAAGCCAGAACATGAGGCAAGTGACTCACCGAAGCAAACGTAAGGTCGTGCTGATGCGGGCTCATGGTCTGCACACGCGCCCCTGCCTTACGCCACGCGTCTTCCATAAAGGCGACGACTTTCGGATCCATACCTTCGTCCGGTGTGGAGATGACGACTTTTTCATCAAAAAGATCTGCTGAGGCATAGTCCACGCCCGGCATTTCGCCGCCGGCAATGGGATGTGCCGGTGCGTACTGATGAAACTTATCGCCGAGTCCTTTACGCGCAGCCGCTATCACGGTCTGGCGAGTTGAGCCGACGTCGGTAACCACGGCATCGGGCTTAAGGAACGGTGCCATTTCAGTAAAAACGGACTCCATGGCTTCAACCGGAACAGCGCTGACGACAATATCAGCATCCTTGACGGCCTCTTCCATAGAAGTCGTCACGGCGTCTGCCGCGCCTTTGTCCAAGGCTTTCTGCAGAGTGGCCGGATTGTGTCCGAAAGCGATCACTTCGTCGACAATGCCGGCTCTTTTCCAGCTGAGCGCCATTGATCCGCCGATAAGGCCGCAGCCGATCACTGCCATTTTCATGAAGACTTCTCCCCAAACTTTATCAAGGCTTCTTTCAGAACTTCCAAAAAACGCTCGTTTTGTTCGGGCGTTCCGACAGACACACGAATCCATTCCGGCAAGTCGTAAGACTTCATACGGCGGACAATGATGCCTTTCTTCAGCAGGTACTGAACGATATCGTCGGCATGCGGTCCGACTTTCACGGTAATGAAGTTGGCGTGCAGTCCCATGTACGGAAGTTTTAATGCATCAAAGGCTTCGGAAAGGAACTTGATGCCTTTGCGATTGACTTCCAGGGTCATCTCCACAAAGTCCTGATCCTTTAGAGCTGCCAAGGCTGCAATCTGCGAAAGATCATTTACGTTGAACGGATGACGAACGCGGTTCAGCATGGAAAGCAGTCCGGGCTGAGCAATGCCGTATCCGACTCGAGCGCCGGCTAAGCCGTAAGCCTTGGAGAAAGTGCGGGCAATCATCACATTCGGATGCAGACGAACGATTTCCATAGAGTCGCAGCGCAGTGCGGGTTCCAGGAACTCGACATAAGCCTCGTCAAACAAAACCATCACCGTCGGAGGAACCTTGTCCAAGAAGTCGAGAATGTCTTTTTCGGCAAGGTAAGTTCCGGTCGGGTTGTTGGGGTTCGTTAAGAAGATCAAACGGGTGCGCTCATCTACGGCATCGGCCATTGCGTCGAGGTCGACATTGAAGTCTCCCGTTGACGGTATTTCAATCGTCTTGGCTCCGCACAGACGCGCAACCATCGGATACAGCGAGAAAGAATACTGCGGATAAATCGCCGTTGTACCTTCGGACAAAACGGTCTCGGCGGCCAAACCCAACAATTCGCTGGAGCCGCTGCCGATAACAACCCAATCCTGCGGCACGCCGTATTTTTCTGCGATGGCCTTCTGAAGATGATAGGCATCGGCATCCGGATAACGATTGAGATTCAAAGCCGCGGTTGCAACCGCTTCTTTAACCTTAGAGCTCATGCCGTTCGGATTCTCGTTGGCGACCAGCATGATGATCTCTTCGAGTTTAAGACCTAAATCAGCTGCAACATCTTCAATCGGCTTGCTTGCGACATATTTGTCCAAAGCCTGCACCCAAGAGGGCGTGGTAATTGTTGTTTCGGTCATAAATTTGATCCTTTTGTATCGGACCGGCGGAAATTCTTCTCCGTCGGATAGGAACCCAGACATTTCAGAGAAGCACAGCCTTCACGGAAACTCTCCAGTGCCTCTCGGATCTTCGGCTCACTCATGTTGCCCTCGATGTCGGTGTAGAAGAAATATTCCCATGTTCCGCGCTTTGCGGGGCGCGAGTCGAGTCTCATCATGGACACACCGAAATCATCAAACGGCTTTAAAGCCTGATAAAGAGAACCGGCGCGATGCGGCACGGAGAAGATCAAGGATGTTTTATCTTCCCGGGGATTTGCGGACGGCTCTGCCGGCTCACGCCCTAAGATTAGAAAACGCGTGCGGTTCGTGCTCGAGTCCTGAATATTTGCCGCCACAATCTGAAGCCCGAAAATCTTTGCCGCAACTTCGCCGGCGACGGCTGCATATGTCGGATTTTCGGAAGCCAAGCGCGCAGCTTCGCCGTTGCTCTCCGCCGTCAGTCTTTCTAAAGAAGGCACATTGCGGTTAAGCCACTGAACGCATTGTCCGAGGGACTGCGGGTGGGAGTAAACACGCGTGACGCCTTCCATCGAGCCGGAGCGCGTCATCAGGTTGTGCTGGATCGGAATAGAGCACTCCCCGACAATGAAAAGCGGCGTCTTGAGCAGACAATCCATGGTGCGGTTCACCGCGCCTTCGGTGGAGTTCTCAATCGGAACAATACCGT
Organism: Acinetobacter sp. N54.MGS-139; assembly: GCA_000980495.1. Lineage (GTDB taxonomy): Bacteria > Pseudomonadota > Gammaproteobacteria > Burkholderiales > Burkholderiaceae_F > Parasutterella > Parasutterella gallistercoris. The sequence continues at coordinate 26,032 of LARN01000004.1, read as the reverse complement.
AGGCGGCGTCACCTGACTCCACTTTTCTAAAGACTTCTTCAATACTTCCGCTGGGCATCCCGACCACACCGGAACCGAACTGACGAATCATCGCCTGTTCGCTGAAGGTGCCGCGAGGACCGAGGTAAGCCACTTTCAGTTCGGACTCAAGGCCGCGGCAAGCGCACATGACCTCACGCCAGATGGCGACCAGAGACTCATTGGGCAGAGGCCCTTCGTTTTTACCGCAGATCTTTTTTAAAACTTCCGCTTCGCGTTCGGGTCGGTAAACCGGGAGACCGGCCTTAGCCTTGATCTCGCCGATTGCCTTTGCGACCTCGGCCCGCTCATTGAGCAGGCGGACGAGCTCGGAATCGAGCCCGTCGATCTTATTACGAAGAGGAAGCAGTTCTTCGTTGACAGACATGGTTCGGCTCTTAGCTGTGGCGTTCGGCAAAAGCCTTCATGTAATCGGCCAAAGCTTCTGCGGCTTCGACGCTGACTGCGTTATAGAGCGAAGCACGCATTCCGCCGACGATTCTGTGACCTTTGATATTGGCTAAACCCTTCTGAAGCGCTTCTTCAATAAAGAGCTGGTTAAGCTCTTCGTTCTTCAGATTGAAGACGACGTTCATGCGGGAACGGGACTGCTTTTCAATGTTGTTGTAGTAGAAACCGTCAGAATTATCGATTGCGTCGTAGATCTTTTGGCTCTTCAGAATGGTGCGTCTCTCCATTTCCTTGACGCCGCCTTCGGCAAGCAGCCATTTGCAGACTAAGTGCGAAATGTAGATCGCAAAAGTGGGCGGCGTGTTATACATGGACTCAAAGTTCGCGTAGGTCTGGTAGTCCAGCATTGTCGGAGTCGTCGACTCGGCACGTCCTAAAAGATCCTTACGGGCAATCACGACCGTGAGACCTGCCGGGCCGAAGTTCTTCTGCGCACCGGCAAAGATCAGACCGTACTTAGAAATGTCGACAGGCTGAGACAGGAAGTCGCTCGACATGTCGGCAATCAAGGGAACATTGACTTCCGGGCGGTACCAGTAGCGAATACCGTTGACTGTTTCATTGGAACAATAGTAGAGGTAGGCAGCGCCGTCTGTGACAGCCAGCTCCTCCTGGCGAGGCGCTCTGAGTTCGGTGCAGGCAACTTCGGCCGCTTCACCGATCTTTTGAGCTTCGTTGAACGCTTTGCGGCTCCAAACTCCGTCTACGGCGTAGTTGCCGATTCCGCCCACTGCAAAATTAAGCGGAATCATGGCAAATTGCAGATGGCCGCCGCCCTGAACGAACATAACTTCATATTCTTCAGGAATGCCGTAGAGCTCGCGAAGCATTTCCACGGTTTCTCGATAAATGCCCATGAACTCTTTGCTGCGGTGGCTCATCTCCAGGATGGAGTATCCGACACCGTGCCAATCGGTCATTTCCGAGGCCGCCTGTTCAAGCACAGGCAAAGGCATGGCCGAGGGACCGGCTGCAAAATTAAAGATTCTCGTCATTTTGTTCTTCCTTGAGGATAGCCTCGTCTTTTGCTTCGAGTTCGGCTTCTTCCGCGTTAGTTTCCGAGACCACTTCGGCTTCCACCGCTGCGGTATCCGAAGCATTGTCTCCGTCATCGTTTTCAGTTACACGCTCGAGACCTACGAGCTTGGTGCCCTCTTCCATCGAGATCAGTGTCACACCCTGAGTGTTGCGGCCAAGGACGCGAATTTCGTTCACACGGGTACGAACCAGCTTACCGGTCGAGGTAAGCAGAATGATTTCGTCGTTTTCTTTCACGAGGAGTGCGGAAACGACCTTACCGTTTCTCTCGGTCGTCTGAATCGAAATAATGCCCTTCGTACCGCGGCCGTGGCGGGTGTACTCAGCAAGCGGAGAGCGTTTGCCGTAGCCGAATTCGGTAGCGGTCAGAACGGTCACGTCTTCATCGTCGCCGCAGACCAGCATGGAAATGACCTTCTGGCCTTCGTCGAGTCTCATGCCGCGAACACCGGTTGCGGCACGGCCCATGGCGCGGACTTCATCTTCGGAGAAGCGGACAACCTTACCGTTGTCGCTGAAGAGCATGACGTCATGCTTGCCGTCGGTCACAGCAGCGCCCACCAGAACGTCGCCTTCAAGCAGATTGATCGCGTTGATACCGGCTCTTCTCTGGTTCTTGAAGTCGCCGATCGGTGTCTTCTTGACCGTACCGTCAGCAGTGGCCATGAAGATATAGAGGTCTTTGGCGTAGTCCTCATCGGAAATCGGCAGAACAGCCGTGACTTTTTCGTCGTCCGTCAGTTCAAGCATATTGACGATCGGACGGCCCTTAGAAGAGGAAGAGCCTTCGGGCACATCCCAAACGTTGAGCCAATGCAGACGGCCCTTCGTGGTGAAGCAAAGCAGCACGTCGTGGGTTGTGGCCACAAATAGCTGATTAATAATGTCGCCTTCCTTCATTTGAGCGGCGCGCTTGCCTTGGCCGCCGCGTTTCTGAGCGCGGTATTCGATCGACGCCTGGCTCTTGATGTAGCCGGTATCCGTCAGTGTCACAACCATTTCTCTCAACGGGATCAGGTCTTTTGTCTTGACGTTTTCTGCGTTGGCAACAATCTGAGTCTTTCTTTCGTCGCCGAATTCAGCTGCGACGGTTTCCAGACTTTCGGCAATGATGGCGGTCACTCGTTCGGGTTTGGCCAGAATATCGGTCAAATCAATAATCGTGTCCACGAGTTCTTTGTATTCGGCGTGAATCTTTTCTTGTTCCAGTCCGGTCAAGCTCTGCAGACGCATCTGAAGAATATTCTTAGCCTGCAGGGAGCTTAAGCGATAGGTTTCCTGATCGGTCAGACCAAGTGTCATATCTTCGTCTTCAGGACGCAGATATTTCTTATCGAGATTGGCGCGCTTAATCATTTCAGCGGCCTCATGAGCCGGCCATTCGCGTTCCAGCAGTCTTTCTTCAGCAATCTTGGCATTGGCAGAGGTACGAATGATATTGATGAAGTCATCCAGGTTAGCGAGCGCAATCGCCTGGCCTTCGACCAAGTACACACGGGCGCGGGCTTTATCGCGGCGGAACATCGTGACGCGAGTCACGACTTCTCGGCGGAAACTTAAGAACTCAACCAAGATTTCTTTGATGTTGAGCTGTTTCGGCTGACCGTTTACCAAGGCCACCAGGTTAATGCCGAAGCTGTCCTGCAGCTGTGTGTTCTTATAAAGAAGGTTCAGAACGACATTGGCATTGGCCCCGCGTTTCAATTCGATCACGCCGCGCATACCGTTCTTATCGGACTCGTCGCGAACGAAGGACATGCCGTCAATCTTCTTTTCGGCAACGAGCTGAGCGATCTTCTCAAGGAGCAGACGCTTGTTGACCTGATACGGAATCTCATCAATGATGATGGATTCGCGGTTGCCGTTGTCCCACTCTTCAATGTGGGTCTTGGCACGAATAATCGCTTTGCCGCGGCCGGTGCGATAGGCTTCATGGACATCGGACAGACCATAAAGGATGCCGCCTGTGGGGAAGTCCGGGGCCGGCATAACTTTAATAATTTCATCGATGGTGCATTCAGGGTTGCGAAGCACCAGCAGGCAGGCGTTCACGGTTTCACGCAGGTTGTGCGGAGGAATGTTGGTTGCCATACCGACCGCGATACCGGCGGAGCCGTTGATCAGCAGCTCGGGGAACACTGTCGGAAGAACGGTCGGCTCTTTCTGCGTGCCGTCATAGTTCGGCGCGAAATCCACTGCATCTTCATCAAGGCCGCGGAGCATTTCGGAAGAAAGCTTCTTCAAGCGAACTTCGGTATAACGCATAGCAGCGGCGCCGTCACCGTCGACAGATCCGAAGTTGCCCTGGCCGTCTACCAGCGGATAACGCATGGAGAAGTCCTGAGCCATACGAACGATTGTTTCGTATGCGGCCGCGTCACCGTGCGGATGGTACTTACCGATCACGTCACCGACCACACGAGCAGACTTCTTATGCTGTGTGTTCCACATATTGTTCAATTCGAACATCGCAAAGAGCACACGGCGGTGAACCGGCTTCAAACCGTCACGCACGTCCGGAAGAGCTCGGCCCATGATCACGCTCATAGCGTAATCAAGGTAGGAGCGCTTCATTTCATCTTCCAGAGAAATCGGCTCAGCCTTGTTTACCTGGGTACGGATCAGATCCCAATCGGGCGTATTTTCACGGCGGGTACGGGAGCGGCTTCTCTTTTTCTCGCCTTCGCCTGCATCGCCGGATTCTTCAGCCTGATTCTCAGGTGTCTCAGAACCGGTTTCGTCAGAAACGTCCTGTTTCTGCTCTTCTTTGTCTTTTTCGTTGTTGTGGTCGTTGTCAGCCATCTAACAGATCCTTCTTAATGTGTCCGGGCTAACGGACTGTAAAAATAACCCGTCAATTTTAGTGGACTTAACGCCTCTGTGCCTCAAAACGCTAATAAATCGATCCTAATGTGCTATCGTAATTCGATACTATCGAGAGGCGTTACTATGAATAATCTGGAAGGGCTTCATCCCGGCTTGGTCCTCAAGACTATGTTTTTAGAACCTTTAAAACTCTCCGTTTACCGATTGGCAAAGGACATTCACGTTCCTCAGACGCGCTTGAGCCAAATTATTGCCGGAGAACGCTCGATCACACCGGATACTGCGCTGAGGCTTTCGAAGTATTTCGGATTAGAAGAAATCTTTTGGCTTGAGCTGCAGGCGGTCTATGATTTGGCAAAGCAAAAGGCACTCATGAAAGAAGAGTTGGACGCGATTCAACCGTTCCAACCGAAAAACCTCTAATTACTATAGGAGAAGAACATGCAGACCGAAAAACTCCTTCTTCCCCGCTGGATCATTCCGCTTGAAGGCAAGACCGAAGTTCTGGAAAACTACGGCCTGGCAATAGAGAACGGGAGAATTGCCGCACTCATCCCGCCTTCGGACCTCGAGAACGTTGAAGCCAAAGAGGTCTTTGAACTGCCCGATAGCGTTGTCATGCCGGGATTTGTGAACTGCCATACCCATGCTTCCATGAATCTGCTGCGCTGCGTGGGCCCCGATCTCACCACACCGAACTGGCTCACAAAATGCATTTGGCCTATCGAGGGACAGCTGATGAGTCCGGAGTTCGTCTACGACGGCGCTCTTCTCGGAGGCGCTGAAATGCTGCAGGGCGGTACGACAACGTGCCATGACATGTATTTTTTCCCCGACTCTGCTGCTAAAGCGCTGAGAGAAGTCGGACTGCGTGTTGTTCAGGGCGCATTTGTGATTAAGTACCCGAATGCTGAGTACAAAGGAGAAGAAGATGCTTTAGCCGGCGCGCGGGCACTGGCCGCACGTCACAAAGACGATCCCGGCCTTTCGATCAATATTGCCCCGCATGCACCTTATTCCGTCACAGCCGAAGCTCTGCAGGCTTCCATGCGTTTAGCGGAAGAACTGGACACCACCTGGCAAATCCATCTCTCAGAAACGGAAGAAGAAAGACAGAACGCCATCAAAGAATTCGGCTGCTCTCCGGTGGAATATTTGGCCAAATTGGGCTGTCTGAATGAACGGACCGTCGCCGTGCACTGTGTCGCTCTTTCCGACCATGACATTGAATTACTGGCCGAAAGCGGTGCCTCCGTCGTCCACTGTCCGGTCAGCAATATGCGGCTCGGGTGCGGTGCAAGTCCCGTCGTCAAACTTTTAAAGGCCGGCGTCAATGTCGCATTGGGAACCGACGGTGCGGCAAACGCGTGTTCTTTGAGCATGTTTGAGCAAATGAGAACCGCAGGCCTCATTGCTAAGGGATTTTCACAAGACCCGACGCAGCTCACGGTCAATCAAATTATTCGTATGGCAACAATTAACGGAGCTAACGCGTTAAAATTGGATCGTGAAGTGGGCTCCCTTGCAGTTGGGAAGTTCGCGGACCTAGCTGTCATCGACATGTCACAGCTTGTAACTATGCCCGTTTTGGATGTGTTATCAAACGTTATTTACGCGGTTGAAGCACAATGCATACATCAGGTTTGGGCGAGCGGTTGCCTTGTTGCAAATATACAACAGGAAAAATTACTTAGGCCTGATCGGGGCAAGTTACTTACAAAAAGTAATATCATGTCGTGGCAGAATAGGGTGTGTGAAATACTACGGGACGACTTTAATTAGCGATCCGGTGGTTATACACTCGGAATGCATTGCGGCCGATCCCTGAATTTGCCGTATGTTGTGTGGTTTTACTGCATCAAAAGAGGAAAATGATGAATACAAAGATAAAATTCGGAATGCTTATCGCTTCTGTAGCGTTGGCTGCTTCCGGTGCTGTTTGCGCAGCTGATGCCCCTGCCAATCCTTATGTTCAGGCAGCCGGCCAAACATTGATGACTAATTTCGGCCTGTGCGTTCGCACCGGCTATTGGACCCCTGCTCTGGCAGAAGCCCAGGGCGCTCTTGGCCAGAACTGCCAGTGCGACACAGACATTATTAAGTGCGAAGCCGGTGCTGAAAGAGTTACTCTTTCTGCCGACACACTCTTCGCTTTCAACAAAGCCGTTCTGAAACCCGAAGGCATCGCCAAACTGACAGAACTCACAAGCCGTATGTCCGGCTTGACACTTGACGTTGTCATGATCAACGGCTACGCCGACCGTATCGGTGCTGCTGCCTACAACCAGAAACTGTCTCAGCGTCGTGCCGACGCCGTCAAGACTTTCTTGGCTGAACACGGCGTTCCTGCTGCTCGTATCCACGCCGAAGGCAAAGGCCAGGCTGACCCCGTCGTCAACTGCCCGAATCCTTCTGCTAAGGGCGAAATCAAGACATTCAAACAGCTGATCGAATGCCTGCAGCCGAACCGTCGTGCCGTTATCGAAGTTAAGGGCACACGCAACAAGTAATCAATTGCATTAACTTGTGAAAAAGGGGTCGTTAGCGGCCCCTTTCTTTTTGTCATGACCGAACATCCCAAAGTTTATTTATTTGATCTTGACGGCACACTGCTCGATTCCGCACCCGACCTTGCTGCTGCGGCCAATCACATGCGTGTGGTCCGAGGCTTAGAACCTCTTCCTTTCGAGACGCTTCGCAAAACTGCTTCGAGCGGCGCGCGCGGTCTTTTAGGCGCAGCTTTCGGCATTCGCCCGGAAGACGCCGGATATGCCGAGATGGCAAAAGAGTTTCTGGATTATTACGAAGAGCATATGGCGGACCACTCCCGGCTTTTTGACGGCGTTCCTGAAATGCTTCAAGACATTGAAGCTCAAGGTGACCGTTGGGGCATCATCACGAACAAACATGCTCGCTTTGTTCACCCTTTAATCAAATTCCACATGCTCGAACCAGCAGTTGTCGTATGCGGGGACACGCTAAAAGTTTCCAAACCAAATCCCGAACCGATTCGTTTTGCGCTGAAAAGCATCAACGCAAAAGCGTCGGAAGCTATCTACGCCGGTGACGACAAACGTGACATTGACGCGGCTAACGGAGCTGATGTCTTCTCGGTCGCCGTGCAATGGGGCTACCTCGGATCTCCCCAACCGGTTCAAGACTGGTGCGCCGATCTCATCGTGCACAATCCGAGCGAAATTTTAGGGATCGAGCTCACAAAGTAGTCATACTTTTGCCTGTGTCGAGAGTCTTTTTATTCGACTAAGAGAGGGAACGATATGGGCAAAAAACTTTGGATAACAACCGGAATCATCGGAGCCTTGGCAGCTGCCTACACTGCCGGCGGCTTTCTCGGTGTACCTTACGGGGTGAACTGGGCGCTTAAAAAATATGCAGAACCGATCGTCGGGCGCACTATCACAACACAGGAAGTTAAATTCAATCCTTTTACGCTGCAGTTTTCAGTTAAGGGGCTGAATGTTCAAAAAGACGGAGAGCCTCCCTTGCTTTCCGTCGGCTACCTGAAGACCAAAGTTCTGTGGAATTCTTTATTCAAACTGTCTCCGCTGGTTCAGTACATCACGGTCGACGAGCTCAACAGCACCGTTATCAGAACCGGGCTGGATACTTTTAACTTCAGCGATATCATTACGCGCATCCAAGAGATGCCCTCTTCTCCGGAAGAAGACAAAGAAGACAAAAAAGACGACAAGCCGCTGCAGTTTTCAATCGGCAACATTAATCTGACAAACTCTTCGATCACGCTCGACGACAAGTTCAGACACAAGGTCGATAAGGTCACCGACCTTAACTTTGCCCTACCCCTCATTTCTAATTTCCAAAACGATGTCGATGTCCCGATCACGCCGGACCTGAGGTTCAATTTCAACGGCGAGCCTTTTGCCATCAATGCGGAGAGTGTTCCGTTTACGCCGGGCAAAAAGACCGGCGTGAACTTTACCGTTACCGGACTGAGCCTTGAGAATGCGGCGTCCTTTAACCCGATTCCTTTGAACGTCAAAGTCACCAAAGGCACGATGGATTGCGCCTTTAACCTCGACTTTGAGAAAAAACAAGGTGAAGAGAACGCCTACCTGCGCTTAAAAGGCACCGTCAAGATGAAAGACGTCGGACTTGAGGATGAAATAGGCAAAGCCTATCAAATCATCGGCGTTAAAGAGATCGATGCGAACCTGAAAGAGTTTGCATTTTTCCGCCAAAATCTTGACATCGGCGAAATCCAACTCCATAACCCGTCTGTTGTCGTCATCCGAGACAGCGACAGTTTGAATTTAGTTCAGCTGCTGACGCACATCGTTAAGGAACAAAAGGCTCAAGTCAAACAAGACGCCAAAGAAGCCAAAGAAAAGTCGGCTCTTCCTGCAGACGAAAAGAAGACTCCGAACGACTGGAGCTGGAACATTGACAAGGTCAGCGTCCGCAACGGAACGATCAACTTCACGGACACCACCAATAATTTCAAGCGTTCGGCCACAAACGTCAATGTCACGCTCGCGCCTATTAACGGCGAAGACGGCACGCGGACTTCCATTGATGCTTCCGTTGGCGCTATCGGCGGCCACATCCAGGCAAACGGAGGCATGGTCATCACACCGTTCAGCATGGATCTGAACCTGCAGAGCAGCGGATTATCCATTGCAGATCTGACGCCGTATATTTCTCAGTATTCCGGCGCCCATGTCACGCAGGGAACTTTCAGCAACAAGGGCGAGCTCAAACTCAATCTTGCCAAGGCAGTTTCCTTCTCTTACACCGGCAGTGCAGACGTTGCATCGCTGAACGTGACGGATAAACAAGGTGCCCCGGCAGTATCGCTCAAGAATCTAGCTGTCGGCGGCATCAGTGTTTCGGGTTTATCACCCCTGCAAATTTCGCTCGGTTCCATTGCGCTTACGTCGCCGAACGTTAATGTCGTCATGAACAAGAACGGAAGCATCAACTTAGCTTCCTTGGGCACACCGAGCAGCGCTCCGGCACCTGCCGCAAAGGCTGATAGCTCTGCTGCTTCTAAGCCGCAGCCGAAAGCTCAGGTCAGTGCTTCTTCCTCTTCTTCCCCGGCTATCAATGTCGGAAAGATCACGCTGACAGACGGACGCGTGCGTTACACGGACAACAGCATCGAGCCTACTTTCAAACTCAATGCATCCAACTTGGCCGGCTCTTTAAGCAACTACTCCACAACGATCAAGGGCAATGCCACCATCGATGTGAAAGGTCTTTTGAACGGCACGCCGATGAATATTTCAGGCACGATCAATCCGTTTGAATCGAAGCTGAAACTCGCGATGAAAGGCGAAGTGACCTCACTGTCGCTGCCCGCCTTCTCGCCGTTCTCTGCTAAGTTCACCGGTCACCCGATTGAAAAGGGTCTGCTGACTTACAAGGGCACCTTTGACATCAATCAAGACAAGCTCACCAGCGAGAACGCGCTTGTGATCAATAAACTTGAATTCGGCTCTCAGGTTCCGGACGCAAAGGATGCTCTGCCTGTCGGTTTGGCAGTTTCTCTGCTTCAGGATCGCCAGGGACAGATTGACCTGAATATTCCGGTTTCCGGCTCCTTAGACGATCCGGAATTCTCCGTCAGCGGCATTATCGTCAAAGTCATTGTGAACCTGATCAGCAAAGCTGTTACCGCTCCGTTCGCACTCATCGGCTCGATGTTCGGCGGCGAGGATATGGATTTGAACAACCTGCAGTTTGCCACCGGCAGCGCCCGCCTAGATGAAAAAACGATCAAGGCGCTCAACATCGTGGCAAAAGCCATGCAGGACCGCCCGGGCATCAAGATCCAGATCATCGGTATGGCTTCTGAAAAAGAAGACGGCGAAGGGTTGAAAGAACAGCTGCTGATGCGTGATATGCGTTATGCGATTTATCGCGACACGACTTCCGCAACGAATGCCAAGGTTTTGACTGCAGCACAAATCGATAAAGCCATTAAACAGCTTTACAGCGAATCGACTGCACCGAACAAACCTAAGAATGCCGATATTGAGCAGATGAAAGCTTTCCTAATGAAGAACCAGCGCGTGGCCACGGCCGATCTGAAGCAGCTAGCGGACCGTCGTGCGACGGCAGTTAGAAACTACTTGATTCAAAAGGAAAAAATCGCCGCAGATCGATTGTTTATTTCAACATCTAAGACACAGCGCGGTGATCAAGTTGTGCCGGGTGTCGCATTAGGTCTGCAAGATTAATCTTGACTGGGAGGACGGTCTTTAATAAAATTACCAATCCTCGTGGGGGCGACCTGGTTTCGACAGGGGCCATGAGATATTTGGACGCGTGCCGAGGTGTGAGTTCCTCGCTAAACCGCTTACAAAAATATAAACGCCAACGATGAGCGTTTCGCTCTCGCCGCTTAATTTCCGGTGAGACGCTGCAGCCGGTTCGCTTCTAGGCCGGGTCCCGCAAGGGACAGCAGCGACATATCATAGGAGCTAGTTCCTGCAGGAGTTGTGACTGCGGGAGCGAAACTTAGCAACTGGCCGGCAACTGGCATCGCTAGTTTGCAGGGTTGCCGGTAAGAACTAAGTGAATTAGCTACGCACGTAGAGGCTGGTATTGATAGCTTCTGGACGCGAGTTCGATTCTCGCCGCCTCCACCACAAGACATCATCGGGCAGGTTATCCGAATGGGATGCCTGCTCAAATTACATCTGCCGACGATTCTTTCATTTTTAATCGACGTCGAGGCTCACATGCTCTCAATGCCTGGTAAAAACAACTTCGGTAGTCGTTTCAATCCCTACAGATGGTCTGCTCCAGTCTATGAAAATCCGGACGAACTTATTGAAGCAATACAGTCCGCACGCTTCCTTTCTAAACGGCTTAAGTCAGTCCGCGTGATAGGTGAGGCACGACCTTGTTTCAAAACTAAAAGGGCAGGCTCTGCGCCCTTGGATGAGACACGAGTAAATTGCTTTGAAGCTCGGGAGCCTTTCATTTTCGATTTTGAAGACGGTTCCTCTTTAGAGTTTTGGCCACAAGGCCGCGACTACGTCCGCATGGCCTGCTCGTCAATCCCTAACCGCATCGAAAACGGATTGTCCTTTAATACACCCACCTTTCAGGAGTTTTTTATCAGTGTTTTGGGTGAGAACTGGCAAGGATACGAACTCAAAGATTTCGAGGTCGTCAGGATCAAACACAAAGCTGTAGTTACCTCTTTAATTAAAGGAAAAATTAAAGAGGATATCGGGGACGAAATCTTTTATCGTTTCAAATTCGGGAATGATTGCTGCTTTGAATTTAGGCCTCAAGAAAGAGAAAACAAATACGACATCTTCTTCTCGCATGGCTACTCAGATTTTGTGGCACCCTCAGAACTCAAAAGCCTTGCTCCGACCATCACCCTGCCGAAACATATCTGCTGGTCGACCGGACCTTTTTGCGATTCTGTAGACATTTCCCTATACACGCCCTTTGTTAAAAACGAACAAAAGCTCCCTCGTACCCTTAAAAGATATGTAGAAACACAAGTGGGTTTTTCTGTATCGGAAGATTTTGTGCCTGGTTGCTTGTTTGAATCTTGGTGTAATCATTACGACTCAGACTGCAATAACGGCGAATCTTTTGATTGTTACGGTCTGAGTTTGTTTACCCTCGAACAAATGAGTCAGGTCTGCGAAGAAATTAAAGACTACATAGGAAAACTCAAACACGCTTCAATTCCATTGGAAGAGCAATCCGAAATTCTGAGATGGTCGGAAAATTATTCTTCAAGCCCTACAGAAGCCGAAATTAAGGAAGCAAATTCGCTGCTCGTTGATTTCTTAGAGCAATACTGTGAATTGACAGAAGGAATTATGTCGCTTTGTCCAGACTGTGAATACATTTCCATCATGGGGCCTTAGCCTTATTCCCAAGGGGATTGGTCGGAAGGTCGAGGTAAGCAAGCCGAAGATTTATTCCCACTGTCAACTTCTTTTCAACTAAGCAAATGGGAAGCTCTCTCTAGCGCTAAATTTACCTACAACCGTTGTACGTACAATCGTTGTAGGTAAATCGTCAGAGCCGATATGAGGCAATACAGAGCGAAAGCTACGATTCAGATGGAAGAGTTTTTTACTTTCTACTTATCCTCGTTGATGGGGAGGTAGTTGATCTCTCCGCAACCCACGCCCTTCTCGGCAATCGTGTTTTCACAAAAGACTTTCAATTTGTCGTAAGGTCCTTTGGCAATCACGGCTTCAACACAAGTGTCATGAGTCGCATGGACATGCATTGAACTGATGACCATATCTAAATGTTCGTGCTGATGGTCAACGTTGCGCTTAGATAGAAGCGCTTTTCTGTGATCATAGGCATAGCTGACAACGGCCACACATTCCTGCGAAGGGTTCACCAAAGCTTCCTGCGCAAGCTCTTTCTTTAAAAGGTCTCGGAACGCTTCTGACCGATTTTGATAGCCTCGTTTGGCAATGAGTTCATCAAACGCTTGGGCCAGGGATTCGTCTACGGTAATGGAGATTCTTTGCATAATCTGCGGATTCGTTGTTTTTTGGCGATTCTAATTTTTTTTGTTGTGAAAAGTCTTTGGATGCTACTTAACCGCGATTACTGCAAAACGCACAGGGAGACGGTTCTCTTCTCCTTCCCAAAGCAGCACTTCGGCCTTAACTTCTGCGGCTTTTAATCGGCTGAGAATGTCCTCGTCCCATTGAGGACGGACTTGTCTGCTGAGCGGAAGTTCACGCGCTATGTCATCAATCACATTCGTTTTGACTCCAAGAAGAACGTGATTACTTGACTCGTTCACTTTCGGTTGGATGGAAGCATAATCTTCGTTGAAAAGATAGCAGTAGTGGTTGCCGTCAAAAACAAAAAGCTTTCCGCCGGGTTTAAGCACTCTCAGCCACTCTTTGTATGCAGCCCCCGGATCTTCAAGATTCCAGACAAGGTTTCTGCTGACCACCGCATCAAAAGAAGCATCCGCAAACGGGAGATGCTGTGCGTCAGCTCGGCAGAATTCGACATTGTGATAGCCGTTTCGATTAAGCAAATCTTTTGCTTTTTCCAACATCCCTTCGGAGTAATCGGCCGCGGTCACTTTCAAGCCGAGAGAGGCCAAGAGAAGCGAAAAGAATCCCGGGCCGCACCCGATATCCAGCACTTTTGAGCCCTCGGGTATCTGCCGGAAATACTCTTTGTAGAACTCATCCTTGTGCTCTTCTCTTTCTTTCTCAACCTGTTGGCGATAGCCTTCCGAACGGGTGTTCCAATACTCTCTGATCTTTTCTAAATTATTCATGGCGGTCTACAAAGGTTTAATCGGCGTCATAGTCGTAAGCCCCCTGCTGTTCTTCTCAATCAGGCTTTCAATCTGATAAATCGGATCAATCGTTGCAGAGTTAAGAACGGCTTCGGGGGTATCGAAAGCATGCGCCACACCGTTCTGAAGAAACAGCACAGCATCGCTGAAACGAGAAGCCAGCATTAAGTCATGGATCACGTAAAGAGCGATTGCATTTCTCTTCTTGCAGTAACGATGTACGGTCTCCATCACAACAAGCTGATGACGAACGTCCAATGCGCTGGTCGGCTCGTCAAGCAAAAGCAGCTTGGGCTCGGAGACAAACGACTGAGCTAAGAAAACAAGCTGCTTCTGCCCTCCGCTCAAACTTCGCACCGATGTATTGGCAAAGGTATCCAGCTTCAGCTCTCGGATGACTTGAGAGACTTTTGCAAGCTGAGCCTCCGAGACTTTCCAGCTTAATTTTTTGGTCAGTCCGAGAAGAATCGTTTCAAAGGTCGTCAGCGAAGAGGTTATCTTTTCGAGCTGCGGTAAATACGCAATTGAAGAGCGATCGAGCTTCTTGCCGTCCTCTTCCAGAACAATGCTGCCTTGATGAGGAATCAAATCCGCGATGCAGCGAATAAATGTCGTCTTTCCGGCGCCGTTTCGCCCCAGTACAGCGGCCATTTCGCCCTGCTGAAAGGACACTGTGATGTCCTTAAGAATCTCTTTGCTCTTAATAGAACAGGATAAACCGTCGATCTTCAGTTTCAGCATCACTACTCCCGTGATCTCAGCAGAAGGAAAAACAGGAACGGGACACCGACGATCGAAGTCACAATTCCCACAGGGAGCGTCGCTCCTTCAGACATCAGTTTGGAAATGATCGATGCGGCAAGCATAAGCGCGCTTCCGACCATGGAGGATCCGATAATCAAAAATCTTTGATCTTCGCCTAAAAGCAGTTTGGCGCAGTGAGGCGAGATTAAGCCCACAAACGCTACTGTACCGATAAAAGCCACGGCTGAGGCGACAAGAACGGAACTCACCGTAAAGACAAACATCCTTAGTTGATCCGTATTGATGCCGAGACCGCGAGCTCGTTCGGTTCCGTCGCTGAGCGCGGTGAGTTTCCACGAATAACAAAAAGAGATCAGAAGTACGATCGTCCAGCACGTCGAGGAAACGCCGGTGCTGATCCAAGAAGATCTCTGAAGATTGCCGAATGTCCAGCCGGAGATAATTTGCGCGATTTCGGGAGAAGCTCGGTACTGCAGGTACTGCTGTAGCGCCTGAAAGAAGAAATTCATAATGACGCCCACAAGAATAAGCGTCGTTGCTGTAAGCGAGCGCTTACTACCTAGATAAAAGATGAAGGCTGATACCGTCAGCGCCATGACAAGTGCGGCCAGCGAAACGCCGAGCCAAATCTGCCCGAATAGCGCAAAACCGGTCGTAATAGCGATGGCCGCTCCGAAACTCGCTCCTGCTGTCACACCCAGCGTATACGGACTGGCAAGAGGATTATTCGTGATCGTTTGAATCAAAAGTCCGGCCAAACTCAGGGAGGCACCCACAAAGAGACAGGTAAATGTCATCGGCAGGCGGATCTCCCAAACAATAAAAGAGGCGGAAGATCCTCCTTCAGGTCCCTCGAGAACAGCCTCAATCAGGTCCTTCAAGACGATAGACGAGGAGCCGATTTGAATGTCCAAAATGACTAAGACACACAAAATTAAACCGACCAGCAGCGTAGACAGGACCCTTTTGCGGATCCTGTTTCGGTACTGTCGGACAATGAGATCTTCTGAGCTCATTTCTGATTCAAATGGATCATGAAGGTTCCGTCGTACTTGAGTTCAGGCAAATAGGTCTTGTAGTAGTTATTCAAGTTACCGACAGGATCGATATCTTTAAAAGCTTCCGGATAAAGAACCTTTGCCATGTACTGCGTGAAGGTGTAGTCAGCCATGTTCCTTAAACTGCCGTGATCTACCCCATAGACACGTTTTTCCTTGACGGCATCGAGCATGTTCCAGCCCGGGCGCTTTGTAAAATTGGCCAATCTTTCCTGAGCCTGAGATTCGGGGACGGTAAAGCCCATCCGCATCTGATCTCCCTCGGATTTATTGCGCCAAATACTTCCGCCGATGAAAATAACTTTCGGATTTTGAGAAATCACATACTCCCTGTCGAGAGCCATGTAAGGCTGAGGAGAGTTTTCGGCAAGATTTGCTGCTTTGATATTTTTGAGGATGGCGCCCCAAAGCACATCTTTATTGTACGAATTGCCGTATTGAGCCAACCCCTTGCTGGCAGTCTCCATATAAACCTTCGTGCCTAACTGATCCTGAGGAAGTTTGGCAATCGTCGAATAAACGTGATCAAGAGCTTCTTTATAAGTTTTGTTCTGGGCTTCGGCAATCTTTTCTCGACCAAGGAGTTTACCGAGAATCTCGGTACTCAAGGTATGGTTAGCGGTTGTCATCGCGTGGTAATCCAAAACGACAACCCTGATTCCGGCCTTTTCGAACGTTTTAATTCTCTGGCTGTTTTCCGCGTATTGAGTCCGTCCGATCAGAAGGACATCCGGATGGAGGCTGAGAATCTTCTCGGCATTGAGAATGTCGTCGTGATACCCGCCGATACTCGGCAGATCTTTCATCTTAGGAAAGGATTTCGTAAAAACTTGGTACTCACCGTAACGAGTATCTTCCCAGCCGTCTTTGGTCAGAGCAACAACTTTTTCAAGGCCGGGCGCACCGCCCACCATCATAAAGTTCGCGATGTAGTTAGCGACGACAAAGGTTTTGGGCTGATCCTCGAAATGAACTTTCCTGCCCTCGATGTCCGTAACATCAAAGGCTGCGGCAAGCACAGAACCGCTAAAGGCCGCAAGAGTAGAAAAAGATACAGCAAGAACCAACTTTCTCAGCATTGTGATCCTCTCAGGTTAGGGGTCGTCGTTTCAATCACGACCCGAAAGTCAGAAACTCGGCGAATAAAACCTCTCACGCTTGGAGTTCACGAGCTGTCAACAGCCACTTTTTGAGCGGACTCGCTTTAACTCGGCTTTATTCAGGAACTTGAGTTGTTAGAAAGTATTACTTTTTTCTAAATTATCATATTCATAAGGCAAACAACCGGCTCATAAGATAATTTTCGAATTCGTCTTACTCATTTTGACCTACAGCCTCATGGCCTCACCGTTCAAGACCTACCAAAAACAAAACCTCCGGCGAAAAAATCGTCGAAGGCTGAATCTGACTAACGACTTTAGCTTACTGTTAGGCGATGCTGTTGACGACTGCAACCGCATTCAATGTTCTCGGAAAACCGTTCAAGGGAACGGCCACCTGGAGTGCGTCGATGAGGTTTTGCTTTGTTGCACCTTCTTTAAGATTTGCACCTGCGTGGGCCTTCAGCTGAGCTTCGCATCCGCCGAGCGCAGCAATGGCTGCAAAGACCACTAATTCACGATCTTTCACAGACATTCCGGTGCGAGTGTAAAAATCACCGAAGCAGTAACCGGATAAGTCTTCAATCATGAGCGGCTTCATCGGCTCAGTCGTGTTCTTGTGCATCTGAGTAATTGCGTCCCCGAAAATCGCTGTCTGGACTTCAATGCCTTTAGCCAAGCGATTTTGATCGTTGACGGTTGTCTGAGATGCTAAGGGAAGACGGACTCCGGCATCTTTAAGAGCTTCGTTAACGCCCTCTAAGGCTTCTTTAACTCGTCCAACCCCTACGTACGGTGCCGTCTGATAAACCGCTTCTTTGATCACAATCGGTTCAACGCCGGCTTTCAAAGCAGCGGCTGTAACATCTTCGGCTTCTTCGGAAAGGCCCTGGGCTACACATGTCGCTAATAAAACAAAATATTTTTGATTCGTAGAAAGTGTTGTTCCGCGCTTAGTAACGTTCATCATTCTTGCGATGATGGCGTCCATACCCGGATCTTGATTTCTTTGTTTTGCATTAACGGTATTTGTCATAACTGCTCCTGCTGCACCCACTGTGGCAGACAGTAATACGTTTCTTAGGTTCAAAATCATTTTCTGACCTCTTTTAGTGACATACCCAACAAAACCCGCTCAGTAAGTTAAGGGTTTCATCTCTTCGGAGTAAAAGACGAAAATTTACGGCTCCGTCCGAGTTGACATCAATCGGGTGCAGCGAATTGAGATTTCCGGCGACCTATAGCTAAAGGCGCGCTGTTCGGCCTTCTCCTGAAAACATTGCATCCCTCTTCTTTAATAAAAGATTTCTCGAGCGTTTTACCCTTCCAATGCCTTTACTCCTTTTAGGCAAGAATTTTAGAAATTTTGTACATTTATTTCCAATGCTTATTTACAATCGTACTTAATGCAATAAATACATGAATAGATAATCCCATGGATCTCAGAGCTTTAATGTCGTTTGTTACCGTCTGCAGACTCGGCAACATTACGCGCGCCGCTGAAGCGCTTTACATTTCGCAGCCTGCCCTGACACGGCAAATTCAAGAGCTGGAGCAAGAGCTCGGCTGCCAATTATTAGTAAGAAGCACACGCAGTTTGTCTCTCACCGAGAACGGCTACCTCTTTATGCTTCGGGCACAGGAAATACTGGACTTAGCCAAGCAAGCTAAGAACGAACTTTCCGAAAACGGAGATATCCTCCACGGCGTCATCCGCGTCGGCATCGTCGAAAGCAAAATCATGGATTACTTTGCCGATGCCGTGGTGCAGTTCAATAAAAAATATCCGCACGTTCAGTTCGAGGTTTATTCGGCAGACGGCGATGACTTAAAACGCAACCTCGATGAAAACAAACTCGACATGGCACTCCTTATCGAACCGGTTGAGAGTGCCAAATACACCAAGATTCCTATTGAAGTAACGGAAAAATGGGGACTTGTCATACGAGAAGAGGAAGTCTCGCCTAAAAAGAAAACGCTGAGTTACGAAGAAATTATCGAGAGAACGCTGATTCTTCCCAGACGCTACATCATTCTTTCAGAAATCAGCAGCTGGTTCAAAGTACCGGAGAGCAAATTTAAGGTCATCGCCTACCACAACCTCGCATCCAACGCTTTAATAATGGTGGAAAAAGGTCTCGGCTCTCTGCTCTGTATTGAGGGAAGTTTTACGAACCGCCCTAGGGAAGGTCTTCGCTTCCTTCCGCTCTCTCCCGAAAGAACGACTTCTCATGTGGCCGTTCGCAAGAAAAACCGCAAGCTCTCCAAACCCTGCGAAATTTTCTGGGCGGATATTGAACAGTATTTTCCTGTCCGCAAATAATTAAGGCCCGAGCATATTCGCTCAGGCCTGAATCTTTCTTCAATCCGACGATTTCTCAACCGTCGGATTTTTTGTTATTTAGGCATCGGGAGCTGGAGCACGTCTCCGAGAACCATGCAGACGCCTGAAATAACGATGATGGAAATGACATTCAGCCAGAAACCTGCTTTGATCATTTCACCGATTTGGATACGGCCGGTACCGAAAATGATCGCATTCGGCGGAGTCGCAACCGGCATCATGAAGGCGGCAGATGCACCGATCGTCGTGACCAACAGTACCTGTTCAGTCGGAATACCGAGAACAGGAGCCGCAGCCGCCAGAAGCGGAAGCATCGTCGCAGCCAAGGCGGTGTTAGAAGTGAATTCCGTCGCAAAGATCACCAGGGTAGCAACGCCTAAGACCACCAGTACAGGAGGCAGACCAACGAAGGCGGTTGCCTGAGCTGCAATGAGGCTGGCTGCGCCCGTTGCCTGGATACAGGCAGCCATGGAAAGGCCGCCGCCGAAGAGCAGGAGCACGTCCCAAGGAATGTTGTCGCAGTGCTTCCAATCGAGCGCTCTTTCACCGCGGGAAAGGTTCACAGGGATGCAGAAAAGAGAAACGCCTGCGGCCATTGCGATCACGGCATCGCTGACCATCCTGAAGGGACGAACACCGTTCTCAAGCGTGAAAGAACGGATCTGAGAGCCGAAGCACCAGAGAACAACGGCACAGATGAAAACGATCAGTACAGAGATCTCGCCGCGGGTCGGTTTTCCGATGTTCTTTAATTCGGTACGGATCCACTCACGGCCGCCCGCAATCTTTTGAATCTGCTCTCTGAAAAGCACCTTTGTTAAGAGGAGCCAGGAAAGGGGCATGAGCAGGAGCACCACCGGCATACCGACCTTCATCCACTGAACAATAGAAACATCGACGCCGTATGTCTGCTGGACAAAGCGAACGAAGATACCGTTAGGAGGCGAACCGATGATCGTTCCCATACCGCCGATGGAAGCGCCATAAGCCACGGCTAACAGGACACAGATACCGAAGTTTCTTTCGCCTTTGGTAATGGTCGGAGAGTCGGAATTCTGACGAACCACGGACATAACGGCGATTGCAATCGGAACCATCATGGCTGCGGTTGCCGTATTCGACACCCACATGGAAATGAAACCCGTTGCGATCATCACGCCGGCGATAATGGCGCCGGGAGAGGTACCGACAAACTGCATCGTCTTTAAAGCGATGCGTTTGTCCAAACCCCAGCGCTGAATACCGGCTGCCAGCAGGAAGCCGCCTAAGAACAGATAGATCGTGTCAGAGGCGTACGGCGTCAGTGTTTTGGCAAGTGTTGTGACGTCACAAAGAGGATAAAGAATAATCGGCAGCAGTGCTGTCACGGCAATCGGCACAGTTTCCGTGAACCACCAAAGCGCCATCCACAGCAGAATGGCTAAACAGGCTTTAGCAGCATGGGAGACGGGAACCGAAGCTCCGGCGCCGTTAACATACGCGTCCGGAAGAACCCAATATAAAAGCAGGGCTAAAACTGGGGCCGCAAAGAGAGCAATCGTTTTCGACTGCCTCGAGAAGGAACCCATTTGCAGTGGTGCTTCCATTGATACTCCTATGTATTTGAGTTATCGAGCAGCTAAGCTCAAAGCGAAACAGGTTTATTTAATCATAAAAATTTGTTTATTCTTCGCGGTACGGATTGAAAATTTCAGGAAACTAAAAGTAAATAGCACTATGTGAAAATTAATTCCGCATAGTGCTATTTATTCCTTAAACCTCTTGTGTCTCAGGCTTTCCTGCCTTCTGGTGACTAAATTGAATTTTGTAGAGACGAGCATAAGGTCCGTCATTTTCCAAAAGCTCGAAATGGGTGCCGGCCTCAACGACCGCCCCCTGATCCATCACGACGATCATATCGGCATCCACAATCGTAGAAAGACGGTGCGCTACCACAAAACTGGTACGGCCTTCTCTGAGTTTGTCGAGAGAAGCCTGAATGTATTTCTCGCTTTCGGTATCGAGAGCGCTGGTCGCTTCGTCAAGCAGGAGAATCGGAGCGTTCTTCAAAAGAGCCCGGGCGATGGAAACACGCTGCCTTTGGCCTCCGGAGAGCTTTGATCCGCCCTCGCCGATTCGGGTTTGGAGTCCCTCCGGCAAGGAATCAATCAACGGCTTGAGATAAGCCGCCTCTGCGGCCTGCATAATTTCTTCATCCGTCACGGGGCGTCCGGCACCAAAGGCAATGTTGGCCGCAATGGTGTCGTCAAACATCATGACTTCCTGAGTCACAATCGCCACCTGACGGCGTATGCTCTCCAGCGTCATCTCGTTCTGAGAGGTTCCGTCAAAAAAGATCTCTCCTTTTGTCGGCACCATGAAGCGAGGAATCATGTTAATGATGGTGCTCTTGCCGGCGCCGGAAGCACCCACAAAAGCGATCATCTTTCCGGCTTCCGCCTTCAGGCTGAAATCCTTAAGCGAAGGCTCCAAGGTGTTGGGATACTTGTACCAAACGTTTTTAAATTCGACGTTGCCTTTAACGCGTTCGATGTCTTTCGAGCCGGGGTCCTTCTCAAGCGGGATATCGATCATCTCAAAAAGACTCTCAGCAGCGGCTCCCATACTAGCAATCGTGCCGTTCAAGCCGGCGAGCTTACGAATCGCAGGCATCATGAGAAGCATTGCAGAGATATAGGTCACAAATTCGGCCAAAGAAAGCTGACCTCTCTGTGCTTGGAGCAAAGCCACACAAACCACGATGGCAACACCGCAGATACTGACCAATTGGGTTGCCGGGGTGCCGAGACCTTTGACGATCTGCTGACGCATCGTCAAGCCCTTTAAACGGCGGTTGATATGACCGAAACGCTCTTCTTCAAACTTATAAGCGTTGTAAACCTTGATCAGACGTTCGGAACGATAGGTTTCATTGAGCTGACTTAGGATCTGACCGAAGGTCACCTGGCTGTCGGAAGTCAGTTTCTTGAGGCGCTTGCTCACCGTTCTCAATATATAAATCAGGATCGGAGCAACAATGAACGTTACTAAGGTCAGCTGCCAGTTATGCCAGAAAAGAACACAAAGCAAAGCTGCAACCTGCAAAGAATCACGCACAAGCACGGTCAGCACTTGAGAGGCGCCGGACAAAGCTTGAGAAGCTTCATTCACAAAGCGAGAAACCACACGGCCCGATTCCTGGCTCTGGACGACTTCTTCGGGCCAGCGAATCATGTGGTCAAACATCAGGGAACGGAGTTTGACCAGGATTTCCTGAGAAACTTTTTGAAGCAAATAAGAAGAACAGAATTGGCCACCGCCGTGAAGAACGGAAATGCCGATCAAAGCGATCGGGGCCCAAATTGCCACCAGACCGTTTTTTTGATAGAAACCTAAATCGGTGAGCTTGCCCATCAGCAATGCCATCAGAGATGAGCCGGCTGCCGCGGCGACCATGGCGATCAACGCGAGAAAGATGTAGAACTTGTAAGGCGGTAAGTAGGCAAAGAGCCTCATTAAAGGTTCTTTTTTGATCTTAACGGATTTCAACTCTATCCTCGTTAGCTTAGGTGCAGGTAGTTTAGCGAGTCGGCAGGCGTTAGACTAGGAAAACACATATATCTTTGAAACAGTTTTTATGGCAACACTATTCGTCAGGTTACCTAATCATGTCGGCGACGCCGTCATGACCATGCCGGCCTTAAATCTTTTAGAGGCCGCCGGATTTAAGCTTTACCTTATCGGCAAACCCTTTGTCGGAGAGTTATTCGAAGGCACTAACCGCCGCTTCGACCCGATCGAAGGAAATTTGCTTGACGACATCAAACGCATTCGCGATTTAGCTGCCTCCGTTAAGAATCCCCGCGGCATTCTTATGCCGAACTCTTTCGGATCCGCTCTTTTATTTAAGAGCGCAGGCATCCAAAGCACGGGGCTCGCCACTGACGGACGTTCCATTCTTTTGGAGCATGCCATTCCGGAACCTCCGAGAATGCATGAAGTCGAACGTTTCTGGTACGTCGCGTATGAGGCACTCAAGGCGATGGGCATCAAACCGCCTTACACCAAGCTCACGAAACGCATCAACATGAAGCTGGCCGCCCGCAACGAAGCCGGCGCCCGCAACTTAGCCGCAAAAATCGGACTGCCAAAACGCTACGCCATTCTTGCGCCGATCGCCAAAGGCCGTCACGAAGGTAAAGAAAAGTACTGGCGCCACTTCAATGAGCTGTGTAAGCCGCTTCGCGACAGAGGCATCGAACCAGTGGTCTTCCCGGCTGTCGACGAAGCGGAAGCTGCTAAGGCCGCTTGTCCGGACGCGACTATTTATGAACCGACGAGTCTCGGAAACTTTGCAGCTCTGTGCGAAAAAGCCGCCATCGTTATCGCGAACGACTCGGGCGTGAGCCATATCGCCGCAGCAGTAGGTGCTCCCCAGGTCACCATCGTCGGTGTTACCGACACGGACCGCACGAGCCCTTGGAATGAGAAAAACGTCATTGTCGGCCGCAAAGGACGCTGGCCCGAAGTTGATGAAGTTATTACTGCCATCGATGACGTTTTAAAGACCAAAAACTAATTAGTATGTGACATTGTTTGAGGAGCGCAAGCTCCTCGATTTGTATTCACTCGAACTTCGTACTTCACAACATGTTTGCGCAATCGCTTTGGTCCTTAGCTGCTGCGGCCTTCTTTTCCATGATGGCCGCCTGTGTGAAGTACTGCAATGATGTATTCGGACCGCTGGAGCTGGTTTTCTACCGCTCTCTTTTCACTACGCTTTTCGTCTTTATTACAGTTTCGCTTCGCGGGGAAACCTTAAAGACCCGATATCCGATGCTGCATCTTCGGCGCGATGTCCTCGGATTTGCCTCTGTCGCGATTTGGTTCTTTACATTAGGGTTGCTGCCGCTCGGCACCAATATCACGCTGACATATTCGACGCCTCTCTTTTTAGCGCTGAATTTTATTTTGCTGGCGCTCTGGAAAAAAGAGCAGCCCGAGTGGCCCCTGATCGGCTCCATTCTTCTCGGCTTTGTCGGTATTGTGGTCGTCATGCGGCCATCTTTTCTGAGCGGGGATGCTCTTCCGGCCCTTCTCTGCTTATTTGTCGCATTTATTGATTTGTTCGGATACTGGCAGATCCGCTTTTTAGGCCGCGTTCATGAACCTTCCTGGCGCATTGTCTTCTACTACTCTCTTTTCTGCACGGTCGGAGCTCTGTTGGGTGTTCTCTTTTTTGAAGACGGATTTCACATGTCCAATGCCAGGGCTGCTGTCGCTGCCTTCCTAATGTGCCTTCTTGCTACGGCCGGAATGCTGGCCAGCACACGAGCTTGGATCGGCGGCAATATGCTTTTGGTTTCGTGCCTCGGATTTTCTGCGATTCCGTTCTCCGAGCTCATCGGCATCTTCTTCTTTAAAAACATTCCCGACACACTGTCTCTTATCGGTATGACGATCGTCGCCGCCGCCGGGATGATCGCTACCATCTACACCAAAAAAGCGGAGAAAGCCGCCTCAGTCTCAGGACAAAAAGATTCATAGAGGCCGACATTCTTGGAGTTGCACGGTCAAATATCCCGTGTTTTTGCATCTATAATTGTTAGAAAATATTTCATTAACTTCCCAAGAATCCCAAATGCAAGCGATTTCACTTTGGCTCGCTGCCGCTATTGTCATTTTGACAGGCTGGGCAATCGTTAAGAAGTACCTTAAATCAAAAAGAACGCAGAGAAACACTCAGCCCCCTTCAAAAATACTGTGCGCTCCTCTCCTGTGTAACGGCTCAGGCTCTTCCTGAGGCCGCAGAAAAGATCGTCCTCAGAGCTCTTA
The DNA here is from genome assembly GCA_000980495.1 of Acinetobacter sp. N54.MGS-139. Lineage (GTDB taxonomy): Bacteria > Pseudomonadota > Gammaproteobacteria > Burkholderiales > Burkholderiaceae_F > Parasutterella > Parasutterella gallistercoris. The sequence continues at coordinate 1,300 of LARN01000004.1, read as the reverse complement.
AAGAAAAAGTATCGCCGCTCGAAATCAGAGAAATCGTTTATCAGTGTGCTCCTTACGTGGGGATCGGACGCGTCCAGGAAACCATGGAAGGCGTCAACGATGCCTTTAAGAAAGCTCATATACCGCTTCCTCTGCCGACGGCCACTACCGTAACAGATAAAAATAGAAGAGAAGCCGGAGAGCAGATGGTCATGAAACTCAACGGTGATCGCATGAAGCAGATTTTGTCTCAGGTCGCAAAGGATGAATATGACCTTAGAGTCAACGACCTTTATGACTTCTGTTTCGGCGATTTTTATACACGCTCCGGATTAAGCCTCAAAGACCGAGAACTCGTGGTATTTGGTGCAATTGCTGCCTTGGGAGGCTGCGAAGCTCAGCTGCGCAGTCATATCGGAGCAAATCTCCGCGAAGGTACAACAAAAGCGCAGCTGGTTGACGCGCTGAGAGTCATGCTTCCGTACTTGGGATTCCCGAGAACCTTGAATGCAATGAACCAGGTCACCCAGCTGACTAAGGATTCAAAATGATTAATCGCAGAACTTTTACGTTATTCAGCATGTGTGCAGCCGCCGGTGTCTCCGGCTTAGCCAATGCACAGGCTGCAAAGAAGCCCAAAATCTTAGTTGTTTACTTTTCTAAGACGAATCACACAAAGAATATTGCTGACACGATCGCTCGTTTGACGGGCGCCGATGAGTTCAGAGTGGAGGTGGTTAAACCTTATCCGGAAGCCTATCGTCCGACAACGCAAATTGTTAAGGAAGAGTTAGAAAAGGGCATTGTGCGCGAGATTAAGGCGCCGGAAGTTGACCTCTCTAAGTACGACGTGATTATTTTCGGAACGCCGACCTGGTGGCACCACGTGGCTATGCCGCTTCAAACCTGGATCAAAGCTCATCCGATGCAAGGCAAAACAATTGCTACGTACAACACCGACGGTGGCGGCGGAACAATGCATACACGTGAAGACTTTGAAGCATTGCTCAAAGGCAACAAACTGCTTCCGCACTTCACGATTTTCGGGACGACAGACGATGAGACACCGGCAGTTTCGAAATGGCTGAAAGAAATCGGCTTGCTGGATAAATAAGAGCCGTAGGTGAATGAAAGAAGTTAGCACTCCGAATTGAAAGTTAAGGAACCTCTGCACAAAAGGTGGGTGATATACTATAATTAGCACACTACCGAAAAGTGTGACTATGAAGATTAAAGCCCCCACATTCGCTGATTTATTTGCAGAAACCTCACCGCAGCTGGGCGGTGCCAGAAGAACAAAGTTCCTGGAGACTTTAGACCG
>LARN01000077.1 GCA_000980495.1 Acinetobacter sp. N54.MGS-139 | reverse complement strand
AAGCCCGAGACATTCTCGAGCTTCTTGGCATTAACAACAAATTCCCGCGAAACTTGAAGGACTAAAAGTCAATACCGAACTATTTCGCGGGAGTTTGGGCGGGATTTTTAGGCAAGAAAAAAGCCAGACCCTAAAGCCTGGCTTTGGTTTTTCAATCTCTTGTTAAGTGAGATTGAAGACCGACAAATTACATAACGCGGCTGCGGTATTCGTCGGTTCTTGTGTCGATTTCGATCTTGTCGCCGGTGTTGACGAAAGCCGGAACCTGAACGATGTGGCCGGTAGCCAGTTTGGCAGGTTTCATGACTTTGCCGGAAGTATCACCCTTAACTGCAGGTTCGGTGTAAACAACTTCACGAACCAGGATTGTCGGGAGTTCGATGGAGATAGGACGGCCGTTGTAGAGAACAACTTCAGCCTTCATGCCGTCTTCAAGATACTTGAGGACGTCTTCCATCACTTCAGCTTCAACTTCGTACTGGTTGTATTCGTCGTCCATCCAAACATACAGAGGATCGCCGAAGTAAGAGTAAGAAACTTCCTTCTTGTCGAGGATAATGTCTTCGAAACGGTCATCAGCACGATAAACAGTTTCGGTACCGCCGTTGGAAAGAAGGTTCTTCATTTTGAGTTTGACAGTGGAGGCACCGCGGCCGCCCTTGCTGTATTCAGACTTCAAAATGACCATCGGAGTATTGTTGATCATCACGACGTTGCCGACGCGAAGTTCTTGTGCTGTTTTCATATTAATACTTAAAAATGAAAGGTTAATGTCTGCAGCCGTTGTGAATAACGGCCGATCTAAAATTTTTTAAAGCAAAGATTTTAGCTTTAAAAACAGTGCTTCGTCAAAATTTTGGTACCGTCTATTGCAACTTCTAACGATCTTTCAAGATTGTTCAACGGAGGACCGACGAAAGGCGAACCGGTCCGTCTTCGACCAAAAGTTTTCCTGAAGAAACAACGTTAAATTTTGCTTTTCACGAAGCGAAGCAGATTATCTGCGAGGGAACGCAGAGAAACTAGATGGTCTCTCCAGCGGAGGGCGGCTTCTTTAATGAGAGGCAGCTCCTCACACCATCGATTCCAGTAAGGAGCCAGATCACTCGAAGATTTATTCCAAGATAGATTCATGTCTATCCAGGCTTGATAGCTCGCTCCGTAAAAAGGACGGATTCTCTCGCCGAATGCTTCTAATTTCTTAATGTGCGTCTCTTCTGTTTGAGGATAGATGTTCCAAATGAATGGCTTTCCGGATAACTGAGCTCTGACGAAAGAGTCTTCTCCCCGAATGATTACAGCATCCGAAGCCCATAAAAATTTGTCAAATTCCGATTGAGGAACCATCTCTGAAATTCCTAAATGAATATTTCGAGAAGGATGTTCCTTATAAAGCTTGGACAAAATCTCAGTAGCCGCTCCTTTTGGAAGAAGCAAGTTGATATCTTTGCCGCGCTTCTGAAGTGCTTTATAAAATTTGGCCAGTGGTGCGCTTGGGTAGCAGAAGACAAAAGTTGTAAATACTTCGGGGTCTAGGTTAAAAGCCTCTAAAAATTTATTCCTATCCTTAGAAAAGTGTTTCTGTCTAATAAATAAGTCTTTCTCAATCATCAGGCCCCCGGTCTTCTTTGTGACGCCAGGAAAGAAATAATATTTATTGACGTTTAACGACGGATGAGGAGAGGGCAGGCTATGGCAGCCTTCTACCCAGTCTTCAGCAGATAAATATTCCAAATTGATCCAAATCGGCTGCGGACGTGCAGAGGCGATTTTTTGTTCGAATGCATAGGGAAGACGACAGCCGAATGTTTCTATGACAACTTGTGACGGCTCACTAGTTTCCGCGTCTTTCCAATCGTGAATCTCAATGCCGTCGACTAGGCAGGGCAAATTTTTCGGATCAAGCCCTGAAGTAATTTTCGACAGCGTCTGTGCATCATTAATGTAGAGCTTCACAGGAAAACCGTGCTCGCGGGAAAATATGGAGGCTAATCTCCAGCAGACACCGGCATCACCGAAGTTATCGATGACGTCACAGAAAATATCGATGGTCATACCTTTATAAGTCAATTGATTGGAAAAGATTCTGCAATCTTAATATCAGCCGACCGAAAACAAGAGGAAGGCTAAGCGTCGCAACGATTGGTTACGCCAAATTTTTGCGATGTTAGATACTATTTTGTCCTTTAGACCAAAGTGATACAACTCAGAACACCAGCATCTGGCTGCTTCCTATAATTTAGGGAATGTTGATTGGCTGTCGACACGTATTTAATCAAATCCGTTTTCAAGTTCAAAAAAACCTACCAAAGGTATATGGAAACTGCTCTTAAAGAAACTGAAGGAAAACTCGTGAATCTGCCGGACAAGAAATTTGATTCGGCCGAGTTTTTAAAGAATCTGCCTCATTTGCCGGGCGTTTATCGATATTTTGATAAAGACGGAAATTTACTCTATGTCGGTAAGGCAAGAGATTTGAAACGCCGCGTCTCCAGTTACTTCCAAAAAACTTTGGCGCCGCGCACCAAATTGATGGTCGACCAGATTGCGAGCGCACAAATCACGGTTGTGAACAGTGAAGCTGAAGCTCTGATTCTTGAATCGAACCTCATTAAGACGCAGGATCCGCGGTTCAATATTCTTTTTCGTGACGATAAGTCCTATCCGTACCTGAAATTAAGTTCCGGAGAGTACCCGAGATTGTCTTATTACCGAGGCGCACTCGATAAGCGAAATTCATATTTTGGTCCATACCCAAATGCGAATGCTGCAAAAGACACCATGTTGTTGCTTCAGAAGGTTTTTCAGCTGAGAACCTGCGAGGCTTCCGTTTTCAATAACCGTTCCCGTCCTTGCCTGCTTTACCAGATCGGCCGCTGCAGCGGCGGATGCTGCAAAAAAGTTTCTCCCGAGGAATACGGGAAATCGGTGGATCTGGCAAAAGAATTTCTTAGGGGAGATTCTCAAAAGGTTCAGGAAGACTTAACCCGCAGAATGAACGAGTACTCGCAGAAACTCGATTTTGAACGGGCCGCAGTAATGAGAGACCACTTGGCTGCGATTTCCAATGTCGTTCATCAGCAGTCTATGGAAGCTGCGCCGGATGCTAACGCAGATATCATTGCCGCTGTCGCCTCTCAAGGCGAAGTATGCGTGAACTTAGCGATGGTTCGCGGCGGCCGCCATCTCGGCGACAAGGCATCTTTCCCGTTCTTAGGCCAGAATGCTGAATTGCCGGAGCTTGAGGAAGTCCTTGAGGCCTTTATTACCCATCACTACACGCAGATGGATGTGCCGCCTGTTGTCATTATAAATTTGGAGGAGCGTTCTCCTCGAATTGAAGAGCTTCTCAATACGATTGCCGGCAAGAAAGTAAATGTCATCTATCGGCCTCAGAATATTCGCAGAAAGTGGCTCGAACTCGCAGTAACTAATGCCAAAGTTTCACTTGGGCGCCGGGTTGCAGAGGAAGGCAGTCAAAAGAGAAGAATCGGTGCCCTCGTTCAGGAATTAGGACTCGATATTCCGGAGTCCGAATATGAAGATTTCCGTGTTGAGTGTTTCGATATTAGCCATAGTTCCGGCGAGGCTACCCAAGCTTCCTGTGTTGTATTTGCCGGGAACCGCATGGACAGTTCACAGTACAGAAGGTTCAACATCAAAGATGTCACGGCAGGCGATGACTATGCGGCTATGAAACAAGTCTTGACCCGCAGATACCAGAGAGTTGCAAACGGAGAGGCTACTCTGCCGAACATTGTTCTCGTAGACGGCGGCCGCGGACAAGTGAAAATGGCCTGTGAAGTTTTTGACGAGTTGGGTTTAGATAAAAACGTCATTGTCGGTGTTGCGAAAGGTGAGGGACGTAAAGTCGGTCTGGAAGAATTGGTGTTTCCAGATCCCGATAAAGAACCGCTCAAGCTCGGTCAGGAGTCTCCGGCTTTGATGCTGATTGCCCAAATTCGTGACGAAGCACACCGTTTTGCCATTACAGGCATGAGAGCGAAGCGGGCTAAGGCTAGAAATTATTCTAGAATTGAGGATCTTGAGGGAGTCGGACCGAAGAGAAGACAAAAACTTCTTGAGCGATTCGGCAGTCTGAAAGTGTTGTCCAACGCGTCTGTGGAGGACATCGCGAGTGTAGACGGCATCTCTCAAACATTAGCCAGACAAATTTACGCACAGTTGCATGGACAAATCAGTTAAAAAAGTACGAATCAATATTCCGATGGTCCTTACTTGGACACGTATTGCATTGATTCCTTTAATCGTCGGCGTCTTCATGATTCCGACTTCAATTCTTAGTATGCATTCGCAGAACTTACTCGGATGTGTCTTCTTTATCGTTGCAGCAGTCACGGATGCCTTGGACGGATTTATCGCCAGACGTTACGGAATGGGCACAACACTCGGGGCGTTTTTAGACCCGGTTGCTGACAAGCTTATGGTTAGCGCAGCGTTAATCGTCCTTCTTGCTTTCGGACGTGTAGATATGCTGGTTGCCCTGGTGATTATCGGAAGAGAAATTACCGTTTCGGCCCTGCGTGAGTGGATGGCCAGAGTAGGAGAGTCCGGCAAAGTGAAAGTCAACTGGTTCGGAAAGATCAAGGCAATTGCGCAGATGGTTTCTATTCCGATGCTTCTTTACTTTGATCCGATCGGGGCTTGGAATGTCTACCTGACAGGAACGATTTTGATTTATATCGCAGCAATCCTGACAATTTATTCCATGTTCGTTTATTTGAAAGCGGCCGCTCCGTTCTTTTCAAGCGAACCGAAACAAAAATAACATTCATTGAGAAATACCTAAGAGCCGAAGTCGAATAAGACTCCGGCTTTTATTTTAAGGGGAAAGGTTGCATACGAAATTTTACATTTAATGCAACATTATGAATTTAAAAGATAATGTTAACAAATTCTAGAAAAATGTAGTTATACCGCGTTGACAAGAATAATTTATGTCTGGATAATTCGTCCTCGTTCGAAACGACGAGTTTCGGATTATGAAATAAGAGTTTACAGTTTGAAACGAACTGTCGAGTTGACAAGAAGTTTGAAGTCTGTAAAATGCCCAACCTTCGTTCATGAAACTGAGCGGCGGCGAAAGCCGAAACGATCTTTAAAAATTTATCGACGACCGATAAGAGCGGGCACTAAGAAGTCTGCAGTGAAAGCTGCAAATTTAAATGCTCGATCTTATTGGAGATGAAGGAGTAGAAAATACTCCGTCAAACACCAAGCAAGAGTAATTCGAGCGACAACA
>LARN01000177.1 GCA_000980495.1 Acinetobacter sp. N54.MGS-139 | reverse complement strand
CTAAATCGGATAAAGTCAAGGAGCACTTGGCCTGCTGACCGACTCGAACCATGAGTTCTTCAAAGCGTCCGTTGTGCAAGGTGCGTGTTAGCAGCATCGTTCCTTTCTCGTCCGTGGTGACGATCTTGCAGATCTTCCTCGTCTTTGAGAGAAAGACGACGGCCTCCTTACCGCTGCTCAAGTTGATGCCGAGCTGGTCTTGGGCGAGGGAACAGAGCCGATGAAAGCCTCCTCTTAAATCAGTAGGAGAAATTACCAGCGTCACGTGCACGCCGCTGAAGCGGATATTCATATGACGTCTCCTCTCATGCGAGACAGAATGAAGATGACAGATTCTTCCGGACGCTGCGTCTTGAATTCGAAGGTCATCCCCTTGGCCGAAATGCTCAGCGTCGACTCCTCATCTGCTTCACCTTCGCAAAGATTAATAACGTCCAAAGAATTAGGCTGTCGAATTTGAGCTGCCGCTGACTCCGAAACGGACAGGCGCCGCTTAACTTCGGAGATGTTGACTTTGCGACGGGTCTCGGTTCGAATCAATCTCGCTACCTCGGCGCTGCCCAAGTCTTGTGCTCGAGCGATCTCAATGTATCTTGACCAGTT
>LARN01000176.1 GCA_000980495.1 Acinetobacter sp. N54.MGS-139 | reverse complement strand
TACGCTTCTGAACAACGATACGTCACTGCCGGAAGTCATCGTGGAAACGACGGCAAAGACGAGTGATATCAAAGGAGCCAAAGGAATATTAGAGAACATCCCTCCCGGCTCTATTGTCGTTATGGATCGGGGCTATAACGATTACTCGTTATTCAAAAGATTAACGGACAAGGGAGTAGTGTTTGTTACTCGTTTAAAAAACAATGCGCAGCATACGCCGCTGCGTCAAGGACTTATCGAGGCCGACCCTGATGGCTGCTGGGGCCTCTACGAGATGAAATTTACGGGCGCTAAAGCCAAACTGCATTGCTCAGAGACTAACTTCAGAGTCGTTCAATGGTTGGACAAAGAAACAAATCGTTGGTTTGAATTTCTTACCAATAGCCAAGAATTAAGCGCTACAGAAGTGGCCGATCTCTATAAGGAGAGGTGGCAGATAGAGCTTTTCTTTAAGCGGATCAAGCAAAACCTTGTTATCAAGACCTTTGTCGGAACAACCGAAAATGCTGTCATGACGCAGATTTAATGACATGGAACCCGCCGCCTGCCCTAAGTGGCAGAATGGATTTGTCTAAATCAACCAAAGAGGAAAAGTTCCATGCCAAGA
>LARN01000076.1 GCA_000980495.1 Acinetobacter sp. N54.MGS-139 | reverse complement strand
CGGTCTAAAGTCTCCAGGAACTTTGTTCTTCTGGCACCGCCCAGCTGCGGTGAGGTTTCTGCAAATAAATCAGCGAATGTGGGGGCTTTAATCTTCATAGTCACACTTTTCGGTAGTGTGCTAATTATAGCATATCACCCACCTTTTGTGCAGAGGTTCCTTAAAAATCTCTCCAGGCTGTCTTTAAGAACCCTATTGGATTCTATTTGCCTACCATGAACTTCCAAAGCAGTCCGTTCTTGCCTCATAAAGAAATATGGTTGGATCCAAATTCGGCTTTTAGGCTGTGGAACGGGCCTTTTGGCTTTCTCATGCTGGGTTGTAGTCGATTTTGCCCGAACTGTAAGTTAAATTTTTAGGATGCTTTTGGTAATGAACATTTTGCAACCCCTGCTATTTTTGGGTTGTATGGTTTACCGCTGATAAGGATGGCTCTAACAATTCGTAAAAGTTTAGCCGCAACGGCACATACCAGTTTTCCCCACGGCATTTTCTCTTTTTGTTTCTTTAAAATCCACTTTGTCAACTGTTTGGAGTGCAAGTTACCTTTAGTAGCCTGGTTGATCACGATTCCGGCTCCCTGCACCATTAGGGACCTCATGGTTTTATCTCCCCGATGGGTGATTTTCCCTTTCTTCTCGTTATGACCAGTTGCCATGCTTCTCGGAACTAAGCCGTAATAGGCAGGAAAGTCTTTAGGATGTTTGAACCTTTGGATGTCCCCCACAGTGGCTCTGAGGCGGCAACTACAGATAGTGCCTAGTCCTGGTACTGTTTGAATTAGTTGACAAGCTTTGTCCTTCTTCGCTAACTCTTCTAAGATTTTTGTGACGCTCTTTAAATCTTTTTGGACTGCCTGAGCATGTGCAACCATACCAACAAGTGCCGTCCTTAATTCTGCCGGGAAGGCCGCATGGTTTTCAATCATATCTTTCAATCTGGCTTTTCCGGAGATTCCTTTGGAAATGCTCAATCCCCACACTTGGCAAATACCCTTTAAAGACACCATGGTTTGCCTATACTGCTTCACATATTGTTCCCGCAAGGTTGTTAAGCTGGCGTACTTAAGCTGCTCTGGATCTTTGGCTTTAACCGTTCGCAGCTGAGTATCTTTGGTTAGAAAAGCCAGTGCCTGTGCATCGTTTAAGTCGGTTTTTTGATTTGAAAAATGAGATTCAACGTAATCTTTTACATTCTTTCCACTGATAACGATGCAGTGATGTCCCCAATCTTCCAATTTTTGAACCATGTAATTCATTTCTGTACAAGGCTCCATTGCGAATATGGTGGGGCTGAGCTCCTGAGCACTTTTTTCAAGCTCTTGGTAGTCAAGGCGATCAATGCCAAAAATTTCACCATCAGTTGTCAGCAGAATAGCGCTGACACAATTCTTGGCTAAATCAATGCCGATAACTTCATATTCGAGGTCTGTGTCGATCGTATTTACAAGTATCCTTTTGATTGACATGATTTCACCTTTTTAAAGACTTTCTTCCTTTGATTCTGCCCTATGTCTAGTAGGGAGCAAAGGGGTTCCATGTCATTAAATCTCAGGATGCTGGTTTGTTTGAAAACCGTCGGGAGCCCGGTGATAAGCCAATCAGAAATTTAGTTGTCCGATAAAATCGGCCACGGTGAATGCTGAAAAATTTTCCGGAATTTATTGGAAACGGGAACTAGAAAGGAACGCGGCGGATCGTTTTGCCGGAGTTCTTGACGCAGAAATGAAAAAATCCCGCGTTCGCGAGATTTTTTCATAAAGTATTCTTTTAATTTTGGTGGCGCGCCAGGCAGGAATCGAACCCACGACCCCCTGGTTCGTAGCCAGGTACTCTATCCAGCTGAGCTACTGGCGCAACCGAGGAAGCGAACTATAGCAAAATAAAATTCCATGTGCAAGCAGGCCCCAGAAAAATTTTGATAATTTTGCTGTTGGAAAATGTAAAAAGCTTATCTCTTTATTCCTAACTTTCTGAGAATAAAGGAAGAACCTTTTTTTATCCAGTTAACTTTTTCGGTGAGGACAACTGGTTTCTCAATGTAACCGATGTGATTGGTGTTCAACCAGACGTCTAAGAGGCGTTCGGATAAAAAGCCGAAAACTCGCGCATCATTGACGGAATAGGAAGAAATATCCAGACGCTTCTCGACCTCGAAGAGAACGTTGAAGAGCCAGTCGCAATATTGATTGAAAAGGTCTCTTCTCATAACAAACATATTCAGGATATGTGTCTTTGTTCCTCTCATCAGCTGCTCGAATGCCGGAAGGTATTCCGAATGTTTTTCTGCAAGAACAGCTCTCAGCGTTTCTATGTCTTCGCGATGGTGAGCATGAACATACTGAGACTCAACAGTCTCAATAAAGTAGTTTCGCTTCGGCGGGAGGATCACAGGACTTTCTTTCAGAAATTCACTCCAATCAGAAAGAGAATAGATATCTTTTAGCGGATCCGATGTTTTCTTATTCCCGAAGTAACGTCGGTAATGCGTCAGGCCGACAGCGGTGACGGATTCAGGCAAGTTGTGTCTGGCCCAATAGAGAGCAGTCAACTCGCAGTAGTTGGGATTCTTTTGAGAAATATTGACGCCTTCGTTATCTCTCACTCCGCCCAGGTGTAGATCGGCTCGTTTTTGAGCACCAACCTCGATCGGAAGATAAGGTTCTTCGTGTGGAAGCCGATAAGGCCGATGACAAGCTACAAGAATCTTTAACACTGTTATTCAGAGGGGAAGTAGAGGAGGGGAGCGTTGATTTGAATATCATCAACGCCGGCAGAAACTAAAAATTTTAAATCCCAGAGCCACTTAATTCAATAGTAAGTCGACCGATGTAAGGAAAGAGGGCCAAATCTAGAATTTTTCTCAATGATGGTTGAGCCAATTTCGGACTTCAGCCTCTAATCAAGGAGAATAAACATATGTCCAAATCTGTCGTAACATCCCGCCGTTCTTTTATTAAGGGCGCAGTAGCTGGTGCTGTTTCCGCCGGAGTCGCTCCCGTAATGGCAGCTCCCGCTCCGCAGAACGGCCTTCCCGCCAAGTGGGACGGGGAAGCTGATGTTGTGATCGTCGGTTTCGGCGGCGCCGGTGCAACAACCGGTATAGTGGCAGCACAGAACGGTGCAAAAGTCATCATCCTGGAAAAGAATCCTCAGAATCATCACTACAGCAATACCCGTATGTCCGGCGGTATTTTCCACTGCCCGTTCAAAGACGGTGACCCGAAGGCTTTAAAGGACTACGCCCAGGCTATGTTCTCCGGTGAAAACATCGACTGGAAAGAAGAAGGCGAAATCCCTGAATACTCAGAAGGTCTGGCTCAGCTCTGGGCAGACCTCTCTCCGACAAACCTTGAATTCCTGCAGAGCTTGGACCCGGCTTTCATCGGCGGCAGCCAGCCCGGATTCAATAAGGCTTCCTTCCCGAATTTCCCCGGCGCTAAAGAATGCAAATACAATGCTTATCGTGCAACCTATCAAAAACGCATGAAGAACTTCAACCAGAAATCGGTTGATAGTCCGAAGGAAGAAACTAGTTCCGGTGAGGCTTTCTGGCGCTGCCTTGAAGAAGGTGTTAAAAAACAGGGCGACAATATCAAGGTTTACTATGAGACACCTGCCTGCAGTCTCCTGAAGAATGCAAAGGGTGAAGTTGTCGGAGTCGTCGCTACTCAGAACGGCAAACCAGTTTATTTCCGCGGCAAGAAAGCTGTTGTACTTTGCTCCGGCGGTTATGAATACAACAAACCGATGCGTCAAGCCTTCTTGGAAGGTCCGGGTGTAGACGGATGGGCTTTCTACGGTACGACTTCTAACACAGGTGACGGTATTGCCATGGGCATGGCAGCAGGTGCCGGTTTACAGAAAGTAGGTAAATCTGCCGCTCGTGTCATCGTTCCGGCACAAACTCGCTACAACGGAATGCGTATCGGCTCCATCACACCGGCTGTCGGTTCTGCAAACTCCATCGTGGTTGACAACTACGGCAACCGCTACGAAGCAGAAACTAAGGTTACAGATAATCCCAGCCGCTACTTCTTCTATAAAGCTGCTGTGACATTTGATATTTCTTCTCTGAGTTATCCGAGAACTCCGTCTTGGATGATCTTTGATGAAAAACTTCGCACAAGCAAACCTCTGGTCGGCCTCGGCATTTCCACCGTCGGATACGGCTTCATCGATTGGGACGAAAAGAACGAAAAACCGATTGCTTCCGGCTTGATCCTCAAGGCAGACTCCATCGAAGAACTTGCCAATAAGATCAAACAGCATCCGGAAAACAAGGGCCGCATGATCCCCGCCAATTTGGTTGAACAAGTCACTCGCTTCAATAAGTTCTGCGATGACAAGAAAGACGCAGACTTCGGCCGCAGACCCGCTACATTAGGCAAAATCGAACAGGGTCCGTTCTATGCCATGCCGTTGGTTGCCGGCGGTCCGAATACCAAGGGCGGCTTACTGGCAGACGCAGACAGACGAGTCCTTGCTTGGGACGGTACACCGATTCCTCGCCTTTACAGCGTCGGCGAAATCGCTTCCGCACTGAAGTTCGTTTATCAGGGCGGCGGAAACCTGACCGAATGTTTAGTCTACGGTCGTCATGTAGGTAAGAATGTCGCCGGCCTTCCCGATACGACACTTTAATAAATCCTGAATCGGCAGGGGTTCGTCCCCTGCCTCTTCGGAGATAACAATGAAAAAAGTATTGGTTTTACTTCTTCTTTCTTTCCAAGCTGGGTCGACTGCTTTTGCTGCTGACGCAGGCCCTTATTTCGCTGACAGACATGTTGCCAGAGGTATGAAGTGCGCAGATTGTCATACTCCCGACAACAAATTGAAAACCAGCGGCGATTTGGATATTTGCGCTTCTTGTCACGGTGATTATCAGGCCATGATCAAAAAGACAGACGGCAGATATGAGGTGAATCCTCACGGCCAGCATGAGGGAGCACTTCCTTGCTCTGAATGCCATAAAGGCCACAAGCCGGGCGTCAACTATTGCGGCGGCTGCCACAACTTTGTATATAAAGTGCCTTAAACCATTTTTCCTTCTCTAGTAACTTATCCCTCCTTGCTGCTCCGTCGGTCCTCAGATTGACGGGGCTCTTTTTATTTAAAGAAAACACTGCTGTCCAAAATAATTTGCTCTTTGACTTTGGCCTCAACATTTACAGTTAATCCAGGCCCCAGAAAGTTAAGGAAGCTCTGTAAAATGCTTGATTCTTCCCAATGGCCTTTAGAGACTTAATTTTCAAAGGATCTGGCCGAAATTTTCCATTCAGGAGGAGTTGATTGGG
>LARN01000175.1 GCA_000980495.1 Acinetobacter sp. N54.MGS-139 | reverse complement strand
CGGAAGCACAGAAATCTTTCTTGTCTCAATTCTTCCATGTCCGAGTTCAACTTTTTCGATCTCCAGCGTGCGGGTTTCGGTGCGATCCACAAAACTTAAGGAAGCTCTGTAAAATGCTTGATTCTTCCCAATGGCCTTTAGAGACTTAATTTTCAAAGGATCTGGCCGAAATTTTCCATTCAGGAGGAGTTGATTGGGGCCTAATCAATCAATTTCCTCCCCAATAGATACAGTTATCCTAGACGAAGCTCACCTTAGTTCGATTTTCGAAGCAATTTCCGATGAACATGTTGGCAATCGAGGCCAGCATTGTTAAGCGCGCCGTATTTTTGGCCAGTCCTCTGTATCTGACTTTCTTATATCCGAACTGAACCTTAATTCGATGAAAGGCGTGTTCGACCTTGCATCTAATCGAACTCAGCAGCTTTTCGTCGGCAATTCTCTCTGCCGAGAGCTTCTTTCTCTGACTGTAACGTTTCGCAGCCGTATAAGTTACTCGTTCAGGATCTGCACTATCGCGCTTTTCCATACCGAGATATCCGGAATCGCCGATTACTTCCCAGTCATCGGGGCGGCGTAATTCGTCCGCTTTTGTCACATCGTGAACATTAGCGGGG
>LARN01000081.1 GCA_000980495.1 Acinetobacter sp. N54.MGS-139 | reverse complement strand
GTACCGAAAGCCAAAGAAGAAACGCATTACCTTCCTTTCAGCACCGGCTGGTCCGGATTCCTGCAGGTTGAAAACGCTTTGATCACCGTCATTCTTTTCTTGCTTGGATTCTCGATTTGCTGTGTCAAAGGAAGAGGGCCTGCATCGCGCTGGGTGTTTGGTTTCAACCTGATTTTCTGGTCGGCTTTAGGCGGATCGATCTATTTCTTCCTGCCTGACAACACACCTCTTGTCATTTTCAACATTAAATTCGCTTTCCCGCAGTGGTACCTCGTAATTTCCATGTGCGGTTTAGCAGCCCTTTTAAGCCTGCTTCTTTTCTTTAATGCCTTCCGCAAACCGATCGATGCCGCTGCAAAGCCTGTGAAGAGGGAGCCGGAAAAAACTCCGAAGGCTGAACCTGAAGCACCGGCTGAAGCACCTAAACCCAGCCGTTTCGGCTTCGGTACCAAGAAAGAAGAGAAAGCAGAACCGGCCCCAACAATCATTCCGGTGCCTCCCGAACAAACACATGGTCCGGAAAAACGGCCTGAATAACGAAAAAAATCACATCCCGCTCCGGCGGGATTTTTTCATGCTCAAATTGAAGGGGATAACGGTCTAAGATGCATTCAAATGAATAGAATGCCATGCAATAGATTGGTGATTCTTAATTTGCTAATTAACAATGATCCATCCCTCTGAGACAGACACGGCAGACGTCAATGAATTCGGTGCCGTGCGTATCCCTGAAGAAATTCTTCGCAAACTCGGTGCCGGCGTCGGTGACTTGATTTCTTTTGTTAAAGACGGCGACAGTATTCGTCTCGTTGTTAAAAAACAAAATTCAATTCAAGAAGACCAGCCCAAGACAGCCGCAGGCTTAACAAAACCATTCCGAATTCCTACAATGCAGTTTGCAAGTGAATAACGGAGTAGAAGCATGTGCCATTTGACTGGAAAAACCGAGCCGGTGGCTCCGAGCGAAGACGAATGCAAAGCAATCGTCGGAGAACCTGCACCAGATTTTGAGTTAGAAAGCGACTTAGGCGGAAAAGTTAAACTTTCCGATCTAAAGGGCAAGAAAGTCGTTCTTTATTTTTATCCGAAGGACAATACTTCCGGCTGCACAATGCAGGCCGTCAACTTTCAAGCAGCTTTAGATAAATTTGAGAAGGCCGGCTATGTTGTTATCGGGGTGTCCAGAGACAGCATTAAGAGCCACACTAATTTCAGGAATAAGCAGGGTCTCAAATTTCCACTTCTGAGCGATGCTGATTCTGAAGTATCGAAGCTTTACGGCGTTCTGAAGTTGAAATCGATGTACGGCAGAAAGTACCTCGGCATTGTCCGCAGTACCTTTGTGATCGATGAAAACGGCATTTTGGCGGCCGAATTCAGGGATGTAAAGGCCAAAACCAGCGTTGCTGATTTAGAGAAAGCACTGGGGATTTGTTAATTAAGAGTACGAGTTATCAGAAACAAAAGCACCCGAAGAAGGTGCTTTTGTTTTTTAGTAACCAAAAAATCCGCCGGAGAGAAGCGAAGGAATGTAGTGAAATAAACCCTCGAAGATGCTTTCCATCGCCCAGAAGAATTCCTCCAGAGCGCCTCTGATCTTGGCAAACTCAGCCGTGAGATTAAACGTGCTGGCAAACCAATAAAGCGCGGTTTCAAAAAAATCGTGGAATTGTGCCCAAAAGCTCGGATACATCTTCGTCTTCGTTAGATATTAGTTGTTCTTTAGCATAACAAAATACCGGAATTAGTTAGCCGGCTAAAACCTATTTTTAGCCACGAAAAAGCCGGGCTTTCGCCCGGCTCACCTTGCCAATCTCTTATTTTTTATTTATTAAACTTCTTTAACTATTGTGTCCTGATCCATCGGTTCAGTACCGAGAACACCTTCGGACTTCGAAACGACAAGAGCAGTTAAGCTGTCGCCGAGAACGTTGACAGATGTACGGATCATATCAAGGATACGGTCGATACCGGCAATCAGAGCAACGGCTTCGAGAGGAATACCGACTTCCGTGAAGACCAGAGTTGTCATGATCAGGCCGGCACCAGGAACACCGGCAGTACCGACGGCGGCCAAAACGCCCATCAAAACGATCTGGAACTGCTGAGTCAAGGTAAGGTCAATGCCGAAAACTTCAGCTGCGAACACAGCGGTGACGCCCATGTAAATGGAGGTACCGTTCATGTTAATGGTATTGCCCAGAGGAATTGCGAAGGAAGCAATCGCTTTAGAGGCACCCATCTTGCGAGAGGCTTCAAGGTTAACAGCAAGAGCTGCAGCGGAAGAGCAGGTTGTGAAAGCGATAAGCCAGGGTTCGAATGCGCCTTTGAGGTAATCGGAGATCTTCATGCCGATGAGTTTGATGATCGGCAGATAGGTAACAACAACGAAGATAACCGTTGCGATGAAGGCTGTAAGAATGAGCTTACCGAGCGGAAGCAGAACAGACAGACCGTGACGTGTAACCGTGTAAGCGATCAAGCCAAACACACCGATCGGAGCGTACAGCATGACGTAGTTGGTCATACGGATCATGACGTCGCCGACCATCTGGAAGAAGTCTGTCACCATTCGAACGGATTCGCCCATGAGAGAGAGGCAGAAACCGAAGAAGATGGAGAAGAAGATCACCTGAAGCATGTTGCCCTTAGCAAAAGCTTCGATCGGGTTAATCGGGACGATATCAAGGAGGACCTTAGAAAGGGCAGGTGCAGCAGCAGCCTTAGCCTTCAGACCTTCAACAGAAATCGTTAAACCGGTACCCGGTTCCATGATATTCGCAACGATCAAACCGATCGTAACGGCGATAGCTGTTGTTACAGCGAAGAAGAGAATCGTTTTAACGGCGATCTTACCGATCTTGCTGGCGTTACCCAAACCTGCAGAACCTGCGATCAAGGTAGCAACAACCAACGGGACGACGACCATGCGGATCAAGCGAATGAACAGCTGGCCAAGCGGCTGCAGGTAAGTAGCACCGAATTCGGAAGATACCATCGTACCTACAACTACGCCGAGGACCAAGCCGTACATCATCTGCATCGGCAGTCCTAACCAAAAGCTTTTCTTAGTTGACATAGAAACTTTACCTCCAAAGGATTGGCATAGTGGGCGACAAGAGAGAGACCCCCATAACCCTGATATCGATCATAGGCTAAATCCTGCTGGAAATAAATAGTTACAGACAAAAATTTTTACGTTTCTACTAAGAAGTTATGAAAAACAGTGGTAGAACGTCTTAAGTAGAGGTACTTAGAATTTCATAACATGAAAAAACGTGTCCGAATGACGCCAATTAGTCCAAACAATACTGAAATAACCACATAAATACCGCCAAATTCAACTCAACATAATAGTAGTTATGTTGAATAATATATTATTTATGTTTTTATTCAATTATTTAAGTTACAAGTTCAAGATTTTTCAGTAGCCCTTTTCTCAAAATTACTTTGGTCTGTGCCAGCCAAACAAGCACGAGAGTAAAATTTCCAGTTTGACGATCTTGCAAACGTTTAAGCAAAATGATTTATCTCGCAGTAATGATCGGCGGCGGTCTTGGTTCTTTACTTCGCTTTCTGATTAGTTCCTTCGGTTTTCTTCCGTTTGCGACCGTCTTTATCAATATCATCGGTAGCCTCATTCTCAGCTTCTTAACGTTTTTCTTTTTGGATCGGCCCGAGATTCCCCCGGAGCTTCGTTTCGGATTAACTGCCGGATTCTGCGGCGGCTTCACAACCTTCAGTACTTTTTCCGTTGAAGTCTACGCAATGGTTTCGGACAACCACATCGGACAAGCAGCCTTCTATGTTTTGGCCAGTTTTTTAGGCGGCCTGCTCGCCGTTGCTTTAGGCGCATTTTTAGCGAAGAATTGCTGACGCGTTTTCAGGCAATTCTATCCGACGAATGTCCACTAAAAAGAATTTTAGGGCTTTAAAACGCGTCTGATTTTCATTCGTTTTTATGCGGAAAGCCTAATAGTCAGGCTTTCCGACCGTTTTAGAGTCTATTTTTTCGCGTTATTTTGAGCCTTTAACTTTCAAAGACTTCAAAATTTTCTTCATATTTTTCTTAGAGTTATCTAATTTTTCCGGATCTGTTAAGCGGCTGAGCTTCTCTTTGGCTTTTTGACCTAAGAAATACGCAATTCTTTCTCCATTGGCACGAGACGGATGAGGAAGTTCCGGCAGCAGACGATTTTCGAACTTCGTGCCCTTCACAACCTTTTCTAAATAATGCTGAACTTTAGGTCCTAACGGAAGAAGCACAGCGTTAGGTGCTTTGTTCAACTCTTCCAATGTCAGCGGCGCCGCAAATTCAAATAATTTTGTGCCCTGTTTTATTTCTGCATTGAAATTTGTTTCTTTGTCGTTTTTGATTGTAAAAGTCGGATAACGAATACACGATGTCAGGTTCACCAGATCTTGTTTGTCAGAGAACAACTGTGCTGTTGTTTTGATATCCAAGAATTCCGCAATTCCGGCCTCGTCCATCAATTCAACGAGATTCTTGCGCATCGGTCCGCTGAAACTTCCTACGGCTTTGCAGCGCTTCAGAACATCCTCGTCAGAAAAACCTTGATGAATCAAACGAGCCGCCTCGACAAGCATGTTATTCATCTGGACTTCGCCAGGCGTAATGCCAACAATGAATAAACGAGCCTTTGGATTGACATAGTCAAATGGCGCGTAATAGATCCTTTCTTCTCCGAAATCTTCAAGAAGAAGATTTTGCCTGTCTTTCACATCTTTAAAGGAAGCAATGACAGAGCCGTATGTTGCAAACAGTGTTTTAGTTTTCATATTCTTAAATCATTAAGATCCGGCGGCTTTGACCAGGCCGCCAGATCTTTTCCAAATTTACTGTTGGAGCTTATTTCTTGATTTTGACGACGTCGAAGCCTGCCAACTGCTTCTTACCGACTTTCGTCCAAAGATAAAGCTCGGTATCAACATCGGGTACTGTGTAAGCGACCGCCGTCTTGATCGGGAATGTAAACACAGCATCCTTTAAGCCATCTTGGTTCACATCTAAGAATTCGACTTTGAGAGGTTTCGGCATTTCACGGTTGACTTCCAAATCCGCATTAGAGAACGGAGAACCGAAGCGAGTTGCTTCCTTATCCACCCTCGTCATGTGAACTTCAGGCGTTGAGAGCGCCGTCACGGTGAAAGTACCGTTAGAACTCTGGTTTAATTCTTTAGTGTTAATAATGATCGGGAGATGATGGAGTGCATGCAGTTCCTGTTCTGTTGCATGCAGTACATTATGGAAAGAATAGTTGTTGAACTCATGCAGGAAGGCTTTGGCTTTAACCGGATCTACGCGATACAGCATTC
>LARN01000075.1 GCA_000980495.1 Acinetobacter sp. N54.MGS-139 | reverse complement strand
GATATAAGGCAAATAATTTTGATAATAAATTCATAGAATTATTAGAAATTTATGAGGGTTCTATTCGATTTTTTTATTAATATTGCGCGTTGGGCCTGCGCTTCTTGGGCTTGAATGCCTGTCGAAGCAGTTAAAGTTTCTAAGGACATGAGGTACTCCTGTAATAGTAAAAAAATGAATCAACGGAAACAGAATAAAACAATTGAGGGCCTCAAAATTCAATAAAAGATGCAATTTATGTTGGAGTTTTCCCTAGTTATCAGGGAAATAAATTCTGAAAATTTCACAATGATGGAGGAAATTTTCACAAAAGGAGAGGGCTCTATTATTTTCTTTTAGAGGCTTGTGGTCGGACAAATCTTTTTAGGGCATGAAAGTTTATATTTTTCTAAAACATTACACCTCTAAAATCCTGTTTTTTGAAATTAACAATGCAGTTTTTCTCTTTTGCAGTTGAAAAAACTATTGACAAAGCCAAATTTGGAAACATTTATTTATAAGATAAAAGCGTTGTTAACTTACTTCTCTAGGATTCACAATGAAAAAGACACTTTTAGCAGCGGCTCTTCTTGCTGCTACTTCCTACGCAACAGCTGCGACCGATGTAACTTTGTATGGCGTCCTCGACGCCGGTGTTACGGTCAGTAAGGTCCACGGAGGTGACACCAAAGTTCAGATGTCTAACGGCAACTGGATGGGCAACCGCTGGGGTATCAAGGGTTCTGAAGACCTCGGCAGCGGCAACTCCGTTTTCTTCAAACTGGAACAAGGTTATAAATTAAGCAACGGCAACGAAGCTGCCGAAGGAAAAGCCTTCAGCCGTGAAGCTGCTCTCGGTGTTTCTGGCAACTGGGGTACAGTTGCTTTCGGCCGTTTTGGCGGACTGTCTTCTGACTGCGGTACATATTCCATCTTAGGCGGTACACCTTACACAACTTCTTTCCAGACGATCGGCAGCATGTACAGCGCCTTCTATCTGACAGACAGATATGACAACTCCATCGTTTACGTGACTCCTGAATACAACGGCTTCCAAGGCTCCTTCATGTATTCCAATGGTCGTGAAGGTGACGAAAACAAATGGTCTTATAACCAGCATTACTATGGTGCCGGCCTGACTTACGGCAACGGCCCCCTGAACTTTGATTTAATCTACGAAGCTCTGGACTACAAAGGAAAAGAAGACAAGAACAAGACAACTCAGTTGCTGAACCTTGGTGCTTCTTATGATTTCGGTGCTTTCAAACTGTACGGTGCATATGAATACGCTATTCATGCTCCCCTGCCCGGATTCGTAGGATTTGATACAAAGACAGAAGCAGGTAAAAAACTGGAAGACAAGTACAACAATGGAAAGGCCAACGATTACCACGCCTTTGCTTTGTCTGCTTCCACTAACGCTTTAGGCGGCGAAGTGATGCTTCAGTCTCAGTTTGCCTTCGGCAAGAATAAGAATGCATCTGAAGACGGCTTAGAAGATAAGTTCAACTCCTTCTCCGTCGGAGCAGCTTACTTCTATCACTTCTCTAAACGTACTTTGATGTACACCCAGGCAGCTTGGGGTACAGCCGGAAAGGCACTGAAGCACAACACGGACGACCTTCGCGGCTGGAATGCCACAATCGGTATGACTCATACCTTCTAATTGTTTGATCAATTAGAAAAGAATTTTCAGGGAGCTTCGGCTCCCTGGTTTATTTTTGGCGACGTAATTTTCGACAAAACCTGCTGACGGAGATGACAGAACTTATTTGCCGGATCCGATCGGAGACGGATGATGTGTGCGCGGCGTTAAGAAGTTCGGATCCTGCTCTAAATTCTCAGACAAAATCTTGAGATTGTCCGAAATATCCTTCAGATTGAGAATGAGCTCCCGAATGTTGTAGCGATTGTCCACAATGGCCTGGTCGGCGCTTGAAATTGTTTTATTCAACTGCGTTACAAGGCCGGATCCTTTCGTTTCCTTCAAGGTTTCGTTCAGTTTTGCTGTCGTGCCCGAGAGTTGGGAAAGTAAAGAGTTAATCCGGGCGACATCTACTTTCGAAAGAATTGCGTGGCTGGAATTAATGTAGTTTTCCGCGTTAGAAAGCAGAGCACGCAGTTTGTCAGGGTCCAGCATACTTACGGTATGGTTAAGTGTGGTGAGCAGTTCTTTTGTAGTTTGGCTCTTCACTGCTCCGGGTGTCACATCGTCTATCTTTGCTTTCAAATTTTGCAGTGTGGCAAGGAAGTTCTGGATGTTTTCCAGAATTTCATTTGTTAAGCTGATCGTGGCCGGAACATAAAGGTATCTCGGCTTCCACGGCACGTCTTTAATTTCGGGAGGATAAAGCGTGGGATTTAAAAAATTCGCCGCAAGATAAATAGTTCCCGTGACGCCTGCCAGTTCCGTTTGAAACCGTAATCCGTTTTGGATGAGGGAGGGAAGCTGTTTTTTGAGCTGATCTTCATCCAAATACACGATCATGCGCACAACAGCGACAGAGGAGTCAGGGGAGAATAGCCCGATGTGATGTTCCGGATAGACCTTGCTGGATAATGAAATGTCGGTGACTTTTCCAATGTCGATGCCCTTGAACTTAACGGGAGCTCCCGGGGAAAGTCCGTTGACAGATTCCGTGAAATAGGTTTCAACGACCGTTTTCGGTCGGAAATAATTGGGCGTAAATACAGTGCAGAGCAGACCAATGAATATCGCGATCACGATCACAATGGTCATGCCGACCCAAAAATGGAATTTGTCTTTTGATGCAATCATCTTCCGGAATCTGACCCTTCTTATCACTCTTTCATTATAGGTAGCAGATAGAAGTTTTATTCCTCAATTTTTATGTAGGTCCCGAAAGTGAGAACAAAGACGGAAGAGAGAAATGCTCTGTGTAAGACGGTTTCTTCTCTTCTGACTGCCTATAATTTTTGCAGTCAAATAAAAGCAGTGGAGATAATCAATGGAAACGATGCAGGAACTGTTTTATCGTGATCCGTACGCAAGAGAATTTTCAGCAACTGTCACCGCCTGTCGTGAGGGAAAGAAGGGCTTTGAGGTTGTCCTCAGCGACACGGCTTTTTACCCGGAAGGGGGCGGACAGCCATCGGACGAAGGGACTTTAGGAGACGCCAAGGTTACCTTTGTAAAGAGGATCGGCTCTGAGGTCGTTCACTATACAGACAAGCCGTTGGAAGTCGGTTCAACCGTTACTGGAAAGCTCGACTGGGACCGCCGTTTTGACAATATGCAGAATCATACCTGCGAACATATTTTCTCCGGCCTCGTTCATCAAAAATATAAATTTGAAAACGTCGGATTCCATATGGATCCGGATGATATTACCGTTGATTTCAGCGGAGAAATTCCGATGGAAGCGATCTCCGAGCTGGAAAAACTGGTGAATCAGGCCATCACTCAGAACATTGATCTGAAGATTGAATTTCCGAGTGAAGAAGTCCTTCAAGCAATGGAATACCGCAGCAAAAAAGAACTGCACGGAGTGGTGAGGATCGTGACGGTTCCCGGCTGCGATCGCTGTGCCTGCTGCGGGACGCATGTTCGTCATTCCGGAGAAATCGGAATGTTCAAGATTTTGGATGCTTCTAAGCACCGCGGCGGTACACGGGTTCGATTTGTTGCCGGCGAACGCGCCAGGCGGGATTACGACTGGAGAGTAAAGGAGATTGCCAAAGTTTCCGCATTGTTCTCCGCAAAACCGAATGAAATTGCAAAGGCTGCGGAAAACTTTATCGAAGAAGGAAAGGCGAAGGATCAAAAAACCGCACAGAGAACGGATCGATACCTTCAGTTTGTCGCAGCCGGTCTAAAGCCGGAAAACGGAGTTGTCACAGTTTTCGAAGAAGATTTAACGCCGTTTGAACTAAAGCACTTTGCCGGTATGCTGAAAGAAAAATTCCCGAGCGATGCTGTCGGTGTTTTTAGTTCGATTGACGGCGGATTTAACTACGTAATCGCATCTTCCGATCCTGAACTTACGAAAATCAGCAAGTCTCTGAACGGACAGCTTAACGGTCGGGGCGGCGGACGCGATGGTATGGTCCAAGGAACTTATCGAGCTGATAAATCCGCCGTAGAAGGAGCCTTCAGAGAAACATTCTCGAAGTGAAAACTTAAGTGTGAACATGTTCACAGTGTTCACACATGCCGACTTTGAGTTGAAAGACCCGCCATAGAGCGGGTCGATTCGTAGAATGGGTTATTCGGATTGAAGCCACATAAAGCACGAAAAAATTAGAGGCTTAAGGAGGAAAAGATGGCAATTAGCGGATCAAACGACATATCACTCTTACAAATGGGCATCGGTTTACTGCCTGTCGGGATAGCTCTGTTTTTATCTTGGAAATACAAGCTATGCCTGTCAAAGCCGTTAATTATCGGAGTCGTGAGAGGGACCGTTCAATTGGTTGCCGTCGGGTACATCCTCCTGTGGGCTTTCCGACAGTCGGATCCTTGGATACTGGCTGCGCTAATTCTATTCATGATGGGTGCAGCATCACAAGCAGCTTTAAAACGGCTTGGCGGACTTCAGAATGAGAAAAGCCGCCGGAAGTATCGTTTCATCCTGTTTGCCGCGATCTTTTTGGGTGCCGGTTTAACGGTCTCTTATCTCGAATTTGTTGTAATTCGTCCTACTCCGCTTTGGGAAGGCCGGTATTTAGTTCCGTTGGCCGGAATGATTGTGACCAATGCGATGAACTCAGCTGCCTTAGGTGTTGAACGTTTTAGAAGTGAACTCGACTTACGCGCGGGTGAGATTGAGACGCTGCTGGCTTTGGGTGCAACGCAGCAGCAAGCGGTGCTTAAAACTGTTCAGCTTTCGGCTTCGGCTGCCATGCTGCCGGCGATTAATATGCTGATGGTTTTAGGTATTGTGGCGCTTCCGGGCATGATGAGCGGTCAGATTTTGGCAGGTGAATCTCCTTTAATCGCAGTTCGATATCAATTACTGATCTGCTTCTCCATCGCCGCAACAGCCGCTATCGTGACTTGGGTAAGTATCCAAATGACACAGAAACTTTATTTCACGAAGGACGATCAATTTATCCGGACACAGGATTCCGGAGACTAACCGGCAAGACTACAAAATAAGAATACCCGAGAATTTGATCCCGGGTATTTGTTTTCTTGCTGTTGTACACAGGTTATTTATGAATCAATTGGCGTATGCGTTTATTGATTTCATCGCAAAGGCATTTGTAGTTGTTAGCCGCTTGTTCTATGGAGGCAAAGGCTGTGCGTTTGCATTTTTTAGCGAGATCTTTTTCCCACAGAAGCTGTTCTTCCAGCACTTTCTTTCTAAATATTAGTGTCCTGTTACGGGCCGGCTTGTAAAAGCGAGTCGGCCCGATTGCACAATAATGGCTTCAATGATTAGAGGAGAGGTCTGTTTTGAG
>LARN01000080.1 GCA_000980495.1 Acinetobacter sp. N54.MGS-139 | reverse complement strand
TCATTCCATTCGCGGCAAAACGATCGTCATCGATCTCGCCGGAGAAACCATCCTTCAAGAACATTTTTCCAGCTTGATTGCTGACATCAGCATGATCTCTGCGATCGGCGCACGAATCGTCCTGGTTTACGGCGTTCGGCCCCAAGTGGAAGAGCTGATGTCGCTCAAAGCCATCGAGTCTCAGTACGTCAACGGCATTCGCGTGACGACCGCCGATGCGCTCGTCTGCGTCAAAGAAGCGGCAGGTGAAGCGCGCCTCGATATTGAAGCCGCCTTCTCTCAGGGCTTACCGAACACTCCGATGGCCCACAGCCAATGCCGAGTCGTCAGCGGAAACTTCGTGATTGCCCGTCCTTTAGGCATCATCGACGGCGTGGACTTTAAGTTCACCGGCGTCGTTCGCAAGGTTGACAGCGAAGCGATTCATCGGGAACTCGACGGAGGAAGGATCGTTTTGATTTCGCCGCTCGGTTTCTCTCCGACGGGCGAAGCTTTCAATCTGACGAGCGAAGATTTGGCGGCTTCCATTGCCGGCGCCCTTAAGGCTGACAAGCTAATTCTGCTCACCAACGTTGACGGTGTCAGACGCTTTGATGAAGTGGTCACGGAACTTACCGCGGAAGACGCTCGAGAGTTCATTAACGACAAGCTTGTCGACGAAGAGGATATCTACAACCTGACGTTTGCCTTGAAGGCTCTTGAACACGGCGTCGAACGCGTTCACATCGTGCCTTACGCAATGGACGGCGGACTTCTGGCCGAACTCTTCACTCACGACGGCGTCGGTACGATGATGACGATGGAAAATCTGGAGTCTCTGCGCCAGGCGACCTCTGACGACGTCTCCGGCCTGATCAAACTGCTGGAACCGCTTGAAGAGGACGGAACCCTTGTCAAACGGCCCCGCGAGAAACTTGAACGCGACATCTCGCACTTCACTGTTCTCGAGCACGACGGCGTCATTTACGGCAGTGCCGCGCTTTATCAGTTCCCGGAGGAAAAACTCGGAGAAATGGCTGCGCTGACCGTTGATGTCGCCTACCAGGGTTTTGGTGACGGAGAGCGTTTGCTTCGCCACATTGAAAACCAGGCTCGCAAAGCCGGATTAAACCGCCTGTTTGTTCTGACCACAAGAACTATGCACTGGTTCTTAAAACGCGGATTCCGTCCTGCCGGCGTTGACGATTTGCCGATTGAAAAGCGGCGTTTGTATAACTGGCAGCGTCGTTCACAAATCTTCATAAAAGATCTTTAGGTCAGCGGCGTCCAATGCTTGTAGACTTGAAAAACAATTTTGAGATAAATGATTAGGAGTACACCAATGGCACACATGGTTAACTGCGTAAAACTCGGCCGCGAAGCCGAAGGCCTGGACTACCCGCCTCTTCCCGGCGCCCTGGGCATGAAAATCTACAATAATGTTTCCAAAGAAGCTTGGGAACAGTGGAAGCATCTTCAGACTATGATCGTTAACGAAAACCGCCTTTCCATGGCTGATCCGAGAGCCCGCAAATGGCTGATGGACCAGATCGAAGCTCATTTCTTCGGCGAAGGCGTGGCCCACCCTGAAGGCTATGTTGCTCCGGAAACTAAAGCCGAATAACTGTTTTTGACCTTCTCTCCAAAGCTCGAAAGTACAAATTTCGGGCTTTTTGCATATCTTGAACCATCAAATTGATCGGCATAGGTTGTATGCCGTTTTAGCTGCCGCGATTTGGCGATTCAAGTCTTCAGGCCTCCGAAATTCATTAAATACGAACACTGTCGAAGAGATAACAAGAAAAGCCGGAAACTTCTTTTCATTGCAATACCGCCCTTCCGTTCTCTAAGACAAAATTAGATGAGGTGTGAATGGATAAGACAGACATCCTTAACAAACTGGCTAGCTATCCCGCGAGATGGTTCCTCTCTTTTTCACAAGAATCCGGAAATTCTTTTTTGACTTCCGCCTTGAAAATTTTGTTCAAGAACGGTCTTAAAGCATCTGGAGACTTTGCAGTCGAGAATTTGCGGATAGATAAACAGAACTACAAAGTTGTTCGGCTGGATTTTTCCAATCTCAAACCGTCCTCCGGGATCTTTGAGTTCCGCAAGGCTTTAACTGATTTTTTGATTGATAGCTTCAGGTCGGTTGGCTTCTCCTATGACAAGGAAGGAACATCGGTTTTTAGCCAGCTGTCTCGATGGTTAAAGACAATTCCTCCCTGCACTTTGGTTCTCCTCATCGTTGATTACGACTTCCCGCTAACTTATAGCATGAGCAATGAAAAGTTATACCGAGATGTCGGATACGTCTTGTCTGAGTTCTACGCGCTTTTGAAATCCAATGACGGGGCTTTTCGGTTTTTACTCATAACTGGCGTTACTGACTTCAGACAGACATGCCTTCTCAACGATTTAAACCATTTAACGGACCTAAAGCGCCTCTCGCAAGGATCACTACTTGGTGTTTCGTCGGATGATTTAGTTCGAGGTTTTGACGATTGCCTGACTCAACCAAGCGAAACAGTCCCTACCAAAAATAACAACATTTGACGAACATTCAATCTACATTGCTTTCCTTCCTGAGACGGATTGCTTTTTTCCCGGTTGCTGGAAAGCCTGGAGGATTAGAGCTCTGAAGGTGGCTGACCTTATGTCGTAACCATAGAAACAAACAAATCACTGGTTTTTTCTTTCTTCAGGTCAAAAATCCGCAAAAGATATTCCAATCATGCGAATTTCCTAGTAAATTTTCCCCGTACTGCCGATTAATTGACAATAATTGTCAGTAACTATTAATAACATCATAGGAGATTTTTCATGACCCTGAATCGCAGACAACTCTTCCGTCTGGTCGGCGCCGGAGCTGCTCTCTCTTCCCTCGGAACAACAGCCGCTGTCGCTGCTCAGCCGAAGTTTGTCGAACCCACGGCTCAGAAACCCATGCTGCTGTGCTTTAACGAAAACCCGCTGGGCATGAGCGAAAAAGCCAAAGAAGCCATCGCCAAAGCTGCTATGTACGGCTCTCGCTATCCCTTCGCCCAGGTCATCGCCTTCAAAAAAGATTTGGCTAAATTCATGGACGTCAAACCTGATGAAGTGCTTCTGACACACGGTTCCGCTGAAGCCATTCGCGCCACCATTGAAGCCGAAGCAACAAAGAACACGGTTTTGGTTCAGCCTGAGCTGACTTACGGCGACGGTGCCGATGTTGCCAAACGCAATAACATCCTCGTTAAGAACGTCAAGATGGGTCCCGATTGGAGCATCGACCTTGCCGCTCTGCGCAAAGTAGCAGCCGCCGAGGCTAAGAAACACCGCGTTCTGGTTTATCTCGTCAACCCGAACAACCCGACCTCTACGATTGCCGACAGCAACGAAATCTTCAACTGGATCAAATCTCAGCCGAAGAATACCTTCTTCATTCTCGACGAGGCCTATGCCGAGTTCGTCAACGATCCGTCCTTTAAGTCCTGCTGTGAACTCGTCCGTCAGGGCTTTGACAACTTGGTCGTCCTGAAGACCTTCTCCAAGATCTTCGCAATGGCCGGTATGCGTTTGGGCTATGCCGTCGGCGACGTTAAGGTTATCAATAAGATTCGTGACCATGTCGCCTACGAAGTCATGATGAACCAGACAACCCTGGCTGCCGCGCTGAGCGAACTCAACGACAAGGAATTCTTAAAAGAATCCAAGGAAAGCAATGACGAAGCTCGTGAGATCCTCTACAAGGCTCTAAAGGAACTCAACATTCCTTATCTGCCGAGCCAGACCAATTTCGTTTTCATTGATCTGAAAGCTCCGCTGAAACCCTTTGCAGACAGAATGAAAGCCGAACACATTCTCGTCGGCCGTCCCTTCCCGCCTGCTGTTCAGTGGTGCCGTATTTCTCTCGGTACACCTGCTGAAATGCGTTACTTTGTAGAAAAACTCAAAGAATTCCGCCAGAAAGGCTGGGTCTAATCGCTTGATTTAGCGGTTTAACGCAAATCCCGAGCTTTGCAAGAGGCTCGGGATTTTTCTTTGCTTCGTCTCGGCCGGCTGAAGATAAAAAAAGACCGCGGTGAAGGGGATCCGCGGCCAAATATTCGACGGACAAGGTCGAATGAACACTAGGAAATTCTATGAAACGGCTAACTCCTCATCGGTTTCGGCCGCTGCAGCCGTGTTCTTTTTCTTAGCGCCGTAGCGTACTTTCTGAGAGAGGAAAGCAATACCGAAGAGCGCGATACCGACAAGGTAGCCCCACCAACGCTGTTCATACGGAAGGACGTAGCCGGAAATGAGAGCGGGGAACATCAGAACGACAGTAGCAGCAACAAGGATAAGTCTTTCAAGGATATTGACCTTATCGATCAGCCAGCCCTGGATCGCGGAGGAGACCGCAACCATACCCAAGCCTGTCATTGCAAAGATCATCAGGCTCACCGGCAGAGATTCAATACCGATCAGAAGAATGTCGGAATTGAAGAGGAAGAATACCGGGATGATGGCTGTACGAATATCGTAGAGGAAGCCCTGGACGCCGACGGAAATCGGGTTCGCCTTTGCAATCGCAGCACCTGCGTAAGCTGCCAAGCCGACCGGAGGTGTATCGTCAGCCAGGATACCGAAGTACAGGCAGAACAGATGAGCAGCGATCAGCGGAATCGCAATTTCCTGACCATGCAGAGTCAGTCCGGTAGCCAAGGTTACGATCACAGGGGCTGTTAGAGAGGCCATGATGATGTAGTTAGCTGTTGTCGGTAGACCCATACCCAGAAGCAGACTGGCAACTGCGGTAATGATGATCATCAGGAAGATGTTGCCCATGGAAAGCGCTTCGACGAAGGACGTGATCTGCTGACCTAAACCTAAAGAGACGCAGCCGACGATGATGCCTGCGGAGGCGGTTGCCAGAGCGACACCGGCCATATTGTTAGCACCGGCGGCCATGGAGTTCAGTGTGTTCTTAATGCCGAATTTGAACGCTGCCCAGAGATCTGCGTCATGAACTGTAGCGATCGCAACCGGCTGGAGAACCATGATGATGGCGAGCACAATAATGGCGCGGAAAACGGAGAGTTCAGCGGAGTGCATTTCCACTACCAGTTCCCAAATGAGAACAGCAAGCGGAATTAAATAATGAAGACCGTTTTTAAGTTCCACGAAGAACTTCGGCAGTTCCTTCTTGGGAAGTCCTTTCAGACCCAGCTTACAGGCTTCGATATGGGTAATCCACAGCAAAGCGATGTAGGAAGCAAACGCAGGAATGGCAGCGGCCTTTGCCACTTCAACATAAGGGACGTTGACATATTCGGCAATGATGAAGGCGGCAGCACCCATAACCGGAGGAGCTAACTGGCCGTTCACGGAAGAAGCAACTTCAATGGCTGCGGCTTTGGTAGCCGGATAACCGAGACGCTTCATCAGGGGAATCGTAAACGTTCCGGTCGTCACGACGTTTGCAATGGAAG
>LARN01000173.1 GCA_000980495.1 Acinetobacter sp. N54.MGS-139 | reverse complement strand
GCGTTTTTCGTCGAACTCGGTGCTTCAATAAAAGAGCCGTCAACAATCGTGCCCTTGCTGAACAGAAGCCCCCTGGCGGTAAGCTGCTGCTTGAACAAATCAAAGACTTGTTTGTCCAGAACGTTTTTCTCAAGGAGATGACGGAAACGTAGGATCGTGGTCTCATCGGGACATTTTGAATCCATCGTCAGACCGACAAAGCGGCGGCATGCGAACGAGTCGTGAAGCGTCTCCTCACACATGGGATCAGAAAGGTTATAAACCAGCTGAAGGAAATGAATGCGGATCATGAGTTCCAGAGGATAAGGCTGAGCGCCGCGTTTGCCTTCACTGTAATAAGGGCCTATCAAAGATTTCAAGTCCTGCCAAGGAATGATGCGGTCTAAAGTCTCCAGGAACTTTGTTCTTCTGGCACCGCCCAGCTGCGGTGAGGTTTCTGCAAATAAATCAGCGAATGTGGGGGCTTTAATCTTCATAGTCACACTTTTCGGTAGTGTGCTAATTATAGCATATCACCCACCTTTTGTGCAGAGATTCCCTAACTCCGTCCTTTCTTCCATACAAGCTGTTCGCGAACAGTTCCGTAAAGAATACATTCAATCATTCGTTTCACTGAAAGGCATCTGTCAACGATGGG
>LARN01000073.1 GCA_000980495.1 Acinetobacter sp. N54.MGS-139 | reverse complement strand
TCCTACATTGCGATGGCTAAGAGAATGGTCCCGTTAATGGCCGGCCACAAAGCTTCTTTGCTGACATTGTCTTACCTCGGCGGAGAAAAAGTCGTTCCCAATTACAACACGATGGGACTTTGCAAAGCAGCGCTTGAATCTGCTACCCGCTATATTGCTGCTGACGTCGGCCCGCAGGGCATTCGCGCCAACACACTCTCCTGCGGCCCGATTAAGACTCTTGCCGCAAGCGGCATTAAAGGCTTTAGCTCAATGCTGGCTCAGTGCAAAGCCGTTTCTCCGACTCGTTCTTTGGTTTCAATTGATGAAGTCGGCAACACCGCAGCCTTCCTTCTTTCCGACAATTCTCTTGGAATCACTGCGGAAACCATCTATATCGACGGCGGCTTTAATGCTCTTGCCTGCTGCGTCGATCAGACAGCATCTGAAAACGCCTAATCATTAGCGCTCTAGTTCTCAATGGGCGGCCTTCACGGCCGCTTATTTATATTTCGGAACACCGAGGTCTTTTTCTTTGAGTTTCTTCATTCGCTCGGCATCTTCAATCGCCCATTCTTTAAAGAGCCCTCTCATCCATTTATGCGCCGGATCTCGGTGCTTGCTGTTCGACCAAATCAGAACATTCCATTTTTCGGTCTCTTCAAAATCAATTGGCAAGGGAAGCGCCGTTAACTTATAGGCCTTCATTGCCATCTCTGCAGCACGCCAGCCGCAAACCGAAATCAAATTCGTCTTCTCAATAGCGCCCCATGCAGAATAGAAACGCGACGTAGAAAACCTCGTGTGTTCCATAAACCTTTCGTATTGGAATAAGCCTTGCTCAGGGCCGACCCAGGATGCGGACCGACCTGTCCGAATAGATACACGGTCATAAACTTGAAGGTATCGAGTTAACAAAGGACCTTTGAGTTGCGTAAGTGGATGCCCCTTCCTGACAAGCAACACACGATCCAGCGGGTAAAGCTTCATTCGGTGGAGATCCGGCGCCAGATCAACGTCCGTGATTACCGCAAAATCCGCTTTGCCTTCACTTACAGCGGCGATCTCATTGTCGTGCTTGCTCAGGTCTAATCGTACTTTCGGCGCTCTTTCAATCATTTTCGGCAGTACACCGGAAATCACGACAGAGATTTCGGTCATCACTGAGCTCAAGACAAAAGTCCTTGTGGATTGACTCGGATCAAACTGCATATCCATCATCGCTTCAGAAGCTTCCAAAATCTGATGAATCTGCGGCTTGATCTGCAGGTAGTAGTTTGTCGGCACCCAGATTCCTTCCATTTGTCTAAAAATTTCCTGCGGAAAGTACGAACGTATCCGAGAAAAGTTCCTGCTTGAGGAAGACGGAGACAAATTTAACAACAACCCCGCGCGAAGCAAAACGCCCGTCTTTTCTAGCTCCGCAAGAAACCTCGTATCGTCAATAGAAAGTTTGGTAATGTCCGCCACAGCGATAACCCTTTGTCAACAATGCAAAGATAGGAGTGCAACTTGCGCAAAGTATATCTCCATAAGGCACGCTTAAGATACTCCTAGAAACACCAAGCGGTACACCACTTAATAACCACAAAACAAGGAGAATTACGATGCTTCGTAGAAGTCTGCTTACATCTGCTATCGCAGCCTCTTTACTCACCACTTTCTCGCTTCCTGCATTCGCAACGCAGGTTTATGAGACCGACCTCGTTATCATCGGGGGCGGCCTGTCCGGTTTGGCAGCAGCTCAGAGCGCAGTTGACCAAGGCGCTAAACCGATCGTCCTCGAAAAAGAAGCTGCCCTGGGCGGCGGCGGAAACTTCCCTGAAGGAAGTCTTGGCGTCGGCACCCGTTATCAGAAGGAACACAACATCAACACCACCGTTGACCAGGTTCTTACTGCCGCTCTGCAGTACCATCACTATCGCGCTGACCCGCACGTCCTTCGTGTTCTGATTGAAGAATCCGGAAAGACCATTGACTGGGTTATGGACAAAGGCGCTCAGATGCGCGGCATCCGCACCATGTATCCGAAAGATGAATCCCTGATGACATGGCACTTGTTCAAAGGCGGTGCTGCCGGCATCATCCAGCGCTTCGCTAAGGAAGTTCGCGCCAAAGGCGGCACAATCCTCACCGAAACCCCGGCCAAGAAACTGATCGTTGAAAACGGTAAAGTGGTAGGTGTTGAAGCTGTTGACGGCGAAGGCGAAAAAGTCATCGTTAAAGCTAAGAAAGTCATCATCGCTACCGGC
Organism: Acinetobacter sp. N54.MGS-139; assembly: GCA_000980495.1. Classification (GTDB taxonomy): domain Bacteria; phylum Pseudomonadota; class Gammaproteobacteria; order Burkholderiales; family Burkholderiaceae_F; genus Parasutterella; species Parasutterella gallistercoris. The sequence goes on along the minus strand of LARN01000073.1, from coordinate 3,296 downwards.
GGTTTCGAATCCAACAAAGAAATGCTCGCCAAGTATGTGAACGACTCCTCTGCGCTCGGCATGTTCGAACCGGTTTGGTATCGCGGTCCGGTCACCGACGGTAAGAACGGCGACGGCCGTACCGGTGACGGCATCCAGATGGCTCAGTTAGTCGGTGCCGGCGTCAAAGGCATGCACACCATTGCCGGTAACGCTCCGTACCTTGCCGACTTGCCCCCGATCAACCAGTTCATGGGCGCTGACGAACTCAAACAAGGCCGCTGCGCTTTGGCTCAGCCCTGGCTTTGGGTCGACCAGCACGGCAAACGCTTCTTCAACGAATCCCGCGGCTCTGTGTTCGTTGACGTTTACAACGCCATGACAAGCGCCGGCGGCGTGATGTACAACATTATCGACCAGCAGAAATATGACCAACTGGTCAACAAGGGTGCTTTGCTTCCGTTCAACGCTATCGTTATGGCCGGTGTTCCTCTGAAAGCCCTTCCGAAGACATTCGAAATCGGTCAGCAGAGAGGCTGGGCATTCAAGGCCGATACAATTGACGACCTCGCTGCACAGATCGGTGTTCCTCCGGAAAACCTGAAGGAAACCATGAAGAAGGTTAATGAGTACGCTAAGGCAGGTAAAGATCCGGAATTCGGTCGTCTGCCCGAACACCTCGCCACCTTCAATATGGAAAAAGGCCCGTACTATGCTCTGAAAGGCATCCGCGCATTCTTCCTGACTTTGGGCGGCGTCACCGTCAATCCGAAGTTCCAGGCTCTCAATCCGCAGGGCGACGTGATCGACAACCTCTATGTTGTCGGTCAGGATATCGGCGGTTTGTATGACTCTTCTTACGACCTCCGCTGCGAAGGTTCTGCCTCTTCGTTCGCTATGACCAGCGGCCGCTTAGCTGCTGACAACGCTCTTGCCGATGTAAAAGCCGGTAAGTAACGTCTAGAAAATCCCGGACCGCAAGGTCCGGGCCAAAAACGGAAGATAAAAATGAAATTAAACCGCCTCATTGCCGCCGCAGCGATTGTTTTAGCCGGCGCCTTCTGCACTGCTCAAGCCGCACCCACCATGGCTAAGCATATGCAGAAAGGCGTGACCTGCGAACAATGCCACAATTCTTCCGCACCGGCAGCTGCTGCCAAGTCCAAAGCATGCATGAAATGCCATAATTATCAGGATCTCGCAGCTGCTTCTGCTGCCAAGAAAGTGGCTTTAAATCCGCATGATTCTCATGCCGGACAGCTTCGCTGCACACTCTGCCATAAAGAGCACGAACAAAGCGTTCTGTATTGCCGTCAGTGCCATAAGAATGCTGAAGATAAACGCTTTGACATGAACGTGCCCTAGTCACATCAAAAAACTTTTCCCTCCAACTCCCGTCTCTCCTCGGGAGTTTTTTGCGGCTCCGCAAAAAGAGCCGCTTTATTTTTGTCTTAGAACAAGTTTCAGTTGTCCAAAAATCCGATGGTCCTTCTGGCGGCAGAAAACTGCCCCTCCTTCAGCTGAGCTTCAACTTTCAGCATATCCACAATCTTTTCTCCGGAAACAACTTTGGTGAAACGAAGTCTTCTGTCGATGGCTGCAAAATCTCCCGGAGAAAGATTTCTGATTTTCCGCAGATTGTTCACTTCGTCTCCGACAGAGAATTTCCACTTTTGCGCCAGTCTTCTGTACATTTCTTCTGCCTGATCATCAGTCATGTAGTCCAGTTTGGCCTTCAAGTCGAATCTTCTCAGACAAGCGTTATCCATCAGATCCAAAAGGTTCGTTGTTGCCACGAGGTAGCCTTCATAAGACTCCATCTGAGTCAAAAACTCGTTGACTTGCGTAACCTCCCAAGAATGATTCGCGGTTCTTCGATCCTGAAGGAAGGAATCAATTTCATCGAAGAGAAGGACAGCGTTTTCTCTTTTTGCTTCTTCAAAGGCAGCTGCAATATTGTGCTCCGTCCCTCCGACATAACAGTTCAAAAGATCAGAAGCCTTCTTCATGATCAGGGGCCGCTCAAGCTTCTTTGCGAGCCAATGGCAAAATTCAGTTTTACCAGTGCCCGGTGGACCGTAAAGACATAGCCTTCCGGCGCCGGCTTCTTTGAGGCCTTCCGATAAAGCTTCCAAATCCGTATCAGAATTGCTTAAAGCCGGGTCGAACTTTCTGATTTTCTTCGTTGCGGCAGCCAGTTGCCCAAAACCTTGTGCCTTAAGAATGTCTTCGAGCAGGCTCATTAAAGAATCTTCCGGAAACTTAACTTTGTTGCCTTGTAGGTTGTCCACGATCTCTCCGACTTGCGCGACAAGTGCCGGAGAAAGATTTTCCGTATTCACAAGGCGGCTGATGTTTTCCTCGGACAAAGATTTGGCTAACGCACCCTGTGCGAGTTTTTCCATTTGGGCCCGAGGCGGATAACCGACCTTCAGCACAAAATGGAATCTTCGGATGATGGCAGCATCCATAGAACGCAAGGAGTTCGTTGTCCAGACCGTCAGCTTTTTGCTGTTTTCGAGTGCGGCATTGATGCGCGCTTTATTCGTGCGATCTGTCGTTCCTTGAACCAGATCACTGTTGAAAACGTCATCAGCCTCATCAATCAGGATTGCTGTGCCGGCGTCGTTTCGGCTTAACTTGCAAGCACGCTCCCAGCATGCCAAAACCTTTTCTTCTCTTCCGAGCTTCAAGGTATAGGCTTTTTTACCGGCTTGTTCAATCAACAGCTTTCCTAATTCCGTCTTTCCGGAGCCCGGAGGACCGTACAAAAGAACATTGACGCCTCTCGGCCCCTCTTCTTTAATTCCTTTCAAAAACGGAACGACCAAGGAATCAATCACCGGCAGATACTTGACGTCATCGAGTGTGAGACGGGACTTATTGCAGGGAGTGAGAATCGAACTTACAAGCTGCTTCTTGTCGATTTTCCCGAAGAAGAGATCAAAGAAGGAAATACCGGACTTCGATTCAAAATAGTCCTCGAAATCGATATTAGAAGACTCTCTGTCTACGCCGAAGATTGCCATCCGTATAAGTTTGCCATCAGGCCCGAGCATTTCTTGGACCTTTCCAAAGGCAAGTCCAACGTTTTTGCAATGACCTCCAGCACCAGGAAAAAGCCTCGATCCGAATAACTGAAAGAGTTCAGAGCTCTTCTCAGGTTTCGGTAAGCAAGAGTGAAGAAGATGAAGGCGGTGACTAGTATAAATTTCTATAATTACGTTATCTAATTAGAATAAGAAGTATAATACGGCCATGAATGGAGGAATTTCATGGCCGGTCGTACCCGCAAATTTAATCCCGTCTTATCTGAA
>LARN01000172.1 GCA_000980495.1 Acinetobacter sp. N54.MGS-139 | reverse complement strand
TTCAGATAAGACGGGATTAAATTTGCGGGTACGACCGGCCATGAAATTCCTCCATTCATGGCCGTATTATACTTCTTATTCTAATTAGATAACGTAATTATAGAAATTTATACTAGTATGACGTCTGTCGCACCTGCTTGATCGCGGCCGCGATAGCTAGATCGCGTTGCTCCTCTTCTCCATCCGCGTTCCAAGCTGCGGAAAGGCACCCATAAGCGTACGCCTGGTCGAGCAGGCGACGCGGATCGACGTCCAGCGCACGAGAGAATGCGTCCGCCATCTGTGCAATGCGTCTAGGATCGAGACAAAGGTCGTCTCTGTCAGCCGGATCGTAGAACATATTGGCGGCGCCAAAGCCCACTTCACCGACCAGACCGACGGGATCTATCACCAGCCAGCCGCGACTGGAGAACATGATGTTTTCATGATGCAGATCGCCATGTAGCCCACGCAGTTCCGAGGCATTGCTCATCATTTGATCGGCTATAATCGCCGCGTGGACGTAGTCAGTTTGACAACCTGCGTTTTGATCATCGCGCGCCCGCTGAAACAAAGCTGCAAAGCGATCCCGGATCGGGAGAAGGGCAGAAGGCAGGGGTTCCTCAGATGCGGCATACAGCTTCGCCATTAGTTCCGCTGCAATTTCGGTC
>LARN01000072.1 GCA_000980495.1 Acinetobacter sp. N54.MGS-139 | reverse complement strand
ACGACTGCATCAGAATCTAAAAGGTGCCACGGGTTAGGTCTCCGATAAAAGGAGACCTATATCGTGGTTCGTTGCTCAATTTCTGGTGCGTCCGTCCTGCAAGAAGCGGAAGAAGCCGAAAAAGTAGGTGTAGGCGCATATATCTCACTTTTCTTTGCCGTCTGCTTCTTTTCCGGTGTCTTCTACAAAATGCCCGATGCCTATCGCTGGCTCGGAGCCTTCGACTTTACAACCCTGATCGGCAAATTCGGATCCGTGTCCGGCGCTGCAACTTTCGTCGGCAAAGGCGGTCTCAGCGCACGTGCCGGCTTCCTCTTTGCTCTTTCTTTGGTTCCCGGCGTTATGCTGGCTTTGGGTCTGCTTGAAGTGCTTTCTCACTACGGCGCTTTGAAAGCTGCTCAAAAGTTAATGACTCCGCTGCTTCGTCCGATCCTCGGCGTCCCCGGCATTACCGGTTTGGCCCTCATTACTGACCTTCAGAGTACCGACGCAGGTGCTGCTCTGACAAAAGGTCTGGTCGACTCCGGAAAGATCACTAAAGAGAACTTGATCGTTATTGCCGGCTGGCAGTATGCAGGTGCCGGTTTGATTAACAACTACTTCTCTATTGCTTCTGCCCTTTTCATGGCCTTCCTGGTTCCGGTTTGGATTCCGCTGGTTGTGATGTTCTGCCTCAAGTTTGTCGGCGGCGTGTTTGTCCGCTTCTGCCTCAAGACTCTCTATAAGAAGGATTTCGAAAATGCCTAATGCAACAGCAACACAAGTCAAAAAGAGCAACAATCCTTTTGATATTTTCATCACTGGTCTCAGAAAAGGCTTTAACGTCGCGATCAACAACCTGATGCCGAACGTGCTGATGGCCTTCGTTCTGGCATACATCCTTGACCTTTTCGGTGTGATGTCCTTCTTAGGCAAAGTCTGCGGCCCGGTCATGAGCATCTTTGATCTTCCCGGCCAAGCTATTACCGTTCTTTGCGCAACTTGGCTGTCCTGCGGCGCAGGCGTCGGTGTTGCAGCCAGCCTGCTTGCCAGCGGCACACTCAATGCACATGACATCACAATCCTCTCTCCGGCACTCCTCCTGATGGCTTCTCAAATTCAGTACATGGGTCGCCTCCTCGGTGTTGCCGACGTTCCTAAAAAATACTGGCCGATGCTCATGTTCAACAGCATTTTGATGGCTTCCATCGGCATGCTCATCATGCGATTCATTGTCTAGTAGAAAATCTTACCCATAGGCGTCCTTAAAAGACGTTTTTAGACCCACCTCCCGCTCCTCGGTTTCAATTCGGAACGGGCTTTTTTTGCTTTCCAGATAAAGGGTCCCGTTCAATCAGTCTCTCTCCCATTCGCGGATCAAACTCTCTCAGACCTTCCAACACTTTGTTTTGTCGCTCCAACTTCTACCGCTCAACCAAGTTGATCAATTAAGAAATAACTCGGCAATAGGCAGAAAATCTCTGAGATCCAACGGTTACTTTCTTCGATCTTGTCTCTAAAAAACAACAAAGAATTTCGAGCCTGTTAAACATGAATACGAATTTTCATCTTATGAAACGCAGCTTTTGCAATATGTAAAGAAGAATTTATTTTGTCTGTATTAACACCTAATTTAGGAATTTATTTTCATGTTTTCATATTTTTATGATTTTTTGTGTCATTATTAACCCGTAAGAATTAATAATTTTTCAATCGGAGATGTCTCATGAACATTCTTATTAAAGAAACAGGTGAACTTCGCTCTCTTTCGTTCATTGATTGGCACGACGGTCAGAAATACACAGAACAACTGATCTCAGCCTCCGGAGAAGACTGCAACTTCCTCTTTGATCAAGACGGTGAAGTTTTTATGACTGATGCGCCTACTTTTAGCAAGTGGAACGCCTTCTTTAGAAGTCACTGCGATGTCGATTCTGCCTGTTCTGCCCTCGGTCTGAAACCGATTTCTAAAGCAGAATACGACCCCTTCGTACACCTCTAAAATCTTTATCGGCTGTCTCTCAAGGTTGGGCTCAGACCCAACCTTTTTTGTTCTCAAAACTGGTAACAAGCTACTTCTGAAAGTGTCTTTGAGGGCCAAGCCCAAGTCTTCTGAATGTACAATCGAGGGTCGCACAATTTTTTTAGTTTGAAGAAAAACTCTTTTAAATCTTAAGGTTACATTAACAAATGGGCATTGAAATAGATCTCGAGCGCGACTCATTATTAGAAGAAGTCTCGCGTAAACGCCTTCGCGAAAGTTATATGAAGGAAGAAGAGCAAAGCCCGCAGGAACGCTTTGCAACAGTAGCAGAAACATTCGCAAGTAACCCTGCTCATGCTCAGCGTATTTACGATTACGCCTCTAAGCATTGGCTTTCCTTCTCGACCCCTATCCTTTCTTTCGGCAGAAGCAAGAAAGGACTCCCTATCAGCTGCTTTGAAGTTTATATGCAAGACACAGCTGAGGGTCTCGTTAATACACTTTCCGAAGTCAACTGGCTCTCCATGCTCGGAGGCGGTGTCGGCATTCATGTAGATATTAGAAGCGCGGACGACAAATCTGTCGGCGTGATGCCTCACTTAAAAATCTATGATGCGGCTTGCCTGGCCTACCGTCAGGGAAGAACACGCCGAGGATCTTATGCTGCTTTCCTTGATGTTGATCATCCCGACATCATTCAATTTTTGGAAATGCGTAAGCCGACCGGAGACCAGAACTTGAGAACGCTCAACCTGCATCACGGTGTAAACATCTCCGACAAATTCATGCGTTTAATTGAAAAGAGCATGGTTGATGCTGACGCGGACGACTCTTGGGAACTTCGGGACCCTCATTCCCACCGTGTTGTTGAAGTGGTATCTGCCAGAGATATTTGGCAGCGTATTCTTGAACTCAGAATGCAGACCGGTGAGCCTTACATTGTCTTTATTGATGCAGCAAACCGAGCCCTTCCCTCTTGGCTCAGCGACAAGGGCTTAAAAATTCACGGCTCCAATCTTTGTACAGAAATCTTTTTGCCGACAAGCGAAAAGAGAACGGCCGTTTGCTGTCTTTCCTCCCTGAACCTCGAATATTTTGATCATTGGAATACCAATGAACAATTTATTCCTGATGTCATGGAGTTCTTGGATAACGTTCTCCAATACTTTATTGACAACGCTCCTGACTCTGTTGAAAGAGCTCGCTACTCTGCCCTGCGTGAAAGATCTATTGGTATCGGTGCATTAGGCTTCCATGCATATCTACAGTCAAAACGGATTCCTATTGAATCCGTTTTAGCAAAGTCTATTAATTACCGCATGTTCTCCCATATTAGAGAAGAGTGCGCTCGCGGTGATGAGATTCTTTGCGAAAAGCGCGGTCCGTGTCCGGATGCGAAAGACGCCGGCATTCCGAGACGCTTCTCTCATTGGAACGCAATTGCTCCGAATGCTTCCTCCAGTTTGATCATGGGAGCCACATCTCCTTCGATCGAACCGATCCGTGCAAATATTTATCGTCAGGACACGCTTTCCGGTGCTCATATTATTAAGAACAAGATGTTGATTCCTGTTCTTGAAGAGTACGGATTAAATACGGATGAAGTTTGGACTAGCATCACCGCTCACGACGGTTCCGTTCAGCATTTGGAAGCCTTGCCGCAGGTAATTCGAGATGTTTTCAAAACCGCCCAGGAAATCGACCAGCGCTGGCTGATTGATCTTGCTGCTGACCGTCAGGAATTTATTGACCAAGGTCAATCTTTGAATCTCTTCTTCCCGGCTGATGTTTCTATCGCTTATCTCCATGCCTGTCACTTCCTGGCATGGAAGGTTGGTTTGAAGAGCCTTTACTACTGTCGAAGCGACAAACTCCGCAAAGCCGATAAGTTAGGTGAAAAAGTTGAAAGACATCGTCTTGAAGAGTCCATCAACATGCGCGAAGTTCTCGAGAATTCAAGCTGTCTTGCCTGCGAAGGATGAGCAATGAAATCAAGTTTGACAAAAAGCCGGAATTACTACAAACCCTTCTCTTATCCATGGGCCTATGATGCATTCATGGCCAGTGAGCAAATGCACTGGCTATGGACAGAAGTCCCGATGATCGAAGACATCAAGGATTGGAAGAATGTTCTGACTGATGGAGAAAGAGACTTTCTGACAAAAGTCTTCCGTTTCTTCACACAAGGCGACATTGACGTTAGCTCTGCCTACGTCAATACCTACCTGCCCTTCTTCCCGACACCTGAGATTCGTATGATGCTCTCGAGCTTTGCTGCTCGTGAAGCAGTGCATATCGCCGCTTATTCTCATTTGATTGAGACCATCGGTATGCCGGAAACCGTTTACAACGAGTTCCTGCAGTACGAAGCTATGGCAGAAAAGCACGATTTCTTCCACGGTCTCGCTGAAGACCAGCAGGAAAACATCGCTGTGAAAATGGCTGCTTTCTCTGCCTTTACGGAGGGCATGCAGTTGTTCTCAAGTTTTGTGATGCTCCTTAACTTCACAAGAAACGGAACCATGAAAGGCATGGGACAGATCATCGCCTGGTCCATCAATGATGAAACGCTGCACACAGAAAGCATGATCCGTTTATTCCGTGAATACATTATTGAGAACCCGGAACTTTGGACAGACTCTTTGAAAAAGCGTATTTATGACATCGCCGAGAAAATGATTGAGCTGGAAGATGCCTTCATCGACCTCGCTTTCGGCGTCAATGACATGAGCAAACAGAATCTGTCTCCCGCAGATGTGAAAGCCTACATTCGCTGGATCTGCGACCGCAGACTTGCCGCGATGGGCATGAAAGAGATTTTCAAGGTAAATGTCAATCCTCTGCCTTGGGTTGACTCCATGCTTGGCGTAACGCATACCAACTTCTTTGAGAATCGTGTTGTCGACTATGCCAAGGGAGCTTTGAGCGGCTCTTGGGGAGATGTTTGGGGACAAGCAGGAACAAAATAATCCCACAGACAACAATCGTTCCAATTGAAAAGGGGGCCCGCGAGGTCTCCTTTCTTTTTATTGACTCGTACATTTGACTCTCCCTGCCTATCTACAGACGGTAGTTAATTTCTGGTTTTCATATGTGTGAACATGTTCACACTCACAAAAACAAACCCGACGAAACCATTTGGTACCAGAGAAATTCAAGGACAGTAGAAAAGGACAAGAACAAAATGTTGTTGTATAAAACACACAACAATTAGAAACATTTGTAAGACGTGCTCAACTTGCGCACACCGAATTGTTTCGTTAAGATGCACGTCCTGTCGCTAATGCACAGCGCAGCAACGACAGACGGAAACGAATTTTTACATTTGAAATTCTTCAGTCGCTTGACAGAAAATTTTAAACGTGTAAAATTTCAATTCTTCGCTCACGAAACTGAGCGACGGCGAAAGCCGATACGATCTTTAAAAATTTATCGACGACCGATAAGAGCGGGCACTAAGAAGTCTGCAGTGAAAGCTGCAAATTTAAATGCTCGATCTTATTGGAGATGAAGGAGTAGAAAATACTCCGTCAAACACCAAGCAAGAGTAATTCGAGCGACAACA
>LARN01000071.1 GCA_000980495.1 Acinetobacter sp. N54.MGS-139 | reverse complement strand
GGCTATCTTTTCCTGTACGCGATCGATTCTCTCGAACAGTCCTTGTCTGGCGTTCTCAGCAATTTGTCGATCGAAGTAGATGTGCCAGTAAAGCTCCGCAGTTTCCTGTGTCTTTCTTGTGGATCTCTGGTTTTTTACAGGACTAGGCTCGTAAATCCAGTTGATTTTCTTTGTCACCTGGAAGACCTGGGTATACCAATCCCTTCGGTTTAGGTCCTGGAGATTGAGTCTTTCTTCATCAATGAGTTCCTGGGTAAGACTGCCTAACACCCCGCATTTCATGTTGAACAGAAATCCGACTTTATTTCTCAGGCAGTCATTGATATTTCTTGTGCCGCTGTAGCCGCGGTCAGACACAAGGACGACATTTTGGATGCCTAGTCGCGAGTTATCAGCGATAACTCGTCTGACAGTTTGTACATCCGGAACGTTTCCATCGTAGGTTCGATAGAAGATGGGCAGCCCGCTTTTGGACTCAACCAACATCAGCAGATTAATTTGAGGAAGGTTGTCCTCGTCTTTATTCCTGCCTCTTTCTACGTTTGGCAGTTTATTAGCGTAGCTGGAAATGGAAGTCGAGTCTAAAGCCAATGTCAGCTTGTCATCATCTCCAACCTCTCTCTTCTGTTCTATTAAGCCTTCCTGTAGAGCTGAGAAGTACTTTTCTATCTGTTGCTTTTTGATTTTCCTAAAAATCCTGCCTATTGAAGATGGATGCAAAGGCGCTCCCCACGGCAGACGGGTTGCTTCGGCAAAGGTCGGATACCTAGAAATATTGTTGTCTTGATTAAGGATGATGAAGTACGCAATCGATAAAACTTTTAGATAGTCCCGGCGCTGAGGAAAGGCTGTTTTGAGAGCTTCTCCAATGGGAGATTGAACAACGAGCTGATCCAGTGCCCAGGTAGCTCCCGCGTGCAGTTGTTTGACTTCCATTGCCTGAGAAAGCGTAAAGCCGCCTTCGTTCATGGGAGTAAAGACATAATCTTTACCTTTGCGTTCACAGATAAAGTCCCTCAATTCCGGGCGCTCAGCTAAAAAATGGTCATCCCAGCGGATCCTGCCTTCCTTCTCGCCTGAAGTAACGGTGCCGACCTTCTTGAAGCTGGCTCGATAACTTCTCTTTTTCTCAGAGTCCCACTTGTTCTTGTAGGTGTAAACGTAGAAAGCCGAAGGGCTCTTTTTAATGATGAGCGGTGGAAGCTTAGGCGTTTTCATGATTGAAATAGATTATCCAATAGGTAATCTAGTATAGCACAAAAAATCCTTCTATTCCACTGAAATAAAAGGATTTAGTATGATTTTTAAACTTTTGGTACTCTAGTTTTGCAATTTTTCAGTCCTTCAGGAAATTATTTCTTGCCTCCTAACAGAGACCCGAGAATGCCTCTCAGGATTTTTTCTCCGCTCTGGCGAACAACCTTTTCGACAATTCCTTCACGATGACCGCCTCTGGGTCCTGTAGAGCCTAAAAGGATGTCTTTGGCTTTGCTCATCAAAATATCTGTGAAGTCCGGTCCTTCCTGCTCAGCTGCTCCCTGTGCCGCAGGTTTACCCGACTGAGGAGCTCCGTTGTCTGCAGCAATCGCCGCAGAGCCTCTCTGCTGAAGAACTTCGTAGGCGCTAACGCGGTCAATAGCCTGGTCATACACACCTTTCAGCACGGATGCATTTTGGATCGCTTGTCTTTCAGCCGGCGTGATCGGTCCGATCTGGCTGCCAGGGGCGCAAACCCAAACTCTTTGCGTAATACCGGGCGTACCGTTCTCATCCAAGAAGCTCACTAATGCCTCACCGACACCGAGTTCCTGAATGGCCTGCACCATATCGATTTTAGGGTTTGGTCTCATGGTTTCTGCAACCGTGCGGACGGCTTTTTGATCACGAGGCGTAAAGGCTCTTAGTGCGTGCTGAACGCGGTTGCCTAATTGACTCAACACTTTTTCCGGGATGTCAGCAGGACTTTGAGTTACAAAGAAGACACCGACACCCTTAGATCGAATCAACCGGACAACCTGTTCAACCTTATCGACCAAAACCTGCGGAGCCCCGTTAAAGAGCATATGCGCTTCGTCAAAGAAGAAAACAAGCTTCGGTTTTTCAAGGTCTCCGGCTTCCGGCAGATTTTCATAAAGTTCGCTCAGAATCCACAAAAGGAAAGTTGCATAAAGCATTGGAGACTGCATAAGCTTATCTGCAGCAAGGATGTTTACAACGCCCTTTCCGTCCGATGTCTGCATCAAATCGTGAATATTGAGCATCGGTTCACCGAAGAACTTATCTCCGCCCTGATTTTCCAATACCAGCAGACCTCTTTGAATGGCTCCGATAGATGCCATTGAGATGTTGCCGTACTTCGTTCTGAACTGTGCGGCGTTATCGCCCACAAATTGAAGCATTGAGCGCAGATCTTTCAGATCCAACAGCAACAGCCCGTTATCGTCAGCAATCGAAAATACGGCGTTTAAGACGCCTTCCTGCGTATCGTTTAATTGAAGGAGACGGGACAGAAGCAGCGGTCCCATATCACTGATCGTTGCACGAACGGGAAACCCTTCCTGACCGAACACATCCCAGAAGACGACCGGGCAGGCTGACCAATCCGGAGTCGGCAAGTGATGTTTTTCCAAACGAGCTTTCAGCTTATCTGTCGGCACCGCAGTTTTTGCAATGCCCGACAAGTCACCTTTGATATCTGCAAGGAATACCGGAACGCCTTTCTTGGAGAAAGATTCGGCTAATTTTTGTAAAGAAACGGTTTTCCCTGTTCCGGTTGCACCTGTGATACATCCGTGGCGGTTGGACATGTTGGTCAAAAGGATTTCGTCCTTATACCCGCTCTGTTCGTCTGTCACACCGAAAATGATTTGGTTGTCCATTAACTTTCTCCGTTTGGTTAGTTTTCGTAAGTTTAGTCAAGCTTGCAATAAAACGGAAAATCAAGGATCCAAATCAAGATCAAGACAAATTCTTTCAAATTTGCTCATTCTGCGAAAGTTGAGTCAAACACAAAATATTTTTTTGTGCTATAGTTCGTTCTCGCTGTTAAACAGCAGTGCGCCAGTAGCTCAGCTGGATAGAGTACCTGGCTACGAACCAGGGGGTCGTGGGTTCGATTCCTGCCTGGCGCGCCATTGATGGTCCGAGATTCGAAAGAATTTCGGACCTTCCTTTTTCTAGCTTTCTTATTGCAGGATTTAGTGAATCCGGCGAAGGCCGGCCTCTGAATAAACAGCGCTTTTCCTAGAATTCTGTTTCTTCTTCGTCTTCGTAATCCTGTTCCTTTTCTGTTTCAGGACCGGGAACCGAGACGCCAAGAGCTTCAAAAAGTCCGCGTTTTTGCTCTGCACTTTCTCCGAAGTAATAGCCCTCGCAGAATTTGGTCTGCATCACGTTGTTCAAAGAGTCAAGAATCCCGCGGGCAGGGTCGTAATCCGTCGGCAGACTATCACTCGCTTTACCTTCTTCTAAGTATTTTCTCAGCCTCGCTCTGACGATCATTTCAATTGAGGTCGCCAAAAACTGCACAAACGTTTTACCAATGAGAGATTCGTTATCCGAAACACGGTTTCGGACGCAGCTCAGGCGGCTTTTGAGCGTTTTGAACGTGTCTTCTAGGATCCGTCTTTCCTGATAGACGCACCATGCTTTTCTAGCGTCGGATATCTTGTCGCTTACTAGCATTTGATAGCCTTTGTAGCGAAGCTTCTGATCCACTTTCTCATTGCTAATGGTATAGCTGATCATGTCGCCTTCCTCATGTTTTTCAAACACATCTTCTAATAGCGTTAGTTCGTTTTCATCGAGCTCCTCACCGTTGTAGATCTTTTCTCGTACCCGATCGATTCTCTCGATCAACCCTTGCCTATCATTCTCAACAAATTGTCGATTGAAATAGATGTGCCAGTAAAGTATCGTGGATTCCTTTGTCTTTTTTGAGGTCACCTGTCCTTCTACAAGATCAGATTCGAAAGTCCAGTTGATCTCCTTCGTTATTTGGAAGACCTTTGTCAACCAATCCATTCGGTTTAAGTCCCTGAGGTTTTCTTTTTCCCCATCAATGAGTTCTTGAGCAAAACTGTCTGGCATCGCGCATTGCACATTGAATAGGAATCCGAGTTTATTTCTCAGGCAATCATTGATGTTTTTAGCGTCACTGTAACCTTTATCTGACACAAAAACAACGTTTTTTAGACTCAGTCCGGCATTCTCGGAAATAACTTGACTGACAGTTTTCGCAGCAGGAACTTTTCCGTCGTAGGCACGGTAGAAGAAAGCAATGCCGCTTTCGTACTCCGTTAGTGCCAGCAGATTAATCAGCGGAAGATTATCCTCGTCTTCATACCTATGTCTTTCAAGATTAAGTAGATTGTTAATAACATAGTTAGAACCGGAAGTAGAGTCCAGGGCCAGCGTTATTTCATTCTTGTCGCCGTACTTCTCCTGTTGTTCCAATAATTCATCCCTAAAAACCGAGAAGTAAGTTTCTATCTGCTGATTTCTGATCTTTCTAAAGACCCGGCTGATTGAGGAAGGCGCCAGAGGAGCACCCCAGGGCAGGCGCGTGACCTCGGCAAACGTCTCATACTTAGAAATGTTGTTGTCTTGGTTGAGAATTATGAAATAGCAAATAGATAAAATCTTGAGGTAGTCCCTCCGTTGTGGAAAAGCCCACTTTAGAGCCTCTCCGACAGGCGATTGCGCTACGAGCTGATCCAGAGCCCAAGTGGCGCCGGCATGGAGCTGTTTGACCTCTTGCAACTGAGTTAGCGTAGTGCCGCTCTCGTTCAAAGGAGTAAAGACGTACTCTTTTCCTTTTCTCTCAACCTGAAAGCTTCTAAATTCAGGACGCTCCTGAAGAAAACTCTCGTCAAAACAAATTACGCCGTCCTTTTGTCCGCCAAGAATTTTGCCTATCTTTTTTGACTCTCCCCTTTTACTCCGCTTAAGCTCCCTATCCCAAACATTTTTGTAGGTATACACGTAATAAACAGAACCAGCTTTATTAACCAGAATCGGAGGTAGTTTCGGATTTTCCATTGGGAGTTCCTCTTGATAATGAGCTTGTATAGCACAAAAAATTGAGGATCCCGAACATGTCTCAAAGATAAAACGAATTGCTGCTCCTCATATAGAAACGAAGAAAGGCGGAATCAGTTAAAGTTCACTTTAGTTCCGCCACTGTTATGCATAAGTGCAAAGTTTATAACCAAGAAGAATGATAAATTACTTATCACAAGACGCTTTTTTAGATGAAGTGACGCAAGCCAAAACCCTCTCTCCGTGTGTTGTACGCAACTTTGCCGTAACTGGCCTCGGTAGTATGAGCAAAGTTATGTTTCGCCATAGACAAGATTTTTGTTAAGTGGTACAGAAACAAATGGCAGTTTAAGTAAGGTGAGGTGTTGTTAGCGGAGACGTCGAACCTCTATCCAATCTACCTTTGGGCTTTAGCGCATTAAGCGAAGATTCTTAAATCTCGTCGGTTTCCAACATGAAGGGAGGTGGGGGGGGGGCAAAACAAATTCAGTTTTTTGAATAGCAGATAAAACAAAACCTCTTGAACGGTTAAGTCCAAGAGGTTTGTCTTTTATGGAGAGCCCGGAGACTACCTACTTTCGCAAGAAATACAACTCACTATCATCGGC
>LARN01000169.1 GCA_000980495.1 Acinetobacter sp. N54.MGS-139 | reverse complement strand
CGGCATCAAACACCGCATCAGCAGAGCTTTATTACCACATGTTCTACGACCCGGTTATCTATCAGGAAGCGGCCAATAAGCTCACGGAATCGCTTCTCACGATTAAAAAGAAACTCATCGAAGAGGAAGCTCTCACCGAACAAGAAGAAGAGCTGAAAGAAAAATTCTTCCGGAACGATAAAGAAAAAGGCTTGGTTATTGTTAACCGACGGGTAGACGAATACTTGAAGTACAAGGGATTTAGAGTCTTAGTCACAGACTCGGAGAAAGATCCGGTTAAGGCCTGGACGGCTTATGCGGACCGCTGGCGCGTAGAGGATGCCTTTGCAACGCTCAAGGACCGACTCGGCTGTAATCGAATCAGGTGCTCTGACAACAAGGCACTGCAGGGGAAAACCTTCGTACAGTTCATTGCGACTGGCTTGTCGCTGATGGTTCGTTCGAGAATCCGCAGCTATATGAAGGAAAACAAGAAAGCAGGAAAACTGAACCTGGTCTACGAGAGCGACTCAAAGATCCTTCAGGTTCTAAATAACGTCATGCAAACTCGCTTTAACCACGGCTACTACTTCGACGAAGTTGCCGGTAAAAAGATTAAATACTTTGAAGCGTTAGGTGTTGGAGTTCCGGGAGCCGGGCCCGAGACGCCGGAAGATGTTCAGGAAGAACCAGAAGT
>LARN01000070.1 GCA_000980495.1 Acinetobacter sp. N54.MGS-139 | reverse complement strand
GATGTTGACTTTGCGACGGGTCTCGGTTCGAATCAATCTCGCTACCTCGGCGCTGCCCAAGTCTTGTGCTCGAGCGATCTCAATGTATCTTGACCAGTTGATATCCATAATCTGTCTCCTTCTTATTCCTTGGAGACAGTATTGATCATGCAGCTAAATTAAGATACGAACCTATAAGACATCTACATTTCTATACCGCAAAAGTCAACTACCCGTATTTCCAACCCCTTACATATCTCTAAGCACGCCGTTCTCCTTTTAATCCGCCCACTAAGAAAACGTCGAGAGCCCCAATAATTGAAGCTCTCGACGCGGGTGTGGTTTGAAGCCGCTCTCTCAAGCGGCATATGTCGGTTGGTTTTTATGCCGGAAGAAGTTTCTTTACTGTCTTCTTGTAAATCTCATAGCAGTTCTTGACTTGGTACGGATACCCGTACTCATTGTCTCCGTGCATATTCCCGCCGGAAGGCCCGAATGTGACAACAGGAATTCCGCAGGAGACGGCAAGAATATTAGAATCGCAGACCGACGGATCATAATCTATCGGCAGATCTTCGCCGGTGACTTCCTTGAAGCTTTCCTGAAGTTTGACGACAAGTTCGTGGTCTTCAGGAACAGCAAAAGACTTCATGTAAGGACTGTTGCGCGGTTTCAAATGAATATCCACTTTGTCTGCCAAGCCGAGTTTTTCAGCAGCTTCCTGCATCTGACGAATGCACATCGCTTCATCTTCGCCCGGAACGACATAACGGTCTACAAACATGTAGCAGCTGTCCGGAACCACCAGCGCCCCGGAATTGCCGCCCGCCAAATAACGGACGCACCAGGTGCCGTGATGAAGTTTGGGATGCGTGAGCGTCGGAAGTGCTTCAATCGCAGCAGCCAAACGTCCGGCAGAAATCAGAGCATTTTCTCCGACTTCCGGATAACGGCTGGCGTGCCCGGCTTTGCCTTTTACCGTGATTTCAAAGCTGAAGCGCCCTCTGAAACCCACAGCCACATTGTTGTAGCGGCACTCCGCCATAATGGCGTAATCAGCATGAACCACGTCTTCGGCAACGAGCTGATAGGTTCCTTTGCTTAATCCTTCTTCATCGGCAACGAAGCAAATCAGGATCTTTCCGGAAAACTCATCTTTGTGCTGAGCAAAATACTCAACCGTCGTGAGAATCGCAGCGTCTCCGCCTTTCATATCCATGGATCCGCGGCCGTAAACCTTGCCGTCGATTTCGACCGGCATGAAAGGATTGGTTTTCCAGTTCTTTAAGTTCACATCAACGGTGTCAATGTGACCGATAAGAAGCATCGTTTTACCGGGTTTGCAGCTGTCTAGCACTGCCCAAACAGAAGGACGCTGTCTGTCAGTATCTTCCGGGAAGTAGCTGTAATGAGGCTCAAGTCCCATGGAGCGCAGAGCTTCGGCAACATAGTCTGCTGCTCCGACTTCGTGACCGGATACAGAATCAATGGAAATCAAGTCATACCAGCGCTGAAAAAGCTTTTCCATGATTTACTCCTTTGCCAGCTGGCCGTTGAATCGATTACCTTCTTCTTCCTCGACGGTTTGTTCTTCAAGCTTGGCCATACCGATACCGGTCAATGCATAAACGGCAGAGAGGATGATGGAGAGCCAAAGCATCGGAGCGAATGCGAAGAAGGCAATGTTGGCAACACCTAACGTAGAAGCGGTGTAGGAACCGGTGGTAGACCACGGAACCAACGGAGCCAGACCGGTACCGGTATCCAGCATCATGCGCATCAGGTTCTTACGCTGCAGACCGTATTTCGGGAACATATCTTTGGTCATGGAGCCGACAACCGGATAGCTGACATAGTAAGCGCCAGTGATCATGAAGAAGAGTGTGTGCAGACACATGACACAGAAGGCCATGACGCGGCTGTTGCGGGCAAATTTTCTGACGTAGTCGAGTAAGACATCAGCAACACCGGCAGTTCTCAAAGGAGCACCGAAGATCGCAGCTGTCATCAATAATCCGATCGTGCTTAACATGCTGGTGAAACCGCCGCGGTTGAGCATCTTGTCGACGAATGCGGAATCCGTGTGGATGCTAAAGCCGCTGTACATGTAGTTCATCATGTTCTTGAGGCTTACGTCTTGGAGGAACATGCCTAAGAATGCAGCAACGGCAATACCGGCAACGAAGGTCGGAATCGTCGGCTTCTTCCAGGCGATCAGACCGATCACAACAAATACCGGCAGTAGGGTAATTGGGTTGAGATTAAAACTCTTTTCAATCGTTCTTAAAATTTCAACGTAAGTTGCGCTTTCTGCTGCAGAGCCGCCGCTGAATTCCAGACCGTAAACAAAAAAGAAAATTAGGCTGATGAGATAAGCCGGGCCGGTGGAAATCAGGGCATGCTTGATACCTTCCATTAACGGTGTATCCGTCACAGTAGCCGTGATCACAGGAGAGTCGCTTAACGGAGAAATTTTATCGCCGAAGAAAGCACCCACGCAGACTGCGCCGGCTGCCGCTTCAACCGGGATTCCGAGGCCTTCACCGACGCCCATACAGGCAACGCCGACGGTAGCCAGTGTGCCCCAGGATGTTCCTGCTAATGTACTCATCAATGTACACAGGATGCAGGCAACCGGAAGGAAGAGTGCCGGAGTAATGACCTGCATACCGTAATAGACCATAACCGGAATCGTTCCGGAGGCCATCCAGGAGCCGATGAGAACACCGACGGACAAGAGAATCAGCATTGCAACAAGCATTGAAGCGATGGTGTCTTTGATGCCTTTCTGAACGCTGTCATAAGAAATACCGAAGGCACAAGCCATTAAGCACATAATGGCGCCGTCAACGGCAAGAACGATGCGGGCATTAACCTTTAAGGCCATCAACCCGAAAAAGATTATGGCAATACCCACGGCAAGCATAGTCATGGCTTGCCACGGTGCTAAGCGGGAACTTGAGTTGGTTTGAGACATTTCGTCCTCTTGATATTGTTATGTTTCATTCCGGAGCTCCTCGAGCATCCGGACCTTAAAGGTAATATCAAAAGGAATAAGGTTCGAGACCTCGGGTAGCGCTCCACTGTTCAGTGACAGTCCGCCGAATGTTTTTCGACGGCCCAGGTCCGATCAATTTAGGAGAGATCAATCGGCCTTCGGCAAACTTTCCTTTTGCTGCCTCCCGATTCTCCTTTAAAGGAAGCAACTACTTATAAAGTCTGCACCTCTACCTGATTCTCTAATCTTAGAACTTCAGGCCCTCTCTTGACATACATTTAGATACAAAACACCTTATCGTTTTCCCGAAAATAGTCTTTCGTTAATGAGCAGTCTGACAAATGAAAACCACTCCCCAAGTGCATTTTTCTAACATTTATCTAACATTCGACGTGTTAAATTGTTAGATTAGACAGAAATTTGTTAGAAAAGCGTGTTAGAAAAAATTCCGCCGTACCATTGCTGATTCGGCGGAATTATTTTTTATTCAATAAGTTACCTATTATGTATTATTCCCAAGCCGGAACTACTGCACCTTTAAATTCTTCCTTAATGAATTTAGCTACTTCCGGAGACTGGAATGCCTTCACAAACTTCTGGACGTCTGCATTGTTGGCATTGTTTTCTCTTGCAGCAATGATGATCAATGCGTAAGGAGCTTCTTTAGATTCGTAGTAGAAGCCGTCCTTTTCCGGAGACAGACCTGCACTTATAACGTAATTCATCGGAATTGTGGCAATGTCAACGTCGGATAAGCTTCTCGGAAGCTGAGCGGCTTCGAGTTCTTTAAATTTCAGATGCTTCGGATTGTCGATGATGTCGGCAACCGTAATTGCGGAGCCGTCTTTGCCCGGCTGCAGTTTAATTAAACCGGCTTTTTCAATTAACTGAAGTCCGCGGCCTTCGTTGCTCGGGTCATTCGGGATCGCAAACGTTGCGCCGTCAGGAATATCCTTCAGACTGTGAATGTTCTTCGAGTAAAAGCCCATCGGCTGAACAACAGCTACACCGATATTTTTGAGATGAGTTCCCTGTTGCTTGTTGAAGTTATTGAGGAACGGCTCGTGCTGATAAATTGCGATATCTAGAGAGCCTTCTTCCAAACTCTTATTCGGGGAAATATAGTCCGTAAATTCAATGACCTTAACGTTTAAGCCCTGTTTTTTAGCTACTTCTGCGGCCTTTTGGACATTGGCTGCGTGAGGGCCGGCGGTTGCACCGACTTTAAGTTCAGAGGTCTTTTTATCGCCGCACCCCGAAAGAAGGAGGGGAACGGCAATCACTGCTGCGGCAGCCAGTTTTAAAAATTGGAATCGTTGCATGCTTTTCACCTATTACAGAGTTAGTTGTTTAATATTGTCGGGATTTGAAAAGCGGGCGATTTTTAAGATGTACCTTCACTCTGCTTATTCTTATCCCGAGTTAAAGATGGATTTTGGGAAAGACAAATAGAGAAGTCAGTAAGACATTCCTTAGCGGAAAGTCAGACTCACATTCGGCACATTCGATTGGACAGCACAAAGCGTTCGCTGTGAAGCGAAGCTTTAACGGTGTGATTCAGTGTGCTGTTCATTTTCAATGTTTCAATGAAGATCGAATGGTTTCATTCTATGGACAAAAAAGAAGTAAAAACGGAAATGCGAATACGATTTTCAAAATAGCCACTTTGTGAATCTATCGTTTTCCATAATTTGCTATGAAAACAAGAAGCGCAATGCAATTTAGGAGGAAAGAAAAGATCCGTATCCGATTCGCTTCGGAGTTGTGTGTCGGTCTATTCTTTGACTCATCAAGGCATCCCTTTCACTAACGATTTCAACGTTAACCATATGTTTACTGCTCCTTTACTACGGCAAGACAGATCCGTTCCCGGAGATAGGATCGACGGAACCTTAGGTTCGATACTGTTTTCTCAGAGGGAGTTCAATGGTTGGCTGGAACAAAAACCGTTTATTCCGACCCAAGAGTATGTTGCCGGATGCCGTCAGAGGGAAAAGATCGGTTTTAATGATGTTTTTCTCCATATTTGGAAGGGCTCTGCTCCAGAGTTATGGACATCAGGCATCGAATGGACAACGTTTTATGGCTCCTTTCTAAAGCGATATATCCAAAATCTTGCCGGTCTTCCGAGTGAACAAGATTTCTTTAACTTTATGCGCCTTGTAGCTGCTCGAATCGGCCAGCGATTAAATTTTCGAACTCTGTCAGGAGAACTAGGAATTTCAGAAACCATCCTCAAAACATACCTGACCGTGCTTGAAAAGACCGCTCTCGTCTACCTGCTTCCAGAACATTCAGAGGATGGTCGAAATAGAAAACATCAAAGTCACAAAGTCTATTTCACGGATACGGGACTTTGCGCCTTCTTAAGCGGATGGACTACTAAAGAGGCTTTGATAGACGGCGCGATGAGTGACCTGATGTTCGAAAACTTTGTCATCATCGAAATTCTCAAGAGCTACAGAAATCGAGGCGTAGAACCTCTGCTGTCCTACTTCAGGAGCAGAGGCAGTAAGGAGATTTCTCTCTTAATCGAAGATAAAGGTAAACTTCATCTGAATTCTCGCACGCGCGCGAACGGTGTTCTCACCGGTGCGAACGCTTGAAAAATCTTGTCGTTCACTTGTCATTTCCTAAAAACGGTTGACTTCTTTTTGTTTTAAACCTGTGTTTAGTTGACTTTGATTGGGCTAAGCCTGGTAACAGTTGACTCCTGGCTGTC
>LARN01000069.1 GCA_000980495.1 Acinetobacter sp. N54.MGS-139 | reverse complement strand
GGCTTTGAGCGCAGATTTGACGGCTTCAAGCAACGGAATTTGCTCTGAAAAGCTCAGTTGCTCTTGCGTAAGTTCATCGAGGGTCTTTCCGTCAAGAATTTCACTTAAACGCTTTTCCGCTTCTTTAAGTAATACTTTGTCCGCCTCAATTACTGAAGCTATTTTTTCCTTCCGGATTCTGAGCGCCTCTGCTTCTTTTTCCTGTGATTTGACGGTCTCGCTTGCTTTATCTGCTTTTCCTTCGGCGTCTGCTAATGCTGCTGAAAGGGTTTCGGCGGTGATTTTGCAGTCCCTTAATTCGTCCTTCCGCTGATAAAGAAATGCGCCTTTAATATCTTCTTTTCTCTCAAGGTCTCGTTTCTCACGGTCTTCTTCTAACTTCCGTATATCCTCTTTGGCTTTATTGAGATGATCCTTACAATCGGAAGTCTCGTTTTCTAATTTAATTTTTTCTTCTTGTGCGAGTCTGCTGGATTTTATAAGCGGAGAAATTTCGGCGTCCAAGAACTCGATTTGCGAGAACAGGGCTAATTTCTTCGGTTTTTGAAGGTTCTCATTGTTCAAGGCCTCCTCTGCTGCCTTGAAATTGAAGTCCTTCTCTTTAAGAGACTTTGTCGCGTTAACTAATTCGTTCTCCGCAGCAGACTTCTCTTTGATCGAGTCTTCACGGAGTGATTGCTTATCGATTAGCGTGTTAAATATTGGAAGAATATTTTGAGCATGTTCTGCAAGTCGGACAACATTTTCCTTCCGGAAGAATTCATTCCGGTTTTCCTTCAAACGTTCAAGCTCGGCCTTTACCCTTAAAAACTGATTCCTAAGCTCGGCAGTCTCACTAATCCAGCGAGATTCTTTTTCAATTTTGCTTATTTGAGTTTCAAGGACTTTTGCCTCTTCAGTTATACCTTTCAACTGCTCCTGCTTCGTTAGGACGACAGCATCGTCAAGGACCGGACTGAGTTCGACTTCTCTCTGCTTGTCCTCGAAAAGCTTCTTTTGTTCTTCGGCGAGATCGTAAACTTTTGTGGAGAGGAGTGAATAAATCTGAGTTCCTGTGATCTGTTCAAGCGTTTGTGCTCTTTCATTCGGTTTCGATTTAAGGAAAGCCGCAAAGTCACCCTGAGAAAGCATGACAGAGCGCTTAAATTGATCGAAACTTAGACCGATGATTTTTTGGACTTCCTGCTTTTTACTCGTTACCTTGCTTCCGTCGGTAATGGGAATCCAGCAGCCGTCCTCAAACTTTTCCATTGTGGACACCACTTGTCCGTATTTGCCGGTCTTATCAAAGTTCTTCTGTTTCTTTTGACTCCAGGTCGCACGATAACGTCCGCTAAGTGTTTGGAACTCCAAACTGCTCCGACAGCTGTCGCAGTCTCGGTTCATGACTTCGTTGGCATTCTGAGTAATCGAGCCGATACGGGGCGTGTGTCCGTAAAGGGCCAAACAAATTGCATCCAAAATCGTAGTCTTACCGCTACCGGTCGGGCCGACAATCGCAAAAATGCCGGAGCGAAAATCCGGTGCTTGAAAATCAATAGTCCAGGCGCCCTTCAAGGAATTGATATTTTCAAATGAGAGTTTGAGTATTTGCATTTTTCTTCCTTGAATCCGTTATTGAGCGTTCACATCAGCGAACTCAGAAATTTGGAAATAGGCATTTCTATATGCATTCCAAAGTTCCTCCTCGGATACTTCTCCCTCAAACGTCTCATTTTTCAGTTTCTTTTCGAAGACGTTCTCCCAAGTTAGCTCCCCGATCTCCATCTCTTCTGCATCATTGGCCAAACAATTGGCTTTCTTGGTTTCGTCGAAGATTCTTAAGACTTCAATCTTGGTTCCGGAAGTCTGATCCGCAACTTCACCGGTCAAGTTAATCGCATCGGTTTTCCCTGTATGGATTACCTCGACCAAAATCTTTTTATCCTGCGCAATGAGCTCTTTTAGCTTCGCGGTAATTTCCGTTTGACTTCCTTGAACACTCACAAGCTTGTCAAATTTAGGCACCGGAATATCTGTCACTTTAATTTCATCGGGCTCGAAATCTACTAAACGAACGAGTTTTTCAAGATTGGCTTCTTCAAAGGTAAAGGAAATCGGTGCTCCGGAGTAATTGCGGGTTTTATCACCGCCGATGCTGTAAGCTCGGTGGATGTGTCCGAGCGCCAGATAATCGATTTCGGACGGAAAGATGCTTACCGGCACGGCCCCTGTTGCCCCGATATAAAGCTCATTAACGTCTTCTCCTTTAGGAGATCCGACCGTAAAGAGATGACCCGTTGCAATAAGCGGAACCCTTTTGGCTCCCATCTTGTCAATGGCTTTTTTAACAACGTTCTTGTAGTGGTTCTCAACCGCCAGTTGAATCTCTTCGCTGCGGGAAAGCGTAGAGTCATCCTTTAAACGCAAGATATCTCTTTCTCTAAGGAAAGGAACAGCACAAACAACACCTTCAAGTTTTCCGGAAGAATCTTTTAACTCGATAACTTCGTTCTCCGGATTTTCTGCTCCGCCTATGACGTGCACACCGAGACTCGCCAAGATTTCTTTCGGTGCCTCAAGCAGCGTCGGTGAATCATGATTCCCGGAAACAATCACAACATGTCGGCAGCCGCTGCCGGAAAGATGAGATAAAAAATCGTAATAGAGCCTAAGGCTTTTGTTCGTCGGAACTGCGGTGTCAAAAATATCGCCGGCAACAATTAACGTATCCACACGTTCTTTACGAATCGTACTCAACAGCCACGTCAAAAAATTTTCAAAAACATCGTAACGTTCTTTATCGAATAATCTTTTTCCAAGATGCCAGTCAGAGGTATGAAGGAGTCTCATTGTTTTCCCTTTGAGATGAATTGACCGTATGATTAGATTTTGGCTCGCGATACGACATTTAGTGTCGTGTATGTTTTCTTTTCACGACAAAATTAACGGTCGTAAGAAACAAAAAACCTGCCGAACGTGACAGGTTTCCTTTCCGCTGCGGATATTCTACAAATTCTGAGCTTTCAAAAAGTCTGCGGCGCGCTGCGTCTGAGGATGCGTAAAAAATGTCTCACAGTCTGTATATTCCACTACATGCCCGGATTCAATCATCAAAATTTTGTCTGCTAAGAATTTGGCTTCTTCGAGTCGATGGGTAATCATCAGGAAAGTCCGTTTTTTTCCGTCTTTTGCTGCCGGACCGCCCTTCAGCTGTTTTAAGGTTTGGCAGAACTTATTACTTGTCTCGACGTCCAAAGATGCGGTCGGCTCATCAAGAAGTAAAACAGGAGATCCCATGAGCAATACACGGGCAATACCGACACGCTGCTGCTGGCCGCCGGACAAATCCTGTGCCGGGGTATCGAGAATATCTTGCGAAATACTCGCCTCTTCTAAAACAGTTTGATAAAGCGCTTCAATTTCTTCCGGTTTAAATTCATTTCCATACTTCAATGAAAGCTTGATGTTCTCTTCAGTCGTCCCGTCAAACATAACGGCTTTTTGAAATACGTAAGCAAGGTTACGTCTTAATTCATGGACGTCGTAATCATCGACATCTTTTCCGCGCCAAAGAATTGAGCCGCCTGTTTTACTCGGATCCAATCTGTTGATTTGTTTTAAAAGCGTGCTTTTTCCTGCTCCGCTAGGTCCAACAATCCCGATGAAGGCTCCGTTTTCAATGTCAAAAGTAATGTTATGGAGGATTTCCTTGCCGTTGAAAGCGACGCAAAGATCTTTAATTTGAAGTTCAAGCACGATTATTTCTACCTTTCTTTATTGAAACAGAATCACGGAGCCTAAGCCTTGGAGCTGAGAATTCTGAATTCGGGACCTATTTATCTGTTCTGCCTTCTTCTCCCACAAGGGGCATCCCTTTTATTGTAGTTTGTCCTTAAGAAGAAGTTCTAATTATTGTTAAGTCATGCCCTGACTCGGGATAAAGGATTCTTTTTTTCAAACTCCAAAAATTTCACGCACTTCGCCCGATTCACACGAAAAAAAAAACGCCCTCCAAGAAGAAGGCGGCCAAGATGATCCATTTCAAGCAAAAACAGGAGAAGATCCGTTTTGCTATGGCGACATTATGAGTTTTTATGTATATTTCGTAAAGTGCAATTATTAAGCTCCGAGTTGCAAAAATGGAAATGAAATCTAGAGCCGTCAAACTCTTTTGTGCTATTGCCGAAAGCGGATCCCTGCTCGCAGCTTCAAATAAATTAAACCTCTCTTCTTCCGCGGCGAGCCGCATGCTTTCTCAACTGGAAGACCGTCTTGGCGTCAAATTATTTGAGCGAGGGAATAAACAGCTTGTTTTGTCTGAGGAAGGAAGTAATTTTTATCGGGTAGCCCATGAAGCCATGAAAGTGTGGAAAGTCCTTGAGGATTATTCCGCGCACCGGAAAGCAAAAAGACGTTTGCTTCGGACTGCGGTAATGGCCAGGCATTGCAGCGACGTGACTCTCCCCGCAATCACCAAGGTACTCAAACGTCATGAAAAAGTCCTAAAAGTGACAATTGATATTCATGACAGTCGAGACATGTACTACTCCAAATACTCTCACCCGTTTGACATCGGATTCGGAACGCTTCTTTCAGATCATGATGATTTAGAAAAACGGATCATGGCCCAGCTTCCGATGCGGTTAGTTGTCTCCAAACAAAACCCTTTGTCCGCCAAAGATATCGTAGCGCCTTCTGACTACAGAGACGAAAACTTCATTCTTCTTTCTCATGACATGCTTGAAAGGAAGCTGACCGATACTCTGACGCCGAACCTCTCGGAAGACCAAGTTGTCGGTGAAATTTCCTCAACGCAGGTCGCTCTTCGCATGGTTAAACGAAACGCCGGTGTGCATATTACTGATCTTCTTGCTGCGATTAGCGTCAGTGATGACTGCAAAGCGATCCCGATAGATGTTCCGCTTACTATTCCTTTCTCAGTTTTTTGGCCTAAGTCGGATAAAGGTCTCAACGAAGAAGCAAAAGAATGTATATCCGAAATTGCCGAAAGCATTGAAAAAGTCGGTATTCCTCTGACTAACTTTGGAAAATCGTTCTTGAAGAAAAGAGCATCAAATCAAGCACAACTTTGACCACATTTGCGCCCACTTTCGTAAAAATGTATTTCTCCTCCATGTAGAATGGATAGGCTTAATCTATGTGATGGGAACAAAAAATGAAAAAATTAGCCGTTTTGGGATGCGGAGCGCAGAGCCAAATCTTCTGCCTGAACGCTCCGAAGCATTTAGGCAACGATTATTTCGTTACTTCTGTTTGCGCCAAGAACCACGAACATGCCGTTGAATTAGCCAATCGTGTCGGCGGCCGTGCTGCGTATACAGTTGATGATATGCTTGAACTAGCCCCGGATATTGTTGTTGAGTTTGCCGGTATTGAAGCTGTAGAAATGTATGCGGAAGAAATTCTCGAAGCCGGAGCTGATCTGGTTATTTCTTCTGTCGGTGCCTTGGATGACGAGAAATTTAGAGATCACTTAGTTCGCGTTGCCCGTCAATACGAAAGAAAGATCTACATCACAAGCGGCGCTATCGGCGGTATGGACTTAATGGAAACATACGCTGTCGTCGGCAATCCTAAAGTCCAGATCGAAAGTATCAAACCGCCTGAAAGCTATATCGGCACGCCTTACATGAAAGGTAAGACCGTCTCTCAGACAGAAGAACAGCTGATTTTCGACGGTAATGTTCATGACGCCATCCGCGGCTTCCCGAGAAACGTTAACGTTTCCGTTGCAACGGCATTGGCAACAGAGGCAACTGATGCCAAAGTCCGTCTAATCAGCAAACCCGGTATCACTGAAGTCAGCCACAGAATCACGCTGTCCAATGACATCATGCATTCCGAGCTCTTCTTCGTTTCTCAGCCGGATCCGGAAAACAAGAAGAACAGCAAATCCGCAGCTTACAGTGTGATTGCTTTATTGAAGAATCTTGCTTCTCCGCTGACATTCTTCTAACGTGTGAAAATCCAAAGCCTCGGCCTCAATGCCGAGGTTTTATTTTGGGCGCTTCAGATACGACAAAACCTCTTGAACGGTTAGGTCCAAGAGGTTTGTCTTTTATGGAGAGCCCGGAGACTACCTACTTTCGCAAGAAATACAACTCACTATCATCGGCGTGGAGGCGTTTCACTGTCCTGT
>LARN01000005.1 GCA_000980495.1 Acinetobacter sp. N54.MGS-139 | reverse complement strand
TGCAGCCCTCTGCGAAATGATGTTTGCCAGCCATGTCGGCGTAGAAATTGTGGCCGATGCGCTTGTGAGCAAAGACCGTACGCTTAACCAGGCATTGTTCAATGAAGAGCTCGGCGCGGTCATTCAGGTCGCTCGCGGACGCGCTGCCGAAGTGGAAAGAGACTTTGAAGCTGCCGGCATGGGCTGGTCGCTCAAGTATCTGGGCAACCTGACTCAGGACGATCACCTCAATATTTATCTTGAAGGCAAATGCGTTCTTTCGGAAGATCGCGTCGACCTGCAGAAAGCTTGGAATGAAGTCAGCTGGCAGATTGCCAGAATGCGTGACAATCCAGAATGCGCTGACAGCGAGTACGAGCTCATCTCCGATAAGCACAACGGCGGCTTAGTGCTGACGATGGGCTTTGATCCGGAAGAAAACCTGGCGGCTCCTTTTATCAATACCGGTGTTCGTCCGAAGGTTGCGATCCTGAGAGAACAGGGTGTTAACAGCCAGAACGAGATGGCCAGCGCCTTCCTGCAGGCAGGTTTTGATGCCGTAGACGTTCACATGACCGACCTTCTCGAAGGCAGAGCAAAGCTTGCCGACTTTGTGGGTTTGGCAGCTTGCGGCGGCTTCTCCTACGGTGACGTGTTAGGCGCCGGCGGCGGATGGGCGAAGACCATTCTGCACAACGCCAAACTGCAGAGCTCGTTCCGCCGCTTCTTCGAAACGCCGACAACGTTTACGTTGGGCGTCTGCAACGGCTGCCAGATGATTTCTCAGCTCAAGGATCTTATCCCCGGAGCTGAACATTGGCCTGCTTTCGTTCGCAACCTCTCTGAGCAGTTCGAAGCTCGTTTGGTCAATGTCAAAATCCTTGAGTCCCCGTCTATCTTCTTTACGGATATGACCGGTGCCACACTCCCGATCGTGAACTCTCACGGCGAAGGACGTGCTTATTGGGCGAATCCGCTAGATGAGGCTGAGGCAATCTGCGCCGCCTGCTACGTCGACTCTAAACAGATGCCGACCGAAGTCTATCCGCTCAATCCGAACGGTTCTCACGGCGGTAAGACGGCATTTACGACAGCAGACGGACGCGCGACGATTATGATGCCGCACCCCGAACGCAGCTGGCGTGCAACCCAAATGTCCTGGCGCTCACCGCTGCTGAAGAACGTGACACCATGGGCGAGAATCTTCCAGAACGCTCGCTTCTGGGTGGGTTAATTTTTTGTCGGTTTTGAATTGAGGGCTCCTTCGGGGGCCTTCTTTTTTCGGAGCTTAAAGCGGTCTTGAATGACAGGTCATTAATTTTTCTCGGTGTACACTCTGCCGAACATAAAGAAATGAAACGGAAGGATTTTGCGTATGTCAGATCAGACAGAAAAACAGGCTTCTCAAGAGCCTTTTGACGATAAGAACTTAGGCGAGCTTTTTCAGATTGCATTAGTCAATGCGCCTTCTCCATCGAGAAGTGCCTTTAACTGGGGTGCTTTCAAACCGGAAGCGGTAAAGTCACCGGCGGATCTTCCTCCGTATTTGGTTTTCGGACCGCTGAACGAAGAGACATTTCTGCTGACTGCTGAGGGATGGAGAGCGGAATGGTCGGACGCTCAGCAAAAAGCCAAAATCACGCTGAATTGGGGTGCCAAGACTCATCGCTACACAGCCACTCAGGTTTGGGAAGGCGAAGAGGGCAGCGCGACGGAGCAGTCCGATACCACTCCGCTGATTCAAGTCTTTGCCATGCTTTACGAAAATGGCTTTCCTTCCATGTGGGACCAACTCGCAAAGAAAAAAGCCGAAGAGATGTACCATCTGACTTGGCTGGTCGGGGATAAAAGACTGCCGACCTATTTTGCTGCTCCTGACGGAATTTTCCGTGTTATCAGCTTCCCGGTCATGATTAAGAATCTTCGTCATGCTCAGTCGATCTTAAAGAGTATCGCCGAGAAGAATCCTACTTATGGCTTCTACGCCATCGCAAACTTGATGGAACAGGACGTCTATTACGAAATCGGCAAAGCTCCGGACTGGACATCCGACATTGCGCTTTGCATGACGCAGTCCATCGGAGAAACCGGTCTTATTCCTTCCGGCGTTCCGTCCTCGGAGACAATCGAAGGTAAAGAATATATTCATCTGGAACGCGACGTAATGATGCTCAACATCTCCGTGCCGTTCGCCCATATCTTCGAAATGCTCAAAGACTTGTCGGAAACTCCGATGCCGATTTTGCCGGCTTCCGAAGCGCCGATGAGAAGAGAAACACTGCCGGTTATTCTGCCGCAGGGCTTGTCTGAACGCCTGAGCTCTTTCACGCTCGACGACACGATCCAGGGCATCCGCGTGCAGTACAGCTATCCGGTTCAGGAATCTTCTTTGGATGACCTCCTGAAACTCGACAGCGCTGATCAGATCGAACGTCTCGAGAAGTTCTCCGATCACATGCTTGACCAGCTGACAGCTGATGTTCAGAAAGAAGCCGGAAAAGACTTAACTGAATAACCCGTGAGGACATCCGTGCCCGGCCGGATGTCCTGAGCCCGAGCAAATAAAAATCCCGCTCTGCGAAGCTGCAAAGCGGGATTTTAGATCTCTAGATGCTGCAAATTACTTATTGTCGTTATCGTCGTCCGGAAGAGCTCTGACTTCAAGACCGAATATAAGGGCGGTCCATCCGTCGAAGATCAGTTCGATAGCAACGAAGATGCCGAAAATCCATGTAGCGCTCTGAGGCCAGCCCCACCAGAGGCAGCCGCCCAACAGTAAAGAAATGATGGCGGAGAAGAGCATCAGTCCCCAGCCTTTTGCATCCGTATTGGACAGAGCGGCCCAGCACTTAACTAAGCCGATGGCGATGAAGTAAGAGGCCAGGAAGAGTGTGAGTGTTTCAGTTCCGGCAATCGGATAGAACATGAGAAGCAGGCCGGTTAAAGCGGTCAGAAGGGCAAGGACAATGGCGGCGGTTCTTGCACCCCAGCCTTCTGCTTTCCAGAAAAGGGCTAAGCCGGTTGCACCGGAAACCAAAAGCATTGCACCAATAAAGATCGTGACGCCGACCGAGAATGCGATAGGCGCAAATAAACCGATCGTACCGAGGACGATACAGAAGATACCCCAGCCGATCATTGCACCGCTGCGCTTCTTAAGAGGCATCAGCAGTTCATTTACCACACGATTGTTTGCGTTATTTTGTGTCATATTTTCCTCCAATGACGATGGTTCCATCATCGCCTTTTTGGAGAAAATAATCAGCGGAACTGCACCACTATGAGCCCCTCGCGACGCGAATGGAGGTGCGGATGGTCTTCAGAGAAATTTGGACTTCCAGCACAAAGAAAATGGTAGAGACGACAATGAAGACGACAGCGGTCAGGAGCATCGTGGATTTCCAAACTTCCATGTTCAGCTCTAGAAGGTGTTCAAGGATCGTCACCAAAACGAGAATACCGGAGAAGGCAGCAGAAGTCGTCACTGCCAGAATTGCATTCTTCAATAAGTGGCTGCGCTCGTAAGTGAGTCGAATGGCTTTTTCAAGGACGGGATCAATCACCGGCGCTTTTTGACGACGCTCTTTAAGCAAAGCGCGCACTCGGTCGGTGGTGTAGTTGTAGCGGGCTGTCATAGCCAAAAGCAGCAGGCCGACGCCGGAAATCAAAGTGATCGGTGTCAAAGCATCGGAAAGCGTTACCGCGTAAGAAAGCATTTTGTTCTCCTATTGCGGTCTGTTGTGATGGTGGACGGTTAAGCCGAGCGCTTTTACCGAAACCTGAACTTCACTGACGTAAATACAGCTTGAGATGACGATGAAGATCACGGAGGCCAGCAGCATTGTTGATTTCATCAGAGATAAGTCCAGGCTGAAGAGGCGTTCGATCACGATCACCAAAACCTGCAGACTGCTGAAGGCGGCCGAGATCATCAATGTCAGGATGCCGGTTTTAAGAAGGCTGGCACGCTTGTAAATCAGGTCGATGGACTGGTCGATTTCTTCATGGAAATCTTCGGATTCTTCTTTTCGTTCAGCCAGCAGCTGACGGATTCGGCTTGTGGCATGGCAATAGCGCGCAGACATGGACACCAGCAGCAAGCCCACACCGGAAATGAGTGTTACCGGGGCGAGAGCGTCTGAGAGCGTCGCACTGAACTCAACCATTGTTTTTTCTCCTCACGTATATGACCGAATTTTAGGCGACAAGGAGCCTAATTAAGGCTTTTCGCTTTTAGAAAGGAAAAGAAAAAGCCTTTTGAGAATTAGAATAGGGCTTTTCAGGGGCGTTCTCAGGACAAGTTTCGGCCCCTTTTTCGTTACTTAAATAAGATGTCTCAGCAATCTGCACTGGAAAGACTGTCGGAAGATTCGATTGTCATTGGTTTTGATTACGGTTTAAAAAGGATCGGCGTCGCCGTCGGAAATTTATTGACCAAGTCTGCACGCCCTCTGAGAATCATTCACTGGAAAAAAAATGATCAGAAATGGGCAGAAATTACACAGGTGCTCTCGGAGTGGCAGCCTGCCGCTGTTGTAGTCGGTGTACCTCGTCATAAAGACGGCAAACCGAATGACATGACGCCGATCTGCGAACGTTTCGCTAATCAAGTGGAAGGCCGGTACGGGATTCCCGTGGTTCGGGAAGACGAGCGCTACAGCTCGGTAGAGGCTGAAAGCTATCATGATGCCGATGACGACGAGCCCATCGACGATGAGGCCGCCGCGATTATTCTTGACCAATGGCTGAACAAAGTTCCCGGAGATAAAAATGAAAACCATTAAAGGCATTTGGCGGTTCAGCCGAGTCATTTGTTATACCTTCGTTTGTCTTTTTCAGGCGTATACGCGGTTTAAACACGTAGACCGCAAAGAAAAAGGCAGGATGCTTCGCTATTATCCGACTCAGGTGCTGAAGCTTGCCGGGGTTCGCTGCAGTTATGAAGGCCATGTACCCGAGCTGCTGCATGAATGCGGTCTGACAGATACACCTCCGGCCTGTCTGGTTTTGAGCAACCATGTTTCTTGGCTGGACATCTTCTCTTTGGACTCCCAGCTTCCTAGCCGCTTTATCGCGAAGGCCGAAATTGCGAAGTGGCCGATTTTCGGGTTGATCGCTCAGCAGATCGGAACGCTTTTTATCAATCGCTCAAGTAAGCGTGCGATTTTGCGCATCAACGATGACATTCGCGGTGCGCTTTGCAACTGCGAAGCTGTCACGATTTTCGCCGAAGGTACCACAACTTTCGGCAATGAACTTCTGCCCATTAAAGCCAACTTTATTGCGCCGGTCTGTGAGATCGGAGCAACGGTCCAGCCCGTGATTCTTTCCTACAAAAACAAAGGAAAGCCGACTAAGCAGGCTGCTTTTTCCGGCGATGTCACTTTGTTCGGGTCCTTGTGGAATGTTGTCACGATGGAAGACGCCGAAGTGGTTGTTCACTTTTTGGAACCGATTACCAACACAAAAGATCTCACGCGCCACGAAGTCGCAAAGATTTGTGAGGAACGTATGAGAGCTAAGCTCCAAGAAATCTGGGGCGACGAATATATAGCTAACGATGCGAATGCGGCGGAGGCTCTGGCCAAAGCGATCGCAAACGGCTAAGGTTCGAATTTTTTGAGAAGACGATTAAACTTACCGCAGTAGTGTTTTGTACTCAAATGACGAAAATGAAACCTGTTAGAAAAGCAGTATTCCCGGTTGCCGGACTCGGCACTCGTTTCCTTCCCGCAACGAAAGCGATGCCGAAAGAGATGCTTCCCGTGGTGGATAAACCTTTGATCCAGTACGCAGTTGAAGAGGCAGCAGCTGCCGGTATTACAGATATGATCTTCATTACCGGCCGCCATAAACGCGCCATTGAAGACCACTTTGACAGCGCGCCCGAGCTTGAGCGCGACTTAAAGAGTAAAAATAAGAATGCCCTTTTGGCTACATTGAAAGCAGTTGTGCCGCCCGGAATTAATTTCATTTTTATCCGTCAGCCTGAACCGCTTGGCCTGGGACACGCAGTTCTCTGCGCACAGCCCGTAGTCGGGGAAGAGCCGTTTGCCGTTTTACTGGCTGATGACCTGATTGATGCCAAACAGCCTGCGATTGCCCAGCTGATCAAGGCGCGTGAAGAGAATGACGGCGGCAACGTACTTGCTGTACAAACCGTTCCTCGTGAACTGACCAAACAATACGGCATTGTCGAAGTTAACGGCGAACACGAGAAGTGTCCGACAATCCGCTCTATTGTTGAAAAACCTGATCCTCAGGTTGCACCCTCGACCATGGCAGTGATCGGACGCTATGTCCTTGAACCTGAAATCTTTGACAGTCTTCGCAAGATCGACCGCGGCGCCGGAGGAGAAATCCAGCTGACCGATGCGATCGCCCGTGAAATTCCTAAAGGCAAAACGATCGCCTGCAAGTACGACGGAGAGCGCTTTGACTGCGGCTCCAAACAAGGCTTCCTGAACGCAACCGTTCACTACGCCCGTAAAGAAGGCTACAGAATTATTTAGATCTGACCTTATTGAGGAGTTTGGTTGTGCTGCGGTCGTAGTCAAAAGCGACCGTCACAACTTTTCCGCCGTATGAGTGAACGATCTCGGCTTCAGGAAGCTGAGAGATCTCATAATCTCCGCCCTTGACGTAAATGTCGGGGCGGACTTTTTTTACAACTTCCAGCGGAACCTTATCTTTGAAAATCACAACACAGGCAGTACTTTCCAATGCGGCAAGGACAGCGGCTCTGTCGTTTTCGGAATTAATCGGACGGTCCGGTCCTTTGCCGAGCATCCGCACGGATTCGTCACTGTTGACGGCGACGACCAAGCTGGCACCTAGAGAAGCGGCTTGTGCCAGGTAAGTCACATGACCGCGGTGCAGGATGTCAAAGACGCCGTTCGTCAGTACGATCGGATGCGGGAGCTTGCTTACGAATTCTTCGAGCTCTTCGAAGGGAACAATCTTTTTCTCGAAAGAAGGAGGAGGAAGATGCTGACTCATAGTAATTTAGCGGCGGCGAGAAGGTCTTTCGCTTGTAAGTGCGGAACGGTGCACTCGGTTAAAGGTTTTGTGCCGTCAGACTGAACTAAAACAGCCTCGGAGAGACCGGCGGCTTTGGCGGCTTGTATGTCGGAAGGTTTATCACCGATGAGAACGCTTTGCGTCAGGTCAATATTGAGATCCTGCGCGGCTTGAAACAGCATTCCGGGGTTGGGTTTTCGACAATCGCAGTCTTTCAGGTAAGGAGCAAAAGCATGCGTCGGATGGTGAGGGCAAAAATACACGGCCGAGAGCGGAGCGTTGTGCCGCTCGAAAACACCGGCAAGCCAAAAGCTCAGCTCGCGAAAGTCTTCAATACTGTATTTGCCGCGTCCGATGCCGCTCTGGTTTGTCACGATAACCGGCTGATAGCCTTTTCGGACAAGCTCGGCAGCGCCCTCAAGCGCGCCGGGAATGAAATGGAAATTTTCCCGCCTGTGGACATAGGCGTAGTCGACATTGATGACGCCGTCTCGATCCAGAAACGCGGCTTTTACCGCGCTGCTGAACCGGGGTGTGAAGGTAAAGCAAAATCTCATGCGAATTTTTTAAGAAGTTCAAGCATGTAGAGGCGGGTACCTTCCTGGACGCTCTTAAACTTAACTTCGCATCCGGCTTTTCTGAGCTCGGTGAGGTCCGCCTGTGTATAGGCTTGATACTTGCCGACCAATGCTTCGGGGAACGGAATGTATTCGATGAAGCCCTGATTGACAGCCTCGGTAAGCGACAAGGCGGCTTTGCCTTCCTGTTCACGCAGTGTATTAACAACGGTCAGCGCGACGTCATTAAACTGCTGAGCCTTTCCGGTGCCGCAATTGTAGATACCGGAAACGGACTTATCTAAGCAGAAGAAGTTCACGTCGACGACATCGTCCACGTAAACGAAGTCACGCATCTGGGCGCCGTTTGTATAACCTAAGCAGCCCTCGAAAAGTTTGACCTTTCCGTCCTTACGGAACTGGTGGAACTGGTGGTATGCCACGGAAGCCATGCGGCCTTTGTGCTGTTCATGCGGACCGTAAACATTGAAGTAGCGAAGTCCGGCGACAGGAGCTGTAAGACCCTTTTGCATTTCTTTACGCAGAACCTGATCGAACAGATATTTGGAATAACCGTAAACGTTCAAAGGTTTTTCGTAGCGAATGTCTTCTTTAAAGACATTGGAAGCGCCGTAAGTTGCGGCTGATGAAGCATAGATGAAGGGGATCTTTTCTTCCTGGCACCAGCGGAAAAGCTCGAGCGTATAGCGGTAGTTGTTTTCCATCATGTAGTGACCGTTGTGCTCCATGGTGTCGGAGCAGGCGCCTTCGTGGAAAATGGCTTCGGGCTTTGCGATCTTGCGGGCTTTAACTTTTTCAATGAAGTCGACCTTGTCGAAATAATCGATGATGTGGTGGTCGGCTAGATTGACAAACTTGTCTGCCTGAGTGAGGTTGTCGACAGCGATGACATCATTGCAGCCTCTGTTGTTGAGACCCTTGACGATATTGGCGCCGATAAAGCCGGCAGCACCGGTAACAATAAAGCTCATTCCTAGTTCCTCAAGTTAAAGCGTATTAAAGAGTTCTTCCGGGGTAACAGTTGCGGTACCGAGTTTGCCGACGACGATGCCGCCGGCCTGGTTGGCGATGTAAACGGCAGTGTGCCAGTCGCAGCCGGCCGAGAGCATCACACCGAGTACGGAAATGACCGTATCACCGGCGCCGGACACATCGTAGACCTCACGGGCGTGCGCGGGGACGGTCCAAGCACCGTCGTCATCAAATAAGGTCATGCCTTCTTCGCTTCGCGTCAGAAGGATTTTCTCCAAATTTAATTCTTTTCGCAGGTTTTGTGCGCGGTTGAAAAGGTCGGCTTCACTGTTCCATTTTCCGACAACTTGGGCCAATTCGTTGCGGTTAGGCGTGATCACCGTGGCGTCTTTATATCGGGAGTAGTCGTCTCCCTTCGGATCGATCAGGATCGGACGGCCGAAAGTGCGGCTCTCTTGGATCATATTTTCGATGCGGTCCAAACCGCCCTTGCCGTAATCGGAAAGAATGACGACATCATGATCAGGCAGCAGAGAGGTGAAGCGGTGAGAGTGCTGATCAAGGACTGTTCCTGCGACGGAGGATTCAAAATCGGTTCTCAGCATCTGCTGGTTGCGCGCAAGAATACGAAGTTTGAGTGTCGTAGTGAAATTTTCAGCGCGGTAAAGGCACGGACGAACTTTGGATGCCTCAAGGAGGTCCATGATTTTGGTGCCGGCTTCGTCATCGCCGATGATCGCAAGCAGAGAAGTACGGGCTTCTAAGCTGGCTGAGTTGCGAGCCACGTTGGCTGCGCCTCCGAGACGGTCTTCTGTACGGGTTACCTTAACGACGGGAACGGGCGCTTCCGGAGAAATGCGGGAAGCATCGCCGAACCAGTATCGATCCAGCATCGCATCCCCGACAACAAGAACAGAGGCGTTGCGAATGGCCTCCATGGAGGGTTTGAGAATGTTCATTTTAAAGACCCAATTGAATGTTCTCCAAATTTTACCGCCATCATTTTGCGGTAGTTCATCGGACGCTAAAGCCGTTAAAATCGGTAACTATTCTTTCTTTGGATGAAAACGATGGCTGAAACGATTTCCCGTTCAATTTTTAAGGCTTATGACATTCGCGGAATAGTTGATAAGACGCTGACCGAAGAGGTCTGCGAAAAAGTCGGCATGGCACTGGGCACACTGGCCCAAAAGAAAAATGTTTCTCACATCTGTGTGGGCAGAGACGGTCGTCTGAGCGGTCCTCGTCTGCAGGCTGCTTTAATGAAAGGCATCCGTAAGGCCGGAGTCGGCGTTTATGACATCGGTGCGGTTCCGACCCCGGTGCTCTATTTCAGTACGGTCTACCTTAAAACAGGAAGCGGCGTTGCCGTCACCGGAAGCCACAATCCTCCTGACTACAACGGTTTGAAGATGATGCTTGCGGATGAGACGCTCTACGGCCCGGCCATTCAGCACATTTACGAGATGATCGTTAACAACGAACTCTACACCGCTGAAAAAGAAGGGCCTTATGAACAGGTTGATGTCGTACCTGCTTATATGGAAAAGATTCTTTCTGACGTCAAACTTTCCCGACCGATTAAGGCAGTTGTCGATGCGGGCAACGGTATTGCCGGCCCCTTGGCGGTTGACCTGCTGACTCGTCTTGGCGTCGAAGTACAAGGTTTGTTTACGAATGTGGACGGACACTTCCCGAATCATCATCCGGATCCCTCCAAACTGGAAAATTTGGAAGACATAAAGGAAGCTCTGCGTGAAGGCGATGCCGAAATCGGTATTGCCTATGACGGCGACGGTGACCGCTTAGGTGTTGTGACTAAGGACGGTGAAGTCATTTTCCCGGACCGTCAGGCAATGCTCTTTGCCGGAGACATTCTTGCCCATAAACCCGACGCAGTTATCGTTCATGACGTCAAATGCACGCGCAATATTCGTCCGTATGTCGAGTCCCGCGGCGGCGTTTGCGTGATGTCGCGAACAGGTCACTCGCTGATTAAGGCGAAGATGAAAGAAGTCAATGCCGACTTTGCCGGAGAAATGAGCGGCCACATTTTCTTCCATGACCGCTGGCCCGGCTTTGACGACGGTGTCTACGCGTCCACCCGCTTGTTGGAAATTTTGACCCGAAGCGCCGATGCGAATGTTCCTCTCAAAGCACTCCCGAATGCAGTCTCGACTCCTGAACTGCAGATTCCGACCGAAGAAGGAGAAAACGTCAAACTGGTCGAGCGTTTGAAGGAAAATGCCAAGTTTGAGGATGCTCAGGACATTATTACGATTGACGGTATTCGTGTTGAATGGAAGGACGGTTTTGCTCTGGCTCGTCCATCCAACACCACACCCGTAGTTGTTCTGCGTTTTGAGGCAGACACGCCTGAAGCCTTGGCCCGTATCCAGAATCGCTTCAAAGAAGAGATTTTGAAAGTCGCACCTGAAGCAAAACTTCCGTTCTAATTTGCAGCGAATGCGAATATTGATCGTTAAAACGACTTCGATGGGGGACGTCGTCCATGCCGTCCCCGTCGTCGAGGATATCAAACGTTTTATTTCCGATGCCGAAATTGACTGGTTGGTCGAAGATTCGTTTGCCGATATTCCCAGGCATGTCGCGGGCGTTTCCGAGGTTATCGAGTGCTCGGTAAGAAAATGGAAAAAACGGATTTTTGAAAAGTCGACACGAGATCAGATCAAGGCTCTTCGCGAGAAGCTTCGCGGCAAACACTACGATTTAGTCATTGATCTTCAAGGACTGATTAAAAGCGCGGTCTTGGCTTCATGGACAAATGCGCCTGTGGCCGGATACGATCGCCGTTCGGGGAAGGAGCCTTTGGCTACGATTCTTTATTCCGTTAAGTCCTCGGTCGATCGGCAGAAATCCGCGGTTGACCGCTGTCGTGAACTGGCGGCTAAAAGTCTGGGCTACGATCTCGGTTCAACAAAACCTCAATTTAACTTTAAGTTTGAAGGTTCTCCGGAATCTGCAGGCAGCGTTTTCTTTTTCTGCAATACCAGCCGCGAGACGAAACTTTGGCCTGAAGAAAAATGGATTGAACTCGGAGGCGAACTCATTCGCCGAGGCAAGAAGATCGTGCTCCTCTGGGGCTCTCCGGAAGAAAAAGAGCGAGTTCTGCGCATTCAGGCAAGACTCGGCGCAGCTGCCGAGGTTCCCGAGCGTATGCCGATCGGACAGCTGATGGAAAAGATTTCCTCTGCTGACGCCGTGATCGGTTTGGACACCGGTATGACGCATCTGTCCGCAGCAATGGGGCGGCCGACCGTCGGGATCTTTCGTGACTACCCGATTGAACTGGTTCCGCTGGTCGGAGAGGGCAAAAAGAAAGCTCTCGGCGGAGTAGGATGCTGTCCTCAAGTACAGGAAGTGCTTAGCGCTTATGAAAAGGTAATTGAATGATTCTTCCCCGTCCGATTTACAGTGGTTTGCTTTACGCCGCGGCGCCGGCAGCCATGCTCTATTTGTATAAGCGTTCGCGAAAACAGCCGCAGTACCTGGAGCATTGGTCCGAGCGATTCGGGACGGCTCACTATCCGCCGCGAACTAAAGGAAGAACCCGGATTTGGATACATGCGGTTTCCGTCGGAGAGACCCGAGCCACATTTTCTTTGGTCGAGTCGATCCTTAAACGCTGGCCCAACACCGAAATTCTTTATACGCATATGACGCCGACGGGGCGTGAGGTCGGGGCTAAATTCGCCCAGAAATTCGGAAACCGAATTGCTCAGTGTTATTTGCCTTACGACACGCCGAGGGCAGTCAAAAAGTTTTTGAAAGCTACTCAGCCGGACCTCTGCCTGCTGATGGAGACGGAAGTCTGGCCGAACCTCACGTACTTCACCAAGAAGTTGGGGATCCCGACCGTCTTGGTCAACGGGCGCCTCTCTGAAAAATCCTTTAAGCAAGGCCAAAAAGCCGGTTCGCTGATCAAGGATGCTTTCGGACGTCTGACGATGGCGCTGGCGCAATATGAAGAAGACGCCGAGCGTCTTAAGGCGGCCGGTGCTCACGATGTGAAGGTTCTAGGCAACTTGAAATTTGATTTCACGCCCAACGCGATTCAGCTGAGGACGGGTCGGGAAATTTTGAAGTATGCCGAACGAGACATCATCGGCCTGGCCAGTTCCCGAGAAGGCGAAGAACAGAAATTCTTGGAAGCGCTGAAGAAAGCGCAGGCTGCTGGCGTTCTAGAGGACCGTCTGATTCTGATTGTTCCGCGTCATCCGCAGCGATTCGAAGAAGTTGCCAAACTTATCGAAAAGAGCGGTTTTACTTACATCAAGCGCTCGCAAATCCGAGATTGGAAGACTGTGCTGTCCAAGCAGGGTCCTCAGATTGTCTTTGGTGACAGTATGGGCGAGATGGGCTTTTACTATGCACTTTCTTCGCTTGTCATCATGGGCGGCAGTTTCGAGAATTACGGCTGTCAAAGTGTGATTGAGCCTTGCGCCATCGGGCTTCCCGTGATTGTGGGTCCGAGCATCTTTAATTTTGACTTTATTGTGAAAAAGGCTGAGTCCGAGGGAGCTCTGCTTCGTGCTGCCGATTTCACGGAGGCTTTGCGAATTGCCGACGAAGTGCTTAGCGATCCTGCAAAACGAGCCGAGATCGGAGAAAAAGCCGCGAAGTTTGCGCAGGAGCAGCGCGGAGCTACCGAGCGGACAATCCAAGTTATCGATATGTTGTTGAAAGGTGATACGAATGCAAATCAAGCATCCTAATGTACTTTCCATTGCCGGCATTGACCCTTCGGGCGGCGCCGGTCTCCTGGCAGACGTCAAAACGATTAGTTCGTTGGGCGGATATGCAACGGGTGTCGTGACCGCTGCAACCGCACAGAATACGCAAGGCGTTTTCGGCGTGATTCCCATTCCGACAGATTTTGTCAAAAAGCAGATTGATGTTCTTTTCGAGGACGTTCGTATTGATTCCGTCAAAATCGGAATGCTGTTTGACTCAAACCTTATTAAAGGTGTTGCAGAGCGTTTGCGTTATTGGAATCCTCGCTACATTGTTCTGGACCCCGTCATGGTCGCCAAGAGCGGAGATGCACTGCTTACGGACGACGCTGTGGCCACTCTGCGCGATGAACTTCTGCCGTTAGCTACCGTCATAACTCCTAATTTACCTGAAGCAGCTCGATTGCTTGAGACCGTTGATATTACCGACGATGAGCAGATGGAAGCGGCGGCTAATGACCTTTGGAAACTCAAAGGCTGTCACGGCTGGGTCTATCTCAAGGGCGGCCACATGGAAGGAGTGGATTACTCGGAAGACCTGCTTTATGACGGACGCCACATGATCCGTTACCGCGCCGAAAGAACAATGACAAAGAACACGCACGGCACCGGCTGTGCGCTGTCTTCGGCGCTGGCAACTCTTTTGCCGTCTTCAACGGATATTCCCATGGCAGCCAGAGAAGCCAAGCGCTACATCACACAGGCCATCATCCACGCCGATGAGCTTCAAATCGGAAAAGGACACGGTCCGGTGCATCATTTCTACGCTCAGTGGTATTAATTTACAAACTATTACACCTGTTTATGGGTAGATGAACTTGCACAGATTGAAATAGCTGTGTAATATTCAACTTCCCTGATGACTTGATCGTCAGATGGCGAATTAGCTCAGTCGGTTAGAGCAGAGGAATCATAATCCTTGTGTCCGCGGTTCGAGTCCGTGATTCGCCACCAAGATTCAGCCCGGCAGCTCTTAAAGCTTCCGGGCATTTTCATTTGTGGGCTTAGAAATTGTGCCCGATGAAGTCTTTGTTCTGAAGAGCTAGATGTGAAAACTTATGCCATAGGCGATGTCCACGGGTGTTTTGATACCCTGGAGAAGCTTCTCCAACAGATTCCGAACGAAAGCCGTTTGATTTTTATCGGCGATATCATCAATCGCGGTCCGAAATCTCTCGAGACTATCCGCACCGTCATGCGTATGGGAGATCGCGCCGAGTGCCTGCTCGGCAATCACGAACTCCACCTTTTGGCCGTTTATGCGGGCCAAAGAGCGATGTCTCCGGAAGATACGATTTCTGAAATTCTCAACGCTCCGGACTGCGATGACATCATTCAGTGGCTGAGAAATCGTCCCTTAGCTTTGGTTGATCATGGATTTTTATGCGTCCATGCCGCAACTCATTGGTCTTGGTCTGTCGAAGAAACACTGAAGCAGGCTTCCAGGGTCGAAAAATTTATTCGTTCTGACAAAGGGCTAAGCCAGATCGGGGAGCTTTTCGGCAAGCAGCAGTGGAGTTCGGGTCTTCGCGGCAAAGACCGATTGCGCGCCGTCGTCAACGTGCTGACGCGTACTCGTTATCTCAATGCCGACGGTACGATGGATTTCAAACAGAAACTTTCTCCTGCCGATACGCCTGTTGAATACATTCCTTGGTTTAAGTTTCCGGGCCGCAAAACGGCTAAGACGCCTGTTGCTTTCGGGCACTGGTCCACACTAGGTCCCGTGAATGACGTTTCCAATGTTTTCCCACTGGACACCGCCTGTCTTTGGGGCGGCGCTCTGACAGCTCGACGTTTAGGACGTCATCGCGAAACATTCAGTGTAAAAGCACCGATTTACCGTATTCCCGGAGAAAAACGAAATCTTTAATTTCGGGAAAAGCGTTCCCGCTTGTGGGAATGCAGTTCTTTTTTGAGTGACTTTCAGTTTTTGAAAGTTTGTATTAACCGCCACCGGACATAAACCGTGAACGCGAAAAAAATTTACTTGAAGACTTTTGGCTGCCAGATGAATGAATATGATTCCGGCAAGATCGCAGATATT
Organism: Acinetobacter sp. N54.MGS-139; assembly: GCA_000980495.1. GTDB lineage: Bacteria > Pseudomonadota > Gammaproteobacteria > Burkholderiales > Burkholderiaceae_F > Parasutterella > Parasutterella gallistercoris. The sequence goes on along the minus strand of LARN01000005.1, from coordinate 45,696 downwards.
GCTAAGGCAGCTGCCGGTTACGAAGTAACCGACGACATTAACGATGCCGATTTAGTTGTTTTTAATACATGCTCTATTCGAGAAAAGGCTCAGGAAAAAGTATTTTCCGACCTCGGACGAGTCAGAGAACTGAAAAAGACAAAGCCGAATCTTAAGATTGCCGTGGGCGGCTGCGTTGCCAGTCAGGAAGGCGGCAACATCGTCCGCCGTGCTCCTTACGTCGATGTGGTTTTCGGGCCGCAGACTCTTCATCGCCTGCCGGAGCTCCTGGAAAAAAATGAAAAAGAGCACCGTCCGCAGGTCGATATCAGTTTCCCGGAAATCGAAAAGTTTGATCATCTGCCGACTCCGCACGCCGATGCGGCCACAGCGTTTATTTCCATTATGGAAGGCTGCAGCAAGTACTGCTCCTACTGTGTCGTGCCTTATACGCGCGGAGAAGAGTTTTCCCGTCCTGTGGAAGATGTCCTTGTCGAAATTGCCCAGCTTGCCGCTCAGGGCGTAAAAGAAGTCACTTTGCTGGGGCAGAACGTCAACGCCTACCGCGGCGAAGGCCCGGACGGCGAAATCGTTGACTTTGCCCTGCTGCTTGAATATGTGGCAGAAATCGACGGTATCGAGAGAATCCGCTATACAACGTCCCATCCGAAAGAATTTACCAACCGTCTGATTGAGGCTTACCGCAAGATTCCGATCCTGGCTAATCACGTACACTTGCCGGTTCAAGCCGGCAGCGATCGTGTCTTGGCCGGTATGAAACGCGGTTACACAATCCTTGAGTACAAGTCCATCATTCGCAAGCTTCGTGCGATTCGTCCGGATATCAGCATCGCGACAGACTTTATCGTCGGATTCCCGAATGAAACGGAAGAAGACTTTGAAAAAACGATGAATCTCATCAAAGAGATTAAGTTTGACGCCAGTTTCTCTTTTGTCTATTCCAAACGCCCGGGTACTCCTGCAGCGGAACTGCCCGACGACACGCCGCAGTCTGTCAAACTTGAAAGACTTCAGAGACTTCAAGCATTGAATACTCAGCATGCTCAGGAAATTTCGCAGTCGATGGTCGGAAGCGTTCAGCGCTGCCTGGTTGTCGGAGAAGCGAAGAAGGGCGAAGGAAAGCTCTCAGCTCGTACGGACAACAATCGTATCGTTACCTTTAATGGGCCCGAAAACCTAATCGGTCAGATGGTAAACCTCAAAATTAATGAGGTTTATCCGCACACCCTGGGAGGGGAATTAGTTTAAATGACTGAAGCTAAAACGAAATCCGATCAGACCTCTTTAAGCTTAGATCTTCAAATCAATAACAGTGATTTGTCTAGTTTGGTCGGACCGTTGGATTCAAATTTAACCCAGCTGGAAAATTTCCTGAACGTGGAAATTTCCCGCCGCGGTGCGTCCTTCGGAATTAAGGGAACACAGGCAAACTGCCGCAAGGCCATTCAAGCTTTGACGGATTTGGCCGCCATTGCAGAGCGTAAAACCGATGAACTGACGGCAGAAGATATCCAGCTCTATCTTGTAGGCCAAAAGGCGCCCGCAGAGGAGCTGGCTGCCGAAGAGCCGGTTCCCGAGCTTCGCACTAACCGCAAGGGACTTCAGGGACGTACGCCGATGCAGCGAACCTATATTCGCAACATCCTGTCCCATGACGTCTCCTTCGGTATCGGACCGGCGGGCACCGGCAAGACCTACTTAGCCGTTGCAGCCGCTGTCAGCGCATTTGAAAAAGGCGAAGTCGAAAGAATCGTATTAACGCGTCCGGCAGTTGAAGCCGGCGAAAAATTAGGCTTCCTTCCCGGAGATCTAAGTCAGAAGGTCGATCCTTATCTGCGTCCGCTCTACGACGCTTTGTTTGACTTACTGGGTACGGAAAAAACGCAGCGCTTGCTGGAAAAGCAAAAAATTGAGATTGCGCCTTTGGCTTATATGCGCGGCCGTACTTTGAACGCTTCTTTTGTTATTCTTGACGAAGCTCAAAATACAACTCCGGAACAGATGAAAATGTTCCTGACGCGTATCGGCTTCGGCTCCAAAGCAGTCATTACGGGAGATGCTTCCCAGATCGACTTGCCGAGAGGCCAAAGAAGCGGGCTGATCGAGGCCTCGCACATTCTTCAGGATGTACGAGGAGTCTCTATGACTTATTTCACTTCGGCCGATGTGGTTCGCCATCCTCTTGTTGCTCGTATTGTCGAGGCCTACCAAAAAGCCGAGAAGAGAGAATACCAACATGCGTAAACCCCATGTATTGAGCCTTTCCGTCCAAAATCTTGCACATTTTCCTCAGCTTCCGTCCAGAGGGAAAATTCAGCGCTGGATCAGCCGAGCCTTGGAAAACGATGCCCAAATTACGGTTCGTTTCGTTGAGGAAGAAGAGGGCTGGGAGCTCAATAAAACATATCGGGGTAAGGATTACGCCACCAACGTTTTGACATTTGACTATCAGGTTGAGCCTGTTGTGGAGGCCGACCTGGTGATCTGTGTGCCCGTGCTTGAAAAAGAATCCAAGGACCAAAACAAAACTTTGGAAGAGCACATGGCCCACCTTCTCGTCCACGGGACGCTGCATGCGCAGGGCTATGACCACATGGACGACGAAGAAGCCGAGGTTATGGAACAGAGGGAAACCGATGTTTTAGTTGATCTGGGCTTTGATGTTCCGTATCCTGATCGAAACTACACTCCTCAGCCGTTGGCTTAGGTCAATCAACTTAGAGAAATCTGTACTTAGAAATGGCGGACAACAAGACTGACGAACCCAAAGAGAAGAATTTTTTTGAGAAGCTCTCGGATCGATTTTTTCATGATGACGCACCTGAGACTCAAAAAGAACTCCTTGATGATCTTCACATTGCACACGACAGAAAGCTTCTGACAGACGACGGCATGCACATGATCGAAGGTGTCATGCGCGTCAATAGCCTGCGTGCAGAGGATTTGATGGTTCCTCGGACACAGATGATTGTGATTGATATTTCTGAGAACTCTCAGGATTGGATCAAACAAGTCATCGCAGCCGGGCACTCTCGTTTTCCTGTCATTGACGGAGATAAGGACAACGTCCTCGGAATCCTTCTGGCAAAAGATCTCCTGCGCTTATTTATTAATCCCGAATACGAAATCCGTCAGCACTTGAGGCAAGCCGTATTCGTGCCGGAAAGTAAGCCGGCTGACGTACTTCTCAAAGAGTTCCGACTCAAACGCAATCACATGGCATTAGTGGTCGACGAGTTCGGCTCTGTCTCGGGTCTGATCACCATCGAAGACGTCTTGGAGGAGATCGTCGGAGAGATTGACGATGAGTATGACGTTGTCAACGATGCTTCCGATATCGTAGCGATCGGCGGCTCTCGCTGGCGCGTCAAGGCAAGCACCCATATCAACGAATTTAACCGAGTGTTCGGTACGCATTTCTCAGACGATCGGTTTGAAAGCGTAGGCGGCCTGGTTAGCGATGAACTGGAGCATGTTCCGCAGGTCGGAGAGTCTGTTGTATTGCAGGGTTTCCGTTTTGTTGTGACCAAAGCGCTGGCTCGTCAGGTCAAAATGCTCACGGTTGAGAAGCTGGAACCGGAGCTGACCGAACAGCAACCGGCGAAAGCCTAAAACCTCTCAACAACGTGAAGAAGTTCCCTCCGTTCCTAATCGCCCTTTTTGCAGGCATCGCGCAGGGCTTTTCTCTGGCGCCGGCCAACCAGTGGCTGCAGCTTGCGGCGTTAGCCGTCCTGTTTTTTATTTTCGCGGGTCTCCGCACCGTTAAAGCCGGTTTCCTGGCCGGCCTTTTCTTCGGCATCGGCTGGTTTGCCTCTTCTCTTGCGTGGCTCTATGTCTCTGTTCATGACTACGGCCACCAGCCGGCAGTTTTTGCCGCCTTCGTTGTCTTCATTTTTTCTTGCTACCTGGCTCTTTATCCCGCGGCTGTCGGCGCACTCTGCGCTTGGTCTGTGAAACGCGGCTCAAGCGCCGGGCGCATGCTTTTAGTTATAGCGCCGGCTGCGTGGGGACTGACAGAATGGCTCAGAGGCGTGCTTTTTTCAGGTTTTCCCTGGAGTGCGGTGTCCTATGCCCATGTTGACGGTGCCCTCTTGGCGTTCGCTCCGATCTGCGGTGCCGAGGGGATTAATTTTCTAGCGGCATTTATTTCCGGCTGTGCGGCGTTCCTCCTCCTGGAGCGCAAAAATCTCAAAGGCATTGCACTTGCTAGTGCCGGACTTCTGGTTGTCTTTTCTCTTGCGTTTGCGCTGGCCGATATTCGCTGGAGCGAACCGTACAAAACGCTTTCCGTTCGCTTGGTTCAGGGCGGGATCGCTCAGGACGAAAAATTTTCTCCGATGGGCAGTCTCACAAGTTTCGAGCGTTACGTTCGACTGATGAATGAAAAACCGGCACCGGAGAACGGCCTTATCGTTCTTCCGGAAACCATTTTCCCGATTCCGCTCCAACAGCTGAAGCCGGAAATCTCGAAGAAATTTACGCACGTTACTGATGGAAAGGCTGCTTTGATGTTCGGCGGCTTTCTGCGCGGAGAAGACGGTTACCGCAACACGGCCGTGTTGGTCGAGCATGAAAAGATCGTCCAGTCTTACACCAAAAAGCACTTGGTTCCTTTCGGAGAGTACGTTCCTGCCGGATTCAGGTGGTTTATCGACATGCTGCAGATCCCAATGGGAGACTTGCTGCAGGGGTCGGCTGACCAAAAAACTTTCGAGATTGACGGCGTGTCCGCCGCACCGCTTCTTTGTTACGAAGATCTCTTTGCATCGGAAATCAGAGAGTGGTGGCAGGGCGGTAAGGCTCCGAATCTTCTGGTGAATCTCTCCAACCTCGGCTGGTTCGGAGATACTCATGCGCTGCCTCAGCATCTCAATATTTCAAGGATGCGTGCGGTGGAATTTGCTCGACCGGTCATCCGCGCAACCAACACCGGCATGACGGCTTATGTCACAAGCAAAGGAGAAGTCGCCGCCGAGCTTCCCGCCATGAAGCCGGGCAAGCTCGATGTTGAAGTGGCTGCGGCGCAGGGAGAACCGACGCCGTTTGTTAAGTTCGGGGCGCTTCCTTGGCTCGGAGCCATGGTTTTGCTGCTTATCAGTGCAATCCTTGCCCTGTTGTTCAGAAAAAGACACCGTCTCCCGCTAAAATAAAAAGATTATTCTCAATTCAGCATTGCTGAGAAGAAAAAAGTTCGAAATTATGCTTACATTTCAGGAAGTTATTCTGCGTCTACAGCAGTATTGGAACGGGCAGGGCTGCGCCTTGCTTCAGCCGATCGACATTGAAGTCGGTGCCGGCACCTCTCATACCGCAACATTTCTCAGAGCCTTAGGCCCTGAACCTTGGAGAGCTGCGTATGTGCAGCCGTCCAGAAGACCGAAAGACGCCCGTTATGGCGAGAACCCCAATCGTTTGCATCAGCATCACCAGTTTCAGGTGGTTCTTAAACCGGCTCCGACCGACATTGTTGACCGCTACCTCGGCTCCTTGAGAGCGCTGGGTATTGATACCGAAGTCAATGATATTCGTTTTGTCGAAGACAACTGGGAGAACCCGACCCTCGGCGCCTGGGGCTTAGGCTGGGAAGTTTGGATGAACGGTATGGAAGTCACCCAGTTTACATACTTCCAGCAGATCGGCGGTCTGGAATGCAAGCCGATCACCGGAGAAATCACTTACGGTCTTGAACGTCTGACGATGTATCTTCAGAACTGCGACAACGTTTTCGATCTCGTCTACACAAAGTGGCAGGACGCTTCCGGCGAACACATTCTCACTTACGGAGACGTCTTCCATCAGAACGAAGTCGAGCAGAGCCACTACAACTTCGAGGCGAGCGACCCCGAAAAACTTCTCAAGCAGTTCGACTACTTCGAGAGCGAGGCCAAGCGCCTGATGGATCTGAACCTTGCTCTTCCGGCCTATGAAATGGTTCTAAAAGCCGGACACACGTTTAACCTCCTCGACGCACGCGGTGCCATCAGTGTGACGGAACGTGCCGCTTACATCGGCCGCATTCGTCAAATTTCCCGAGCCGTTGCTCAAAGTTACTACGACTCTCGTGAACGCCTCGGCTTCCCGATGTGCCAGAAAAAAGAATAAAGAGGTTAGAAAAATGGCTTCATTATTGATTGAAATTCAAACAGAAGAGCTGCCGCCGAAGGCACTGGACAACTTATCCAAGGCATTTGCCAAAGAACTGGCTTTCAGCCTTAAAGAGCAGGATTTAGCTCTTCCGAACGCACAGGTTACCGCTTACGGTTCTCCTCGCCGTATCGCCGCTCTGATTTCGGATGTCTCCGAAGTGGCCCCCGACAAACCTTTCCGCCAGAAACTGGTGCCGGTAAAAGTCGGTCTGGACGCTGAAGGCAAAGCTACCCCGGCTCTGAGCAAAAAAATGAAGGCACTTGGCATCGAGTGCGAACCTTCCGAGCTGAAAGTCGTCAATGACGGCAAGCAGGATCAGCTGGTATATGAAGGCACCAAGGCCGGTGTTTCTTTGAAAGACGGCTTGCAGATCGCTCTGGATCACGCCGTGCGCCGTCTGCCGATTCCAAAAGTGATGAGTTATCAGCTCGAAAACGGCAAGACCGTTGAATTCGTGCGCCCGGTTAAGCATCTCGTTGCCTTGTTTGACAAGGAAATTGTTCCCGTTGAACTGTTCGGCTTGAAAGCCGGCCGTGAAACGATGGGACACCGTTTCCACGTCCATGAACCGATTTCCATCAAAGAGGCAGAAAAGTATGCCGAGCAGATGGAAAAAGAAGGCAAGATCGTCGCTTCTTTCGAAGAGAGAAAGAACAAGATGGTCGGAGCGCTCAAGTCTGCCGCTGAAAAACTTCACGCCGAAATCATCATGCCCGATGATCTCGTTAATGAAGTCACCGCTTTGACAGAATGGCCCGTCGTTTACGAATCCGGCTTTGACGAAGAATTCCTAACGGTCCCCGTCGAGTGCCTGATTCTGACGATGCAGCAGAATCAGAAATACTTTGCGCTGAAGGATCAGAATAAGAAATTGATGAACCGCTTCCTGCTGGTTTCTCAGATCGAAGCCAAAGACGGCGGCGAAGCGATTCGTTCCGGCAACGCCCGCGTTGTTCGCGCTCGTTTGGCCGATGCGAAATTCTTCTATGATCAAGATCGTCTCCAGACGCTTGAATCCCGCGTCCCCGGCTTGGCCCATGTGGTCTACCACAACAAGCTCGGTACTCAGCTTGAAAGAAGCGAGCGCGTTCAGAAGATCGCCTCCCGCATTGCTGAGCAGATCGGTGCCGATCCCGCACTGGCCCGCCGCGCAGCTAAGCTGGCAAAAGCCGATCTGCGTACTTTGATGGTCGGAGAGTTCCCCGAACTGCAGGGCATTATGGGTGAGTACTATGCTCATCACGATAAGGAAGACGACAAAGTCGCGCTTGCTATCCGCGAGCACTACCAGCCTCGTTATGCCGGTGACGAGCTTCCGTCCACACCCGAAAGCCTGGCCGTTGCGCTGGCCGACAAGATCGAGACACTAACCGGCCTCTTCGGCATCGGACAGCTGCCGACCGGAGAAAAAGATCCGTTCGCTCTGCGCAGACACGCACTCGGCATTCTTCGCTTGCTGATCGAAAAAGAACTTCCTCTCTCTTTAGACAATCTGATTGCTATCGGTACGGAAGAAGAGTCTGTGGTGCCGGGCGTTAAAGATGCCACGGAAGAACTCAAACAGTTCTTCCACGACCGCCTGCGCGTCATGCAGAAGGACCAAGGCTTTACAGCTCATGAAGTTGAATCCGTGATCGGTTCCGAACCCGCTATCCTCGCGGACGTTCCGAAACGCCTGAAGGCCGTTCATGACTTTATGAGTCTGCCGGAAGCCGAATCTTTGGCAGCTGCTAACAAACGTATTGAGAACATCCTCAAGAAGAACACGCTGCCGCTGGCAGACGCCGTTGATCCGGCTCTCCTGACAGAAAAAGAAGAGAAGGATCTGTATGAAGCCATTCGTACGCTGGAACCCAAACTTGAAGCTGACTATAAGGCCGGCCGCTATGAAGACGAACTTCGCAGCCTGGCTCCGCTGAAAGCACCGGTGGATGCGTTCTTCGATAAAGTGATGGTGAACGCCGAAGACGAGGCCTTGAGAAGAAATCGCTTAACACTGCTCAACGAGCTTCATAAAGCGATGAATCAAGTCGCCAAACTTTCGTGTTTAGCTTCTTAACTCTCCGATCAGAAGGCCGCTCAAAGAGCGGCCTTTTCGAACAATAGCTATGAAACTTATGCTCTGGCTTCGTGCCCTGATTTTTTGGTTCCTTTTTTGTATCACTATCATCTGCTACGGCATTGTTCTTTTCGTATGTATCCCGTTTACATCGAAAGAAGGTCGTTATGCCATCGTTAAAAAATGGTGCCGGGCCGTTGTCGGTTTAATGCGTACGATCTGCGGTGTCCGCTATGAGATTACCGGCATGGATAATGTGCCGGCGTCGGGTCCGGTCATTTTGCTGTCAAAGCATCAGTCGGGTTGGGAAACGCTTGCGTTTTTTGCCTTAGTGCCGAGACGTTTGAGCTATATCTATAAGCGCGAACTCCATCGTCTTCCGATCTTCGGCTGGGGTTTGGCTTCGCTCGGAATGTTCAGTGTGGACAGATCTGAGGGACGCACAGCTTTTGAGCGCATGAAGCGTGAAGTTCCGGACTTTTTTGCGCACGGCTGGGCCTTGGTGCTCTTCCCCGAGGGTACACGCACCGCTCCCGGCGCTTCCGTTAAATACAAAACCGGCGGCGTTCGTTTGGCGATTGCCACCAATGCTCCGATCGTCCCGATTGCTTTGAATTCCGGCGAATGCTGGCCGAAACATTCGTTTTTGCTGTATCCGGGCACAATTAAAGTGGTGTTCGGTGATCCGATCAGTCCGGAAGGAAAAACACCGCACGAACTTAATGAAGAAGTCCGCAGTGAAATTGAAGGCGAGATGAAGCGAATTTCTCCTCAATATTACAAATAAAAAGCTGAATGGTTTTAGATCGTATTTTTCCAAAGATCACCGGTTTTTATTTAGATGGATCTCCGTCAGAGGCTGAAATCGTCTATTCCGACAAGGTTCGGCGCGTGCATATTCGGCTTGGAGGACAAGAAGAACAAATTACCGCCGGACCGGAGGGCGTCATCTATATCACCAAAGGCTATCCTTCGGCGCTCCAAATTAAGTGGGCGCTGAAATTTCAAAAAAAGAAATTTCTGCCGTACTTTAAATTTTTTGAGGCGGCATCCTTAGCTTATCCGGAAGTCTCTTCACGTTTGACGAAGCAGGATTCCGAATTTGTCCATCATTCGGCTTTAGAAGGACGTTATTCCGTCCGATACCGCATTGTCCGCAGCAGCCGCAGAAAGAATACTCAAATCGCCTATGAAGGTGGTCTTTTGGTGGTTCGCTGCCCGACGAAGCTCACGGACTTCGAAGTGGAACTTGAGCTTCAGAAATCAGCAGCGAAAATTATTCAATTTTTGGAGAAGATGCGCCGCGGTGCTCCGACTGTGGAAAAAGAGCCCACTTCGGCCGAAGCAGCGAACAGCATTCGGCTTGCAGACGGTGCAGAAGTCCAAATTATTTGGCAGCCCGGGAAACGCAAGAGCATTTCAATTTCTATGCCCAACTCAGAGCAGCTGCTGGTGAAGTATCCGACAAGCAGCTCTCGGGAAAAAGTGATGGGCTGGGTTCTTTCGCAGCAGGCGTGGATTCAGAAGAAACGGCAGAAAAGCTTAGGGAAGGAAGATACCAATCGGGCCTTTTTTGAAAAACTGTTTTCCGAACATGAAATCGTCTTGCTGGACGTCAAAAGAAAGGTACGGGTGTCGAGCGTACGCAAAGAGTCCGGTGTCTTCGACGATGAAGTTGTGCTGTGGATAAAGGACGCGAACATCAGTCGAGAGCAGTTTCTCGAAGTTCTCGTTAAAACGATCAAAAAGTGGGCCCTTACGGCTCTGCAGGAAGAGTTTGAACTGAAGCTCGCACAGATGGGACCTTTTAGATATCCCTATCGAAAGTTCTTTCTTACGTCAGCTAAAACGCGCTGGGGAAGCTGCAGCAGCCGCGGTCATGTCCGCATTCATTGGAACACGGTGTTTGTTACGAAGTCCGAGCGGGATTATCTTTATACGCATGAGGCGGCCCATCTAACAGAGATGAACCATTCCCCACGCTTTTGGCAGCTCGTTGAAGTGCATTGTCCAGGTTACAAGCGGGCTAGGACAATCCTGCATTCAAGGACGCTTGGATTTCTTTAGTCAGGCTAAACCTGACCGGGAAGTACAATCGAAATGCCCGCCGCATGAACCAAGCGAGCCAGGCGAATGAAGTTTTCCAGAGGCACGCTTTCGGCGCGCTGCTCCGGTTTGATTCCTGCTTCCTCCATCATTTCGGCAGAAATCCATTTAGAAAGATTGTTCTTTAAGGTTTTGCGGCGCATAGCGAAAGATGCCGCGACAACCTGATGGAAGGTTTCTTCATCAACCTCTGCCGGATTTTGGATCGGGACCATGCGGACAACGGAAGACATGACCTTCGGCGCCGGCGTAAATGCCTCGGGCGGAACATCAAAGAGCTTGATCATGCGGTACTTTCTTTGAAGCATGACAGAAAGCCGGCCGTAGGCTTTCGTTCCCGGGGCGGCGACCATTCTGTCGACCACTTCCTTCTGAAGCATAAAATGCTGATCTACGACGCGGTCGCTGATTTCGGAGAGCTTAAAGAGGAGCGGAGAAGAAATGTTGTAGGGCAGATTGCCGACCACGCGGATCTTTTCTTCCGCGGCGAAGTCTCTCCAGTCGAACTTCAAGGCGTCAGCCTCAAGAACGGTTAATTGTTCGGACGTGAATTTGGTCCGCAGCCAAGCGGCAAGGTCTCTATCAATTTCAACGCAATAGATGTGCTTGGCGCCGGCAATTAATTCTTTCGTCAGGGCGGCCTGTCCCGGCCCGATTTCGATGATCTTCTGACCTTCCTTCGGATCGACGGCTTCGGCAATTTTGTTGATCCAGAAATCGTCGTTCAGAAAGTTCTGTCCGAAACGTTTGCGCGCTTTATGGTGCTTGAGTACTTCAGCCATTTCTTGATTCCATGAAAAAACGCTTAGGAGGCCTAAGCGTTTTTGACTTTACGATTTTATTCTTCCGGTTTGTTGATTCGCTTCTCAACATAGGCTTCCGAACGCAAGCGTCTTTCCCAGTCGAGGACGGCATCGCCGAGTTTCTGCTCACGCAGTGCTTCTCTGGCTTGTTCTCGCTGACGTTCGTTAACGCCGCTCTTGGTTCTGCGGTCAAGCACCTGGAAGATGTGCCAGCCGTAGGGCGTGCGGATCGGTTCACTGATTTCACCGACGCTCAGTTTGTCGAGCTGCTGCTCCATTTCCGGAGGAACGTCACCCGGGTATAGCCAACCGAGGTCGCCGCCTCGTGTTCCGGACGGATCTGCGGAATGCAGACGAGCCAGTGTTTGAAAGTCACCGTCGCCTTTATCAAGACGTGATTTGATCTCGTTTAAGCGCTGAATTACAACTTTTTCCGGCGTGACGTTCGAGGGGCGCATCATGATGTGGCGCACATGTGTCTGACGGACACCTTGCTCTGCTTGTGCTCCTTGGTCGCGGACGCCCATCAGCTTGAGAATCTGGAAAGAGTTTCCGGCCTGGAGGGGAATGATGTCGCCGGCTTTGTGGTTCTGAAGGGCCTGTACAACAAACGGAGGAAGTTTTCCGGCAGGAACCCATCCCATGACGCCGCCTTCCATTGCTTCAGGCGTGACGGAGTATTTCGCCGCCAGCTGGCTAAAGTCTGCGCCTCTCTGAGCCTGTTCAAGTGCTCGGGAAGCTGTTCTCTGTGCAGCTTCAACTTCCGCTTTGGTGGGATTTTCAGGGAAGCTGATGACAATACGAGACAAACGGTATTCCATGCGTTTGCCCGGACCGCTTTGGTCTTTCAGATACTGATCGATTTCGCTCTCGGGGATCTGGATCTTGTCGTCCACATCTCTTTCACGAAGACGCTGAGTAATTAGTTCGCTGCGGATCTCGCTCTTGAAGCTCGGAACGGAAATACCGTCGGCGGCCAATTTCTTTTCGAGCTGAGGAACGGTTAAACCATTATTGGTCGCAATCTGTTCGATGGCGCCGTTAAGCATATTGTCATCGATACGAATACCGGTGTCGCGGGCTTTTTGCTCGATGATTCGTTCAAGAATCATACGATCGAGCGTCTGGTCGCGAAGGTTTTCCATCGGAGGCAGGGCAATGTTTCTTCTGCGAAGATTCATTGCGACTTGATGAATTCTCTGCTGCAGCTGAATTTCTGTAATCACATCATGGTTGACAACAGCAGCGATGCGGTCGACCGGAACGGGTGCGTTTTTATGAGCCGCAGCCGCTTCCTTCTTTGCCTGCGCTTTCTGAGCGTACGCATTGTCTGCATTGACAGCGCCGAGGGAGAGGAGGGCGCAGGCACATACTGCATAAAGATGAGTCAGTTTCATAGTTTATTCGTAGTAATCATATCGGCCGACTTCAACAGGCTTCGGCCCGACCGGTTTATAGCCCGTAATGCCTTCGCTTAAGGCTTGGATCGGACTCGATCCGACGGTGCCTAATCCGACTAATTCAAGTTCTAAGAAGAAGTTCGTCGTCGACCTTCCTTCACTTCGGATGTAACGCTGTACGGCGCCGCGAAGAATCCAACACCCCGCACGATATTCGAGGCCCATAAGGGAGTCAACCACTTTTTTGTCTCGGAATGAATAATTGTACCTTCCGAGTCCGTAGAGGTCTTTCATGATCGGCCACTGGAACGAAAAGTCGACCTGCTTGATATTGGTGTTGTAGAAGTCCTCACGCTTGTCGTTGGGGTTGTAGTTATAGCGATAGTACAGGGCAACGGTCGAGAAATCACGCGGGTTATAACGAATACCTGCGCTTGTTTTAGAGATCTTTGACCATTCTGTTGAGTACTGGATCGCACCTTCCAAGCGCCAGCCCTCAAATAAAGAGAACTGAGTGGCGGCTAACACATCACTGCGATTCTTTGTTTTACCAGGGGTATCCCAATAAAGATCGACTTTTTCATCCGTGAAGTAGTAGCGCTGGCCCACGGTTGCGGAGAACCATTCTTTGCCGGTGCCGGAGTCAATATAACGCGTTGTCAAAACCGCAGACAATTGGTTTGTGTTCGCAATTCGGTCGTACCCTGAATACTTATTCGGCGTAAAGAGCTCAGCAAAGTTCAAGTCAGCCAAGGAGCTGTCAAAGTTCGGCATGTGCCTTTGATTCCGATAGGGAATGTAGGCGTAGAACAAACGGGGCTCCAAAGTTTGCTCTGTTTCTCGTCCGAAGATCGTTGAATTTCTCTCAAAGATCAAACCTGTGTCCAGAGAGTAGATCGGAAGTGAACGTGAAGAAGAGCTGTCAATGCCAGCCTTTGCGTGTTTAATGTCGTTGTAATGCGTGAACGAATACGTAACTTTCGGGGTAAAGAACCAATAGGAGCCCATGAGCGGATAGGAGATCGAGGTGTTCCAGAGTGTCCGGTTACCGTCGCCGCTCTCTCCGCGCTGGCCGTTGTAGGAGGAAATTCCCCTACGGAAACGAGTTGCCGTCAAGCGAGAATCCAGGATCGCGCCGTGAAAATCTGCAACGTAACCGCTGAGATTAAATTCCGGTTCTTTCTCATACGGTTTTTCGACCCCCTTATTGTTCGGCCGAAGGGTTTGATTCTTGTAAACACCTAAAGAAGTGCTCCAATAAGTCTGTCCGTAGCTTATCCAGAAGTTCTGATTAAGAACATTTTCACTGGATTCACGAATGGTTGTCGAGAAATCCGATAAGTAATCGTTATCGGAAACCTTCTGATAATCGACGCCGAGAGAAACGTCACCGATGCGCTGGTAGTGTTTCCAAGCTACACCGTAACGTCGTTCGTGCGTCTCTTTGTCTTTAAAGATAACGTTGTAATCCACCTGGCCGGAAAAAGTCGGCTGCAGGTAACGGAACTCGTTGCCAAAGAGCACGCCGCGCTTAGACATAGGCTTCAACGTCAGCGTGTAGTCGTAGTTTGGTGCAATGTTCCAGTAGAACGGAACTTTCATATTCACGCCGAGCGTGGAGCTCATGCCGAATCTCGGCGTTAAAAAGCCCGTCTTGCGCTCGGATCCGACCGGGAAGCTGAAATAAGGCGAGGCAAAGACCGGGATACCACCGACGTACAGACGTGCGTTCCTGCCGACGGCAGATCCGTCGAGTTCGTCGTAATCAATGTCAGAGGCTTTAATCCACCAAGCTTCTTCACCTTCGCGGCAGGTTGTGACCATGGCATTGCACATCTTGGCTTTGCCTTCGCCGAGAAGTTCGATCTTGTCGGACGTGCCTCTCATCTGCGTCGGCAGATAGCGGAAGGTTGCGTTCGGCATTTCGCCGGTTTCGGCATCAAGGTGATAAGTGAGCTCGGGCCCCTTGAAAATCGTACCGTTTCTGGCAACTAAGGCATTCCCGTTGGAATAAACCTCGTCGTTGGCAAAAGTGTAGGTAATGGTGTCGCCGCGAAGGACGGAGCCGCCTCGCCGAACTTCGGCGCTGTCAATGAGTTCGATTTTCTCATTGGGCGTTCCGATCATTTTGAACGCCGTGAGATAAGTTGGGGCATCGCCTTCTTCAGAAGGCGCATTCTCATCTAAGCGCCGTGCCGCATTCAGCTTCAGTCCGTACTCAGGTCGGGTAGCCGTTTCGGAATCTTGATCGCGCTCGGCCGCCGAGACGAGCAAGGGCAAAGCTAAAGTCACTGCCACAAAAACGGGTAAGGCTCGAAAAGCTTCCATGGGTCTTTTTCGACGAATTGAAAAACTAGACATTAAAATTGCACGCTATTAGGTGGAAAGATTATAAAGGCTTAATGGACCTGCATATTCTTTCCGATCAACGGAAGATGGAGATGAAGTAATGACAGAGCGTGAAGTTGGCTTAAAGCAGTGGCTGGAAAAAATCGGAGGGTCTTTCGGGCTGAATCTGAAGACGCTTCGCCCGGCATCTTCGGACGCAGGTTTTAGGAGCTATTTCCGTATTGACGGAGACGGAACGACTTACATCGTCATGGACTCTTCCGGCGAAACCGGCAACGTCAAACCTTTTATTTTTGTCGACGATCTGTTTGCCAAACAAGGTATCAACGTTCCGAAAATCTTTGCTCAGGACGTAGAGCAAGGTTTTCTGCTGCTGTCAGACTTGGGAGCTCAAACTTATCTGGATGTCCTTTCGGAGGACAACGCCTCTAGATTAATGGATGACGCCACTACCGCACTTGTCAAACTCCAGAAGAACAGCAAACCGGGTGTCTTGCCTGAGTACTCCGAAGAACTGCTTCGCCGTGAACTCGAACTTTTCCCTGAGTGGTATGTGAAACGCCATCTGAATATGGAAATTACGCCGCAGATGCGCAGCATGTTCGACAAGATGTTTGATCTCATTATCAAAAAGAATCTTGCTCAGTCCTTTGTATACGTACATCGAGACTACATGCCGCGTAATTTGATGCTCGAAGAAAAGGACAATCCCGGAGTTATTGATTTCCAAGACGCTGTATACGGTCCGGTCAGCTATGACATTGCCTGCTTGTGCCGAGACGCCTTTATCTCCTGGAGCGAAGCTCAGGTTTTGGATTGGACCATTCGCTATTGGGATAAAGCCCGCAAAGTAGGCATCCCGGTCCCGGCAGACTTCGGCGTGTTCTGGGAAGACGTCGAATGGATGGCTCTCCAGCGTCACCTCAAGGTTTTGGGTATCTTTGCCCGCCTCAATTACCGCGACGGAAAAACGAAATATCTCGGTGATACGCCGCGATTCCTGAATTACGTTCAAAAGACTGCCTCCCGCTTTGATGCGTTAAGACCGTTGTCTCGTTTCATTAACCAAATCTCCGGCATCGAAGAGACCGTCGGATACTCTTTCTAGGGAGTGTCGGATTGAAGGCGATTGTGTTGTGCGCCGGCAGAGGCAAACGCATGCGCGAACTCACGGCGCATAATTCCAAACCGCTGATCAAGCTGTGGGGCCGCTCAATGGTCGATTGGCAGCTTGATCGTCTGAAAAAGGGCGGTATCCGCGAGGCGGTGGTTAATACCGCCCATTACGCAGAACTCTATCCTTCGCACTTTGCAGAACATCCGGTCGAGGGAATAAGGGTGACCATTTCTCAGGAAGGTAGTTCGATCTCGGATGCGCTGGAAACCAAAGGCGGTATTGTCAAAGCACTTCCTTTGCTCAGCGACGGGCAAGAACCCTTTGTTGTGGTTTCCGGAGACATCGTTACTGCCTTTGATTACGCTTCCCTGGAAAAAGCCGGTGATCGAATTAGAAAAGGAGAAATCGTCGGGCATTTGGTATTGGTGCCCAATCCTTCTTTCCATGACGGAGACATGGATTTAAAAGACGGACTTGTCAGCAGCGACAATAAAAAGTTCACCTACGGAAATATCGCTGTTTTCTCTCCCAAAATCTTTGCCGGAGAAAAAGCGGAGTTTTCCAAGCTTTTCCCTTGGCTGTACCAATTTGTGGATCAGCACCTGATCAGCGGTGAGCTCTACGAAGGTCCCTGGGCCAACGTCGGAACTCCGGAAGAGTTGGCCAAATGCGAGGCCTTGGGCTGTTTTTTTAAGAAGCAGGATCTTTCATGACCGACAGTTCTGTCCAAGTCGGCAATGTGACAATTCCCGGACGTGTGTTTCTGGCACCGCTGGCAGGCTTTACCGATCTTCCTTTTCGCCAAATTTGCCGCAAGCTGGGCGCGGCTTATGCCGTTGCCGAAATGGTTGCCTCACAGAAACACTTGAGGGAGTCAAGGAAATCACAGGAAAGATTTTCGCTCGGAAGCGAAAGTTATCCTCGCGCGATTCAGCTTCTCGGATCCGATCCTGAGGATTTGGCCGATACGGCCCGCTATGCGGTTCAATGCGGCGCGCAGATCGTGGATTTCAACTGCGGCTGTCCGGCTAAAAAAGTTTGTTCGGTAGAGTGCGGCTCGGCTCTGCTAAAAGATGAAGCCCTTGTCGAAAATCTGCTGACGGCTCTGACAGCAGCGGTAGATGTTCCGGTAACGCTCAAATATCGGCTCGGCTGGGATGCGGAGCACATTAACGCATTAAATGTTGCGGCGCTTGCCCAGAAAGCCGGAATCAAAATGCTTGTACTCCACGGCCGTACCCGAGAACAAGGATTCAAAGGCGCGGTGGATTATCAGAGAATTGCCGAAGTGAAGGCATCTGTTGATATACCGGTGATTGCCAACGGCGACATCGACAGCGTTGAAAAGGCCGAAGCCGTTCTTGCACAGACCGGCGCCGACGGCATCATGATCGGTCGCGCGGCTATCGGAAACCCTTGGATTTTTTCTCAAATAAACGACCGACTCAACGGAAGAATCCCGCAGACGCCGAGTAAGAGCCAACTTATTGAAACTATTGGCGAACACTTACAGTTACATTTTTCTTTTTACGAGAAGGAAAAAGGGCTAAAGACAATCCGCAAACACCTCAGCGGCTACTTTAAACGTTTAGACTTATGTCCGACTCTA
Source organism: Acinetobacter sp. N54.MGS-139 (assembly GCA_000980495.1). GTDB lineage: Bacteria > Pseudomonadota > Gammaproteobacteria > Burkholderiales > Burkholderiaceae_F > Parasutterella > Parasutterella gallistercoris. The sequence goes on along the minus strand of LARN01000005.1, from coordinate 28,106 downwards.
TTGACGGATTTGTACTCCGTTACGGATCCGATTCAATTAGAAAAAAAAGTCGAGCGTCTCTTGAAGGACAATCTCGACTAGCTTTTACGCAATGCTTGTTTTCTGCCGTCCGGCAGCGCATAACGCGTTCCGGGAGCAGAAACGAGCGGGTTCAAACTTTTATCTCAACGGAAGTTTCTAACGAAATGCACAACATGAAAAAACAAGCGCTGATCAGCTGCTCGGATAAATCCGGCGCTGTTGAATTTGCAAAAGCCCTGACGGAACTCGGTTACCACATTCTGTCTACCGGGGGCACCGCAAAACTCATCGCTCAGGCAGGCATTCCCGTACAAGAGGTTGCCGATTACACCGGCTTCCCGGAAATGCTTGACGGAAGAGTCAAAACACTGAACCCGAAGATCCATGCCGGCATTCTTGCCCGCCGCCCCGTTGCGGAGCACATGGAGGCGTTAAAGCAGTTTGAAATTGATCCGATTGACATCGTCGCAGTCAACCTGTATCCGTTCGAACAGGCAATCGCCAACCCGAACTGCACCTTTGAAAACGCCATCGAAAATATTGATATCGGCGGTCCCACGATGATTCGCGCTGCCGCGAAGAACCATGAAAGTGTTACCGTCATTGTCTCTCCCGGCGACTACAGAAAAGTTATCGAAGAGATCAAGGAAAAAGGCGAAGTTTCTCCGGAAACCAGACTGGAATTGGCAAAGAAAGTGTTTGTTCATACCGCTCACTACGACGCCATGATTTCCAACTATCTGACCAGCATGAAGGGCAACGACGTTTCGACTCGTACAAAGTTCCCGGAAAGCCTGACACGCCAGTGGGTTAAAGTGCAGGATATGCGCTACGGCGAAAATCCTCATCAGGAAGCTGCTTTCTACCGCGAAAGAAATGTTGCACCCGGACTCTTGGCCGGATACCACCAGCTTCACGGTAAGGAACTTTCCTACAACAACATCGCTGACAGCGATGCCGCCTGGGAAGCCGTCCGCAGCTTTGACAGCCCTGCCTGTGTGATTATTAAGCATGCCAACCCCTGCGGCGCTGCTATCGGAATGAATTCCGAAGAGGCCTACAGCAAGGCCTTTAAGTGCGATCCGACGTCTGCCTTCGGCGGCATCATCGCTTTCAACTGCGAAGTTTCCAAAGAAGCTGCCGAGAAGATTGCCAAGCAGTTCGCTGAAGTCATTATTGCGCCTGAGTTCTCTCAGGGCGCATTGGACATTCTTCTGCAGAAGAAGAATCTTCGTCTGCTCACGGTTGCCATGGGACATGCCCGCAACGACCTGGATATGAAGCGCATCGGCGGCGGCCTCTTGGTTCAGACCCCTGATACACAGTGCGTCAGTGAAAAGGACCTCAAGGTCGTGACGAAGCTCGCTCCGACTAGCGCTCAGATCTCCGACATGATGTTTGCTTGGAAGATCGCCAAGTTCATCAAGTCCAATACAATCGTCTTTGTACGCGACGGCATGACTTTGGGCGTCGGCGCCGGTCAGATGAGCCGCGTTGACTCTGCCAGAATTGCATCCATCAAGGCAAAAGAAGCCGGTCTCTCTTTAGAGGGCAGCGTTGCCGCTTCGGACGCATTCTTCCCGTTCCGAGACGGTTTGGATGTCATTATTGATGCGGGCGCGACTGCGGTTATCCAGCCGGGCGGATCTATTCGTGATGAAGAAGTGATTGCTGCGGCCAATGAACGCGGTATCACCATGGTCTTTACCGGTGAACGTCACTTCCGCCACTAATTAAATTTTCCTAATTCGAGCCGGAATCGCAGTAAACACGATTTCGGCTCAATTATTGATACAAAATTCAAAGTATTTAGTTATCGGATCACGGTCCGAGGCTTTCCGGCACATTAAGATTAACTTAGTGTGCTTGTTAGATTTATGGAGATGAGGAACGTATGGTCAGACGTGACTTGGGATTGAATCGCCGCGTATTTCTTAAAGCCGTCGGCTTGGTAGGAATCGCAGCTGCCGAACCGGCTTTTGCACAGCTTTTTGTGAACATTCAAGGTGTCGGGGCAAACCAATTTCCAATTGCTGTTCAGCCGTTTTTCGGCAATAGCGAAGCGCCTGAGAACATTGCCGAAATCATCGGCAACGATTTGGTCCGAAGCGGTTTTTTCCGTTTGGTTTCCTGTGATGCCGCCACGGCACTCGACAAGGATCCGGACTGGAAAGCATTGAGTACAGCCGGCGTCGGTGCATTTGCAGACGGTTCTGTGACACGAGCTGCCGACGGACGCTATGAAATCAAGTTCCGCCTCTTTGACCCGGTGAAAAAGCAGGAGACAGACGAAGCCTCCTATATTTCTCCGAAGGACGACCTGCGTCTTTATGCCCATAAGATCGCAGATCGAATTTTTGAACGCCTGACCGGAGAGAAGGGCGATTTTGCGACACGCATCGCTTACGTTTCTCAGCAGGCCAAGAACAACTACGCCATCATGGTAGCTGACAGCGACGGCTACAACCCTCAGGTTGCCCTTCGCATCAGACATCCGATTATTTCTATCGATTGGTCTCCCAACGGCAGACAGATTGCCTACACCTCATTCGAGACAGGCAAACCGACCGTTTGGATTCATGATCTGAGCACGGGTAAGCGCCGCCAGGTCGCTGCTTTTCGGGGCAACAACAGTGCGCCGGCTTTCAGCCCGGACGGAGGTACGCTGGCAGTGGCACTGTCTAAGGACGGCGGCACGAAGATTTATCTGTTGGATACCAACGGTCAGAACCTCAGACAGTTCACCACAGGCGGCAGCATCGATACAGAGCCCGCATTCTCGCCGGACGGTAAATATATTTACTTCACGAGCGACCGAGGCGGCAATCCGCAGATCTATAGAAAGCCGGTTGCGGGCGGTTCCGCTGAACGCATCAGCTTTGGTAATGCCTACGCCATTAGTCCGGCGGTCAGTCCTAAGAATGACCAGGTCGCTTATATCGTTCGCACGGGCGGCCACTTTAAGCTCGTGCAGCAGGATTTAGCGACCGGCAATGTGATTCCGCTTTCTGAAATCGGAAAGAACGAGTCGCCGAGCTACTCGCCCAACGGAAACATGATTATTTATGCCTCCGAGGTTGGAGGTAAGGGTGTTCTGTCCACTGTCTCCACGGACGGAAGCACTCGTTCCCGACTCTCGGGTACCAGTGGAGACATTCGCGAACCCTCATGGGGTCCCACTATTAAGTAAAAGGACGAAGAAGATGATCTCTTCAAGATTTGCTATTTGCGCAGCCGCTGCAGCTGTCGCTCTTTCGCTCTCGGCTTGCTCTACAGTAGATCTGGATAAGGATAAAGCCGGTTCTATCACTGACGGAACTTCCGTTGAAGAAGCTCTGAGCTCCAAGACCGGCCCGCTTGCTAACCGCGAAGTTCACTTTGATTTCGACAGCTACACCGTTTCTCCCGACCAAATGCCGGTCGTGACAAATCATGCTCAGTTCCTGGCTGCTCACAAGAACCTGAACGTTCGTCTGGAAGGCAACACCGACGAACGCGGCGGACGTGAATACAACCTGGCCCTTGGTCAGAAGAGAGCGGAAGCCGTCAAAGAACGTATGACTCTTCTGGGCGTTTCTCCTCAGCAAATCGAAACGATTAGCTACGGTAAAGAAAAACCCAAAGCCGAAGGTCATGACGAAGCGGCTTACTACGAAAACCGCAGAGTCGACATCCACTACATGCTCAACAAGTAATCTCTCATGAAAAGAATCGCGCTGGTGCTCCTTAGCACCGTTCTGTTGTCCGTCAATACATCGGCATGGGCGCTCTTCGGAGACGATGAGGCCCGCAAAGCCATTCTGGAGCTTCGCGATCAGCTGAAGTCTCAGCAGGAAGTGCAGATGTCGCTGTACGACCGACTGGAAAAACTGACGAAGGAAGTTCAGACGCTCCGCGGCAAAGTTGAGGATCTGACCAATTCCGTCGGTAAGGAAAAACAAAACGCCGAGACCATTTATGACGATCTTTCGAATCGTCTGAATGAAATGGATCCGAAGGCCAAGGCAGCAGCAGCCGCTTCTGATCGTGAGATTTCCGCAAAGCAGGAACTTGATCGCTGCTTGTCCGTCTTTCAAAAGGGCGACGCCAACCAAGCGATTAAATGCTTCTCAGGCATGACGCAGAAGTACAGCAGGACAAAGGTTTATCCCGATGCTCTGTACTGGCTCGGCAGCAGCTACTATATGAAAGGCAACTTTGCGCAGACGATTGCCACCGAGCAGCGTCTGATTTCCGGCTACAGCAAACATGCCAAAGTTCCGGAAGCCTACCTGTTGGTCGGTATGGCCCAGATGGATTCCAAGAAAACCGCGGAAGCCAAAGCTACTTTCAATAAACTGATCAAGCTTTATCCGAAGAGCAGCGCGGCAGGACTTGCTAAAAAGCAGATGTAATCAATCGCAGATTGATGATCGAGGACCTTCGGGTTCTTTTTTAATTCCCCAATTTCGTGATCCCTTAGGAACTGTTGCCTTTTAGCTTATTAAGCTAAAGGGCATCAGGAAAAATTCGGAACTCGGCGGAGTATCCCTAAAGGAGGGATCGTGTCCTTTACGCGTAAATGTTGGTTTTATTTGATATGCCTGTTTGCGGGGCTGTGCACCGGGGCGGTCGGCGGATACTTCCAGTTCTTCCTGCATAAGGCAGATCATTTGCGGATGCAGCTGACCACGTGGGCTCATTCCGTGAGTTTTTGGGAAGGTTTCGGCGCTGTCTTGGCGGTTTGTGTCGCCTGCGCAGTCATCGGACGATTCCTGGTTCGTTTTGCACCGACGGCCGGCGGCAGCGGAATTCAATATGTTGAAGCGGCCTGGAGAGAAGAGGTTGAACCGGCGCGCTTTAAGATCTTATTGGTTAAGTTCTTCGGCGGTATTTTGACGCTGGGCAGCGGTATGGCTTTGGGCCGCGAAGGTCCGACGGTTCAGATGGGGGCCTCCATCGGAGCCACGATTGCCCGCATTCTGAAGTTCTCGAAAGAAGAGCTTCGTTTTCTCACCATCGCATCCGCAGGTACCGGCTTGGGTGTAGCCTTCTCATCTCCTTTAGGCGGAGCAATGTTCACATTCGAGGAAGTCACGAAAGATATCCGTATGAATCTCGTGATTCCGACCCTCATCTGCGTTTTTGCCGGATGCACGGTGTCGATGACGATCCTCGGCATGCAGCCGGACTACAACGTCATCAACCGAACCTTCATAATTCCGGGTGTCAAAGAGTCCGTCGCTTTCATTTTGTTCGGAATCTTTATCGGTGTGATGGGACCGCTCTACAACAAGATGGTTCTTATTCTTTTGAACACGAATGCATACTTTAAGAAGGTCATTCCTGAAGTGAAAGCCGGAATCATCGGTATCGTCGTTGCACTGCTGGTTTACTTTGCACCGGGACTTGCCGGCGGCGGCGATCAGCTCGGCACTGAGATGCTGAACTACACGTTCCCCATTGCAACGGTGCTGGTTATCGGATTGATACGCTGGTTTTTTGCGCCTCTTTGCTACGCCACAGGCGTTCCCGGCGGTCTGTTCTCACCGCTTCTTCTGATGGGCGGGATCTTAGGTCACGTTTTTGCATGGACGTTGAATCTCATCGGATTTGATTTAAACCCGATGGCATTCTGCGCCGTCGGAATGAGTGCCTTCTTTGCTTCGACGATTTGCGCTCCGATTACCGGCGTTCTGCTGATTCTTGAAATGACCGCGTGCTGGGATTTAACACTTCCCATGCTCATCGGATCGGCATTGGCATTCTTTACTGCTCAGGCGTTGAAGAGCCAGCCGATTTACACGGCCCTGCGTCTGCGGATACCCGAAGTCAAGCAAATGCAACAGCAGGGCGTCGACGTCCTCCAGCCGCCCGCTATTCCTGAAAAGTTGTCGTAGCGCGGTTTGACCTGATAAGCTGTACTCTGGTTCGGGAGAGGGCTTGTCCCTCTCTTTCGGCAGGAGTCTGACGCGTCTGGTACCGGCTATTCGCTCCGTTCTGTCGAACTTTCTGTTTTTCGGAAAAATAAAATGAAAAATATCAGTGTGGGAACGGAAGCCCTGGATGATCCGTTCATCAATCAAGGAACGGCCTTTAGTCAGGACGCCAGAATAAAACGGAAACTGCGCGGACTGCTTCCTCCGAGAGTGACGACGCTGGAGCATCAGGCCAAGCGGGCTTTAGAAAGAATTCGTCAGGCTGAAGAGCCGCTCCAGAAATACGAAATCCTTTCGCTGCTCCGACACAGAAACGCAACCCTCTTTTATTACCTCCTCGAAAATAATATTGAGGAGCTGATGCCTATCGTCTATACGCCGACGGTCGGCAAAGCCTGTCAGGAATTCGATCGAATTTACAGTGAACCGGAGGGCCTTTACGTCACAATTGAAGATAAAGGTTCGATTCGGGACGTGATCAATAATTGGCCCTATGACGATGTCGACATGATCGTCGTGACAGACGGCGAACGTATCCTCGGATTAGGCGACCTCGGCGCCGGCGGAATGGGCATTCCGATCGGAAAACTTTCTCTTTACACGGCTTGCGCAGGGCTCAATCCAGCGCGCGCTCTGCCCGTACTCTTGGATGTCGGCACTAATAATCAGGGTTTGCTGCATGATCCTCTTTATCTCGGTCTGCAGCAGCCGAGGGTTGACGGCGAGGAATACTACGCTTTTGTCCGAGAGTTCATAGAAGCCGCTAAAGCACGCTGGCCTCATGTGATTATCCAATTCGAAGACTTTGCTAATCGTCACGCCTTTGCTCTGTTGGATCAATGGAAGGGTAAGACTGCTTGTTTTAATGACGATATTCAGGGAACTGCGGCGGTTGCCGTTGCAGGTTTCTATGCAGCGGCAAGGGCTAAGGGAAGTTCTCTTGCCGAGGAAAAATTCCTTTTCTTAGGCGCCGGTGAGGCCGCAGGCGGCATTGCTGATTTGCTGGTTGAGGCTATGATGAAGGAAGGCCTGACCCAGGAAGAAGCCATCAATAGGATTTTTCTTTTCGACTCTCACGGTCTGGTGACAAAAGATCGAGAGGGGCTGACGCCGCTGAAGCAGAAGTTTGCTCATGAACTTGAACCTCAGAGCACATTCCTGGACGCCATCGGCGAAGTGAAACCTACGGCAATTGTGGGCTGTGCGGCTCAGGCAGGATCGTTTAATGCCTATGTACTCAGCGCAATGGCAAGAATCAACGAGCGCCCCATCATCTTTGCGTTATCGAATCCGACATCTCGTTCCGAATGCACAGCTAGAGAAGCCTATACCTACACAGAAGGCAAATGCCTCTTTGCTTCCGGCAGTCCTTTCCCGCAGGTTGAATTGAACGGAAAGACTTTTATTCCTCGCCAGAGCAACAACTCGTATGTTTTCCCCGGAATCGGTCTCGGATTAGTGGTCTCGTCACCTCGGGTTGTTCCGCAAAGTGTATTTTTAAGTGCCGCAGAAGCACTCTCTAAGATGGTCTCGGAAGAGGACTTGGAAAACGGGAGTTTATTCCCGCCGCTCATAAAGATTCGCGAAGTTTCTCAGTCCATTGCGGCTGCTGTAGCCGAGCAATGTTTCACGACAGGTGTTGCCGGAGTGTCGAATCCGGTCGATTTATCCGAAGCGATTCAGGCGGCGATGTATAAGCCTGTCTACGATCAGATCTGACTAAATAAGAAAAACCTTCAGGACTGCGGAAGGAGAAACAGCATTCCTGAAGGTCAAGATTTTGAAGTACTCTCAGATCACAAAAGAAGAAAATTTCTTAGAAGGTGTGGTTCATCCCCACGAATGTTGTCCACGGATTTTTACCCATGTTGGTGGTCGGTGCCGATGAAGTGCCGCCACCGCCGTTGATCGTGTAATTCACGTTCTTCTCGTTGTTGAGATAGGCAGCACCGGCGTAGACGGTGGTTCGCTTACTTAACGGATAGTCGTAGCGAACCGAGACGTTCCAAGCATTGGCAGAATCAGTCGTATTGTTCTTTAAATACGCAAAGCCGTTTAACAGATTGCCGCCGAACAACGGTGTCTTTGCCGATACGCTGTAAACCATGATGTTCGGATTGGTATCGCGGACTGCAGCCTTGGAGCCGTTCTTATAGACAAGGTTGCCGTAGAGCTTGGTGAATCCGAAGTCGTAGCTTGCACCTAAGTTATACAGCGCAGCGTGCGCATTCGGGTCTTTGAGATTATTGGGAGCTTCTGCAGCCAGGTTTTGATAGGTGTAAGTGAAGCCGATGCCGAAAGCACCCTTGCGATAGACGGCCTGAGCTGCATAGCTGTTGCCGTACTTATTCGACATTTCGGATTCTGAGTTCAGCTTGTTCTGTTCTCCTAAAGAAACCATAGCGGAGAGCTTTAAGCCGCCGAAACTCGGGCTTTCATAGACAAAGGAATTGTCTCTGCGAGTCAGATTGTCGACACCGGAAGCGCCGTTGATGCCCGGAATATGAGTATTCGGAAGATAAGGCGCCGGAGCCATGAAGTTGTTAATCGTGCTGCCTAAGCTGCAGGCAAAAGCGTCAAACTGGGCGATTCCGCCGAAGTTCAGGGTGTACTGACGGCCGAAAGAAAACGTACCCCAGTCAGTGTTTCGGATTCCGAGAACCGCTTCTCGCTGAAAGGCCCATCCTTCCGGCTGAGCGGCGGTGGTATTGGTGCCGTTATCAACAAAGAAGCCGTTTTCCAGTCGGAAGAACACGCTGGTTCCTCCTCCTAAATCTTCCGTTCCTTTGATGCCGATGCGTGAACCGCCTTTACCGCCGCTGCCTAAGTCAACAACGGTGCCGTTTCCGCCGTTGTAAAGCTGGACATATGCGTCCACCATTCCGTAGACGGAGACGTCAGAAGCGTAGACGCTTCCGCAGAAGCAGCAAGCAATCGCTGCAATGATTTTTTTAGATTTCATAAGGGTATCCCTCCTTGTTTTTGTGTCGTTTGATCTATTTCACTTTGAAGTTGAATTTATGGCACTGTGCGCAATAGTCTTCCGGCGGCTCATGCATCAGATGACAGTTGATGCAGTCTCCGTTATGAGGCGCGTTGTGAGGATTGGCGCCGGGAAGATCTTTTGTTTTTTCAATCAGCATCGCTTTCGGGTGGCACTGTGTACACGTTTCTTCTGTCGGGAGGTTCGGATTCTTGAGGTCGGTTCCGTGGCAGGTCTGGCACGCTACGCCCTTGGCAACGTGCTTATCGGCACCCATCTTCGGAGCATCGGCAGCGAAGGCTGAACAGGAAAACATCGCAGCGAGCAGACCGATTCCGAATAGTTTTGTCAGTGAATTCAATGAGGTCATGTCGGTTTTCCATCTGAAGCCTCCGGAGGAGGCCTCAGACTAAGCAAGAGAATTAGCAGCCTGCCCAGCCGTTAGCTGTGCGGGCAGCAATACGTCCAAAGATGATGCAGTCGGCAACGGCGACGGTACCGAGGCGCACCATGCCGTGGACGCCGCCGGTCGCTTCGCCTGCTGCGTACAGACCGGCAATCGGATTGCCCTTGACGTCGAGAACCTGGGCTTTTTCGTTGATTTCAAGACCGCCCATGGTGTGGTGAACGCGCGGCCACAGACGAATAGCGTAGAAGGGCCCCTTGGTGTTGAGGACGGCATCTTTGAAGAACATGCAGTCGAATTCCGGGTCCTTCATGGCTTTCATATAGCCGTTGAATTTTTCGTTTTCTTTCTCAAGGGTGGCATAGTCCAGCTTGTAGAAGTCCGCCAAAGATTTGAGGTCGTCGAATTTACGAATAACGCCGTTCTTGAGTGCGGTTTCAAACTGTTCGGGCTTCATGTTTTTGCCGACGACTTTGTTCATCATGTTGGCTTCGCAGGTGTAGATGATCGCCGGTTTACCAAGGGCAACAATGGCATCAGCGCGAACTTTACGGTTGCCGGTTTCTTTAATGAAGCGCTTGCTGGTTGTCGGGTTAATCATGGGGCCGTAGCCGACCATAGATTCCACGGCAAGTGGGGCCAGACCGAAGCCGTTTTCGTCGGGAGAAGTCCAGGGGCCCAGCTGGATCCAGTCCATGTGGATGGTATTGGCGCCTAAAGCCTGAGCTTCCTGAATCATTTCGCCGGTTGCACCGGGATGGTTGGTGGATCCGAAAGCATCGGTTAAGCGCGGATCATGACTGGTGCGCATCTTGACGTTCTGGCTGAAGCCGCCGGAAGCAATCAGCACACCTTTGGTTGCGCGAATGTAGACAACTTTTCCACTTTCGGGACGATTGAAGCGATGGTTGACGCGGGCTTTAACACCGACGACGCAGCCCTTATCGTTGACGATCAGGTCATCCACAATCGTTCTCAGCTGAATTTTGATGCCGAATTCCTTGCATTTTGCGAGCATCGGATTGATGAAACCGGCGCCGGTGTTTTCCATCACAGCGTGGCTGCGGGGAACAGAGTGACCGCCGTGATAAGTGACGGCTTTGAACTTGACACCGACTTCGTCACGAAGCCACTTGTAGTTGGAGACGGATTCGTCTGCAATTCTTCTGGCGAGCTCTTTATGAGCGAGACCGCCGCCGGCTTTCAGAATGTCGGAGTAGAGAAGATCGGCATTGTCTTTGATACCGGCTTTTTCCTGCATATCTGTTCCGGCAGCTGCGATGGCACCCCCGTTGATGATGGAGTTGCCGCCGGCGGAAGGCATCTTGTCAACAACAAGAATGTCTTTCATACCGAGATAGTGGCTTTCAAGGGCAGCGCCCAGGCCGGCAAAGCCTGTACCGATAACGAGAAGACTGCAGGTTTCGTCCCATTTTTCAGGAACTTTGGTTGAGGCATGGGCAACACTTCCGAAAACAAGTCCGGCGCTCAGAGCGCAAGTGGTTTCCATGAAGGTTCTGCGGGTGAATGTCATTTTAAAAGTCCTCCTTGATGATGTTGTCGGCTCTTCATAACCGATAAGAAAAGTTTAAAAACTGAAGATTTTCTTAACTACCCAAAGGCTTTGGTGGATAGTTAAAGGGTTTACGAGGATATAAAAAAAGACAAAGACTCGGCTTTTAGTTTGAAAAAACTAATGAAAACGCATGAAGCGCTTGGCTTAGAGGCCAATGAGGCAAGAGAAAAAGCCGAAAACTAATACCAAGGATTGGTTAGCGGAGGAAGTGCTTCTAAGAGTTCTCTGAAGGTATTTGGATATGTGTATTCGCTGCTTTCCTCGGCCGAGCGCATCCATTGGTAAGCATCATCGACGAAGGCGGCAGGGAACGTGACGAAGTCTCCGTCCCGGATCCAGGCTCCTTCTTCTTTCCATCGTTTTAACGCATTGTCTGTGGACACAGGAGAGGCGTTGGCGACGAGACAACGGTTGTTCCGTGTCAGAGGAATAGGGCATTTGATCAAGCCGTCGGCAGTGAGTTTGCCGTAATGAATAGCCCAGGTGACGACAAAAGCCTTTAGGCGAAGATCAACGGGGGCGAAGGCCATCAGTGCGAAACCCACTCGGTCTGAGAGCGTACAGCTTTCTAGTAATCGAATGGTATAGGCAAATAGCTCCGGATCCGTCGTAAGGACAGGCAGTAAAAGATCCTTGGGACATACGACGACTTGGGCCTTTGTCAAGGCGAAGTAGGTTCCGAGAGAAGGTCGGCGTGTCAGAAAATTAAGGTTTCCGCAAGCGAAGTGACCCGGAGTGGAGATTGCAGCCGCTTTCGGGCCGGAAACTGCATTGCCGAAGTTGCGGGCTGTCACGCCCTGCTGAACGAGATCGATATCGGAAATTTTTCTGCCCTGCGGATAAAGAATCTCCTGCCGATCCAATTCCCGAACAGTTCCAAGCTTGGTAATCAAGTCCCGGAGTCTTTTACCGACGGGCGGATGCAGCCAAGGCGTAATAGGGACAGCACAGCCTCTTTTCTTTTCGTCGATACTGTAGTCGCGTCCCGTGCTGATTGCTGCCAACCATTCATTGGATACGTTTCTCATCCTTCCCTCCGAGGGTATTGTTTTGTAATATTTTTTAGACGTATACCACGACAGAAGACTTCTTGTCCAGACAATATCGTATTCAAGGTGATTAGGCGCAAAAAAAGCCCGTCACTGCGGACGGGTTCGATTGAGAGGCGGATTACTTATGTTCAACAATCCGAATTTCTTCTCTTGGATTCGGGTTCGGTTCCTCTTTCTTGTAGATTGCCTCACGTGCTAATTGAATCGCGGTTTCCATGTCAGGGCACATATATTTGCCGAGTCGCTGAGCTAAGCCCAATCGTCTCATCTGACGCAGCGGGTGCTCGCTCGCGCCGACCACAATCAGGATCTTGCCGTGTTTCACGAGGTTTCGCTGGAAGGACTCGATGATATCAAGCGCACTGTTGTCAATCGAGAGCAAATCAGTGAAATCGAAAATAACCACATCAGGTGCATCAGGTGCGTTGATGTGTTTGGGGTCTGTAACGATTTCCAGCTTGGAAACGGAACCAAAGAAAAGCGCACCTTCCATTGCCCAAGCTTCAATCTGCTTCGGAGCGTCGAAGGGCAGCGTTTTGGGAATCACGCGAGTGAGCGTGTTCATGCGATAGAGGAAGAATAAGGCGGCGGTGAGCAGGCCGATTTCAACGGCAACGGTCAGGTCGAAGATCACCGTCAGGAAGAATGTCACCAGCAGTGTTGCCTTGTAAGACATGGTGAACTGTCTGAGGCGAACGAACTCATGCCAATTACCCATGTTAAAGGCCATGAACAGAAGGATGGCAGAAAGCGCACACAGAGGGACGTTCATCGCCAGGGGGGCAGCTACTAGGATAATGACCAAAAGGGTCAGACTGTGGATCATACCCGCCATCGGTGTGACGGCGCCGCTCTTAATGTTGGTAACGGTACGGGCAATCGTGCCGGTAGAAGGCAGACCGCCGAAGAAGGGTACGATGCAGTTGGCAATGCCTTGTCCCATCAGTTCCTGATTGGGATCATGGCGTTCGTCGGTCATTGCGTCGGCCACGCGTGCGCAAAGCAGAGATTCGATTGCGCCCAGCAAGGCCAATGTAATTGCCGGTCCGAGCAGCTGCTTGACGTTGCCCCAGCTGATGTCAGGCACTTGGAACTGCGGCAGTCCCTGCGGAATACCGCCGAATTTAGAACCGATGGTTTCCACCGGAAGGTTAAATAAAGAGACCAGCGCCGTCATGACGATCAGCACGACAACAGTACTCGGAATTCTGGCAAGCCATCTTCTCCAAGGTGCACCGCCTATGGTCCAGGAACGAGGCCAGACAAAAACGATAATCAAAGAAGCCAGACCCAAACCGACAGCGTAGGGGTTGACGGTATTAATAGCGCCGGCCAGTGTCTCGATCTGATGGAAAAAGTCAGCAGGCATCTTGGCAATGTTCAGGCCTAGGAAGTCCTTGATCTGAGAAAGACCGATGAGTACGGCGATACCGTTGGTAAAGCCGATGACGATCGAGACCGGAATAAATCGAATGAAGCTCCCGATCTTAAAGAGCCCCATTAGGAATAGGAATATGCCCGAGAAAAAGGTTGCGATGAGCAGATTGCCGACGCCGTACTGAGCAATAATGCCGTAAACGATAACAATGAAGGCGCCGGCCGGACCGCCGATCTGAACTTTGCATCCGCCTAAAAGAGAAATTAAAAATCCGGCAATGATGGCAGTGTAAATACCGGATTCCGGCGTCATGCCGGAAGCAATGGCAAAAGCCATCGCAAGAGGAAGTGCCACAACACCGACAGTGAGGCCTGCGGAGAGGTCACTTGTGAAAGTGGAGAAAGAATAATTTTTTAAAATGCAAAGAGAGGCCGGCTCGAATCGTGCTAACGGGAAACGATGCAGGGCCTCTACGATGTGAGATCTCGCGCTCATTTATCTTGGATCTAATACAGTGGATAACTTACGGCAGTAAGGCTGCCGAGGTAAAAATAAACTTATTTAGAACTTGGGTTCTGAAGCTAAGTGCCTAGATTATCCTCCCAATATCTCACATTTGAGCACAACGCTTCAACTATTTTCCAAAAACTAAGGTTTATCTGTAGCCAAAACAAAAGAACCCTCGGCGTTCGGACCGAGGGTTCTCCTAAACAAGGGAATTAGTGCAAACGCATACCCGGCCTAGCGCCCGGGAACGGTTCAAGCAGATAAAGACCAGAAGGTGTGTCTGCTCCGTCGGAGGCGGAAAGCAGCATGCCCTGAGAGAAGCTGCCCATCATCTTGCGCGGCTCCAGGTTAGCGACAACCACGGTGAGCCTGCCGATCAGATCTTCCGGTTTGTAGTAAGCGGCAATGCCGGAGAAGATGTTGCGCGGTTCTTTTTCACCGATATCGATCGTGAGCTGAAGAAGTTTGCGGCTTTTTTCAACTTTCTTGCAGTCAAGAATCTTGCCGATTCTGAGGTCGACCTTGGCGAAGTCGTCAAATGCAATATTCGGAGCCAGAGGTTCGAAGACAAACGCTTCGGATTCGGCTTCTGTCTTCTTTTCTTCCTTGGCAGGCTCGGAAGCGGTCTTTGCTGCCTTGGAGCTCAGCTCGAAGAGCTGTTGAACCTGTTTTTCATCAACTCGCTTCATTAGGTGTTTGAAGGGGTTGATGGGCTTGTCGGAGGACAAAGCGTTGTCAACGGAATTCCAGGTCAGCTCACCGCAGTTGAGGAACGTTTCGACGTTTTCAGCAGTGCGGGGAAGAACCGGTTTCAGGAACAAGGTCAGCAGACGGAAGGCCTCAAGCGTAACGGAGCAGACTGCGTGCAGTTCTGCGGCTCTCTCGGGCTGTTTGGCTAATTCCCATGGCTGTTTTTGGTCTACGTATTCGTTGACTTTGTTAGCGAGCTCCATCACGGCGCGAAGGGCTTTACCGTATTCACGACTTTCGAAAGAAGCATTGATGTCAGGAGCGGCGGCCTTGATTTCGGAAATCAGGCTGCTTTCTGCAATGGCCGGATCCGAGACGCGGCCTTCGAAGCGCTTGACGAGGAATCCTGCGGAACGGCTGGCGATATTGACGTATTTGCCGACCAAGTCGGAGTTAGTGCGGGAAATAAAGTCGGCGGAACTGAAGTCCACGTCTTCGACCTTGGAATTAAGCTTGTAGGCGAAGTAGTAGCGCAGCCACTCCGGATCCATGCCGAGCTCAAGATAAACCAGAGGATCAAGACCTGTGCCGCGGCTCTTGCTCATCTTCTGACCGTCTACGGTAACGAAACCATGTGCCCAGACGTGATCCGGCACACGGAACGGTTTGCCGGAGAAGTGCAGCATGGCAGGCCAGAAAAGCGTATGGAAGTAAGCGATGTCCTTGCCGATGATGTGAATCTGTTCAGTTGTGGAGGTTTCCAGCAGAGCCTCGAAATTGATGCCCTTGGATTCGCAGTAGGCCTTAAGGCTCGCGAGGTAACCGATCGGAGCGTCTAGCCAAACGTAGAAGAACTTACCCGGCTCATCGGGGATTTCAATGCCGAAGTAAGGTGCGTCACGGGAGATATCCCAGTCACTCAGATCTCCGTCTTTGCCCAGCCATTCAGCTGTTTTGGCGATAATCTGGGACTGCAGACGCGGCGTGCCGTCAGGAGCGGTACCGCGCGTCCATTCGCGCAGAAACTCTACGCAGTTGGGATCGGACAGTTTGAAGAAAAAGTGTTTAGACTTGCGCAGCTCAAGCTTACTGCCGGAGAGGGCTGAGTAAGGATTGATCAGGTCGGTCGGGCGGTAGACGGAAGCGCAGACTTCGCAGGAATCACCGTACTGGTCAGGTGCGCCGCACTTGGGACAGGTGCCTTTAATGAAGCGGTCGGCAAGGAACATCTGACGAACCGGATCGTAATACTGTTCGATTTCCTTGGAGTAAATCAGACCGGCTTTCTTCAGGCGTTTGTAGATGTCCTGGGCCAGTTCTGTGTTTTCTTTGCTGTCTGTAGAATGCCAGTGGTCGAAACGGATAAAGAAACCGTTGAGATACTTGGCGCGGCCCGCTGAGATTTCAGCGACATATTCCTGAGGCGTGACCCCTTTTTTCTGAGCCGAGATCATGATCGGAGCACCGTGGGCGTCGTCGGCGCCGACAAAGTGGACGGTTGATCCGCACATCCGCTGATGACGGACCCAAATGTCGGCCTGGATATATTCCATGATGTGTCCGAAATGGAAGTTTCCATTGGCGTACGGCAGTGCCGTCGTCAAGAAGATGGTGCGATTAGTCATGACTTTTTCTAGAATGTTTTTGAAAAGAAATAATTTTAGCGGATCAGGAACTCGTAAGCAGGAGTTACGGAGTATCTGATATCCTAGGACAAACTTGGAAAGGGGCTTCTACGCCTGCCGAGTCCAACAGTAAGGAGAACACAATGCAGGAAAAAATCAGAGAGGTTCTCTCTGGCGTCATTGACCCGAACACGGGCAAAGATTTAGTTTCTTCTAAGGCTCTGAAGAAAGTTACTACAGAAGACGGAAAAACAACCGTCCAGATCGAATTAGATTATCCGGCCAAAACTCAAGGCCCCGTCATTGAAGAGATGGTCCGTGCCAAACTGGTCGAAGCGGGCATCCCGGCCGATGTCAAAATCAGTCAAAACATTATCGCTCACGAAGTTCAGAGGGGCGTTAAGGTTTTTGATTCCGTCCGCAACATCATTGCCGTTTCCAGCGGCAAAGGCGGCGTAGGCAAAAGCACGGTATCCGCTAACCTGGCGCTCGCGCTTCAGCAGGAAGGCGCCAAAGTCGGTCTGCTGGATGCCGACGTTTACGGCCCGAGCCAGCCGACAATGCTCGGCATTACCGATAAACCTTATTCCGTTGACGGCAAGACTCTGGAGCCGATGATTGCTCACGGTCTGCAGGTCGCCTCCGTCGGCGTGCTTATCGATCCTGATCAGCCGATGATTTGGAGAGGTCCGCTGGCCGTTTCCGCGCTTCAGCAGCTTTTAAAGCAGACGAACTGGAAAGATCTGGATTACCTCATCGTTGATATGCCCCCGGGAACTGGCGACATCCAGCTGTCTCTTTCCCAGGAAGTGCCTCTGACCGGCGCCGTGGTAGTGACCACTCCGCAGGATATCGCTTTAATGGATGCCCGTAAGGGTCTCGTGATGTTCGAAAAAGTGAACGTTCCGATCCTCGGCATCATCGAGAACATGGCTACCCACATTTGCTCCAAGTGCGGTCATGAAGAACATATCTTCGGCGAGGGCGGGGCAGCCAAGATGGCTGCGCAGTACGGCGTTGATCTTTTAGGCGAACTCCCGCTTGATATCAACATCCGTCTGAGTATGGACAAGGGCGAACCGATTGTCATCTCGGAACCCGACAGCAAGGTCGCACAAGTCTACAGAGACATCGCTCGCAAATTAGCGATTGCCGTCTCTAAGAAGAACAAGGACTACAGCGCGAAGATGCCGTCCATTAAGGTATCCGATACCTAAAAGAGATTAAAAAAAGAAATCCGCCGTCAGCTCAAAGCTTTCGGCGGATTTTCGTATCTACGATATGCGGTAACCCGAGAAATTAGTCAAAGTGCGGTGTTTCGACGCCGAGCACTTTGTGCAGTTTTGGGCTCGTGGTCGTGTACTGCAGAAGAACGCGTTTTTCTGGATACACATACTCGGAAGCGGCAAAAGCAGCCAGAGCGCATTCATGGAAACCGGACAGAATCAGTTTCTTTTTACCCGGATAAATGTTGATATCGCCGACAGCGAAAACGCCCGGGATATTGGTTTCGAAGCGGGCAGTGTCCACAACGATCTGTTTTCTTTCGAGCGTCAGGCCCCAATCAGCAATCGGTCCGAGTTTGGGCTGAAGACCGAAGAAAACCAGCAGATGCTCAGCCGGAATACGGCGAGTGACGCCGTCGGCGCCGGTGACCTTAACTTCGGTCATTTGACCGTTTTCTTCCGTGAAGCCGGTGACCTGGCCGACTTCAAACTGCATTTCCCAATTGTCGCAAAGCTCTTTCATCTTGCTGACAGAGGCAGGAGCAGCTCTGAAGCCTTCTCTGCGGTGAACCAATACGACGCTTTCGGCTTTTCCGACGAGGTTAAGACACCAGTCAAGGGCAGAGTCTCCGCCGCCGCAAATGACGATATTTTTGCCTTCAAAAATTTCAGGATTCTTGACGCGGTAGTGAAGCTGCTTGCCTTCGAACTGCTCAATGTGCGGAACTTTGAGGGTACGAGACTGGAAGCTGCCGACACCGGCTGCAATGAAGACAGCCTTGGCTAAGAATTCGGTGCCTTTGGAGGTTTTAACGTAGAGACGTCCGTCATCGAGCTTCTTAAGGACCTGGGCCTCTTCCCCGTAGTGGAAGGTCGGCTTGAACGGTTCAATTTGCTTGAGCAGGTTTTCCGTCAGTTCTTTGGCAGTGCAGACAGGAACGGCCGGGATGTCATAGATCGGTTTGTCGGGGTAGAGCTCAACGCACTGACCGCCCGGATGGTTTAAAGAATCCAAAACATGGGCTTTCATTTCCAGAAGGCCCAATTCAAAAACTTGGAAAAGTCCGACAGGACCGGCACCGATAATGACGGCATCGGTTTCAATCGGATTGTTCATCTTTATTTCTTCAGTCAATTTATAACCTTAGATCTTAAAAAGTTAATTCTGATAATTTTCTCACTAAATGAGCGCGCGTTAAGCCCGAAAAAAGTAACTTTTGACAACGATAGTGCCGGCGAACGACCGTCAGTGCCCGATGTCGGCTGTCAAAATGACTAATTGGAATGCTTTCGGTCAAAGTCTTCATCTCGACGAAGTTCTCTGAGTCGAGCATCAATTTCGCTCATGGTGTAGAAGTCTCCGTCGTTGGCTTTTTGAGCAAGCGAAAGCTGCTGGATCGCAGCAACTCGCTGACCTTGCAGTGCGTACATCTCGCCGATCGCCTGATGGCTCTGGCTGACTTTGCCCAGTGCTTCGTATGCTTGTCCGAGGAAAGACTGGTACTCAACTGTCGACTTGGATAACGCGTGTTGTCGGCGCAGGAAGGTCAGAAGATCGTTGTATTTCTTATCCTTGAGCAGCAGGTCGCCGTAATTAAGGACGAGCATCGTGGATAAGGGCGCTTTTTGCTGAGCGTTTTTGGCAAGCTGCAGGCCTCGAGCGCGGTTGGCCGGAGAAGACTCAAACACGAGATTTGAGTGCAGTTTGTTGATGATGGCCGAGTTTCCTCCGGCCATCTTCTGTGCAATTTCAATCTGTTTAAGCGCCTCGGCCTTGTTTTTCATTCTTTGTGCAGCAACAGCCAAACCGTAGTGGGCTCCGATTGCCTGATAACCGGTGGCGGTTTTCAGCTCGTTTTTGAAGTAGTCTGCGGCATCCGACCATCCCTGGTAACGGTTGGACTGAAGAACGCGAAGACGCGCACGAATGAGAAAGAAGTCCAGAGAGTCTTTGTGATTTCTTTTGCCGGCCATGCGGGAACGGTTCTGAGCTTCGCTCATACGATCAATGGTCAGCGGGTGCGTGCGCAGGTAAGCCGGTGCGGCGCGCGAGCCTTCATAAGCGCGGTTATTGAAGTCCAGGCGTTCAAAGAAGTTTTCCATGCCTTTCGGATCGAAACCGGCACGGACTAAGGAATTAAAGCCCACACGGTCTGCTTCGCGTTCGGCGTCGCGGGAGAAGGATAAATAATTCTGAGCAAGAGCGGCCTGGGTGCCGATGACCGAGGCTGCAGCGCCGTCTGCCGAACCGGCGCGTGCCGCCAAAATGGCGACCAGCAGAGAGCCTAGGGTTGCAGCCCAATTGCCTTTTTGGTTTTCAATCATTCGGGCAATATGGCGCTGCGTAACGTGTCCGATTTCGTGAGAAAGAACGGAAGCGAGCTCGCTTTCGCTGGATGCTGCAGTGACAAGTCCTGTATGAACGGCAATGAAACCTCCGGGAAGCGCAAACGCGTTGATGGAAGGATCACGAATCGGGAAAAAGAAGAAGGAATAGCTGGAACCCGGACCGGCAGAGACGAGTTTGTAGCCGAGACGCATCAAGTAGTCGATGGTCTCCGGGTCATTCAGATAGGTAGGATCGGAGCGAACTTCGACCATGATCTCTTCGCCGAGCTGATGTTCCTGCATCGGAGACAGGGCCGAACCACCTGCCGCACCGAGGTTCGGCAGATTGTAGTTCTGTGCATAGGTTCCCGCGATCGGCGCAGCAGCCAGAATACAGGAGAGACACAGAGAGAGCAGCGGTTTCAAAGTCATTCCGTTTTTATCCAATAATATTTATCATTCAAGCAGTAAGGAAAAATATAACAGTAATCCTGTTTTTTGCTGTAACTAATTCTAAAAAGGTATTTATATGTCCGAGTTGACTCATTTCAACCAGGCGGGCGAAGCCCATATGGTGGATATTGCCGATAAAGATCAAACCCATCGCATCGGTATCGCCGAGGGCTGGATCAGCATGCATCCGGAGACTTTTGCCCTGGTGGAAAAGGGGAACGCTAAGAAAGGAGACGTTCTGGCGGTTGCACGTATTGCTGCCATCATGGGTTCGAAGAAGACACCGGATCTGATTCCTCTTTGCCATCCGATTGCCCTAACGCATGTGAACGTTGACTTTGAACTCTATCCGGAAGAAAGCAAAGTGCGCTGTGTGGCGACCTGTGAAACCAAAGGCAGAACCGGCGTTGAAATGGAAGCCCTAACGGCTGTCCAAGTCGGCCTTCTGACCATCTACGACATGCTTAAAGCTGTAGACCGCGGAATGTGCATGACCGACATCCGTTTGCTGGAAAAGCACGGCGGCAAGAGCGGCGACTGGGTTTTGAAGAAATAGAAAACCAGCTGAAAGAAAAAGCCGAAGGTGCGAGCCTTCGGCTTTTGTCTTACATGGACGGAAGAATTCCAAGCTGGGCGGCTTCGTAAACCGCTTCCCCTCGGGAATGTACTTGAAGCTTGCGGTAAATCTTCTTGATGTGCGCCGTGACCGTGTGACAAGAGATGTTTAAGACCGAACTGATCTCTGCGAAGCTCATGCCTCGGGCAAGAAGATTGAGAACTTCGGTTTCTCTTGGTGACAAGGGATTTGCAACGGCAGGCCGACTTGCCGCAACGGAAACGACCGGCTTGACGGTCGGCTTCCGGCGTAAGGCATCAACTAAGACCCTCGCTGCGGTTGGGCTGATCGGACTTCCATGCGCACGCAGAATGCGGATGTAGTTTCCGACATCGTGAAGGTCGGAGTCCTGCTTCATGATATAGCCGACAGCGCCGTTTTCGACGGCAGCAGCAATATCGGCAGCTGAGTTTTTGGAAGTGACGGCAACGATATTTTGAACCGCGAGATCTTCGGAGGCGCGGCGGATAAAATCCAAGCCGTCCTCGTCCGGAAGGTTGAGTTCCGTGAACAGGATGTCGCAGTTTGTTTGAGCAAGCAATGCAGTCGCAGAGGCAATGCTTGAACAAATGCCAATCAGTTTAATGTCAGGATCATGAATAAGACGCTGACGATAGACTCGCTGTGTGTCAAGATCCGGCTCCACAACGAGAACGGTTGTCTCCCCAGTGTTCAAAATTACCCTCCCTCCGGCAACTTAATCGTAATCGGCTTGTGTTATTTGCTGTTGTAATGTGTAATCGAATCCGCTGTCTCTATCGAAACAGGGTTTTTCGCAGCTTCTACCTTATTGTAATTATTCTACGGAAAAATAACCATAAGTAATTACTTTATTGATGTTACCCCCTTGCAATAACTACGGGATTATTTGTCATTTTTTTTTGAAGTCGATATTCTCTCCCTGCTCAATTGCCTTGTCTTCCACGAGTTTCTCAGCGGGGTCGCGCATATTTCTAACGGAGTAGCCGATTTTTGCACCGGCTCCGACCATTAAGGCCCCGGTTGCCCAAAATGCCGATGCGGCTCCGATCACCGAACCGCCGAAACCGAAGAGCAGGGGCAAAATCGCATGGCTGGCGTTCATCAGCATGGTTCGGATTCCGATCGCTTCGCCTACGCGGCCGTCAGGAGTTACCTGATGGAGCAGCGAGAGAACGTTCGGCTGAGAAGCTCCGAGAGAGGCGCCGAGCCATCCGCAAAGTAGGAAGAGAAGCGTGAGCGATGTCGTAAAAGGAAAAACAATATAAGTCAGACCGGCTGAGATCATCACGAAAATAATGATGGACCATTCTTTGAACATCTGAGAAAGGATCGGCATGAAAACTCGGACGGCAAACGTGCAGATGGAGAATGTACTTAACAGCCAGCCGATGGCGACGGCGTCTAATCCGATTTCGGTGCCGTAAACCGGAATCATGAAGGCCTGAAGATCCCAAGCCATAGAAACGAAGGCAGACGCAAGCAGAACGTTTCTGACTTTCTCATCTTTGAATAATTCAAAGGCACTGTGATGCCGATTATCTTTAGCCTGAGATTTGTTAAAGGCCGAGGGTAGGCCGCGTGCCTGGAGCAGAAAGATTCCGCCGCCGAGGAGCGCAAAAGTTAGCGCGCCGCCGAACGCCCAATAGTAGCTTCCGTGATCGATCAGGTAGCCGGCTACAACCGGTCCGGTTGACCCCGAAATTGAAAAGGCGATGGATTGATAGGTAAAAGCCGTTGCCCGATTTTTATTATTTGAGAGATGTCCGATTAAGCCCTGGCCGCTGATGAGCGTAAAAACAAATCCTGTACCCGCAAGCAAAGACGTCACGATGATAGGCCAAAAGCCAAACTGCTCATACGGGAAAAGAATCGGCATC
This sequence comes from Acinetobacter sp. N54.MGS-139, assembly GCA_000980495.1. Classification (GTDB taxonomy): domain Bacteria; phylum Pseudomonadota; class Gammaproteobacteria; order Burkholderiales; family Burkholderiaceae_F; genus Parasutterella; species Parasutterella gallistercoris. The sequence goes on along the minus strand of LARN01000005.1, from coordinate 5,468 downwards.
AGGCACGCCGCCGAGATCATCAGGAAAGAAACCGTGATCGGGATACGAACCCCGATCTTATCGATGAATTTCCCGACATGAATTGAGATCAGTGCCGGAATCGCCGCATAAGTACTCAAAATCACGCCGACCATCCACGCAGGCTGCCCGTAATGCAGGGCATAAAGGGTGGAAATAACGCGCGAAGAAGTAAAACCGCAGTGCAGGAGGGCCATGAAGGCGACGATTTTGAGGATTTTTGTCATTTTTATAATGAACAAGGGCGCCTCGATGGACGCCCTTGAGTAAGTGTGGTTTGTTCTAAACGTCCGTCGGCGTTAGTTTGCCTGAATTACCAACAGAGGCGTGTCACTGATCGCGGCAATACGCGTAGCGGTCGAACCGAGGACGGCGGCTTTGAAAGCGCCGTAGCCGCGTGTTCCCATGACGATGAGATCTAAACCTTCATTCTTAGCGAAAGCTGCGATTTCGTCGCCGGGATTGCCGACCAGGCAGATTTCTTCTGTCTTGAAGCCTTTGGCTTGGAAAGCTTTACGGCTCGGGCCGACGGCTTCATCAAAAGATTCCTGCTGCATGGCGCGAACTTCGGATTCATTCATTGTCGGGAGCGCCATACCGGCCATATCCGGCATAACGACACCGGCGTAGTCACTGACGACGTTCATCAGATAGAACGTCGGATGGTCGCCGAAAATATCGTGGTTCTTAAGAATGTGTTCGACAGCGGCTTCACCATACTTGGAGCCGTCGATCGCAACGCCGACCTTCAGAGAGTCATTAGTGGGCGCCGGTTTGTTGCGCAGGATCAGGACGGGTTTGTCGCAGAGCGCCAAGACGGAATTGGTAACCGAACCAAGCAGGAGGCCCTTCAAGGCAGAGCGGCCATGAGAACCCATGATGATCAGATCGGCGCCGGATTCTTCAGCAACTTTTGCGATTGTCGGAGCGGCTTCGCCGACAGCATAGCGGGCGGTAGCTTTGACGCCTGCGGCTTTCAGTGCTTCGATTGCAGGTTCAAGAATGACGTTGGCTTCCTCGTCGTAATAACCGCTCAGGGAGCCATTGCCGATTAATTTGGAGGCTCTTGCGGGAACGGGGGCCTGCACGCTCAGCAGTTCGATTTCAGGGTTGTGTCCTAAGAGAGTTGCACGTGAAGTGACAAATTCAATTGAGTGTTTACTGAACTCGCTTCCGTCGATGGGAACTAAAATCTTCATTTAACCTCCGATAATCATTGTTAGTAAGCTTGTTTTTCTTTCACGAGCTTTGTTGACATTATGAATTATCCCATCTGTAATTAAAAGAGTTATCAAAGAAACATTAGGGCAAGACGAAGTTTCTTTTGAGGACGGTGTCTGACGAATAGAAGTTGAAAATGGCTGAAGAGAACAAATATCCGCTCGATTACGAAAGACGCTTTGGCGGCGTTGCAAAACTCTACACCAAAGCCGGTGCCGAACGCTTAAAAAATGCTCATGTCTGTGTGGTCGGTTTAGGAGGCGTGGGTTCTTGGGCAGCGGAAGCTTTAGCTCGTACGGCCGTTGGCCGCATCACGCTGGTGGACTTAGATAATGTCGCAGAGAGCAATACGAACCGTCAGTTGCAGGCGATGACAGGGGTTTATGGTAAACCGAAAGTCGATGCGACGGCAGAAAGAATCCACGCGATCAATCCGCTCTGCGACTGCAGGAAGATTGAAGATTTCATCGAAGTAGAAACCGCAGAATCGCTTCTGCCGGAAGACGCCATCATTCTTGACTGCATTGACAACGTTAAAGTTAAAGCAGCTATGGCGGCCGTCTGTAAAAAAAGAAAGCAATACATAGTTGCGTGCGGCGCGGCCGGTGGCAAGACGAGTGCCATGAACATTATTCACGAGGATTTAGCCCGAACGACCGGAGATCCTCTTTTATCCCGAATGCGTTACGACCTTCGCAAAAAATACGGGTTTCCTAAACTAAAAGCAGGAAAGAGAATTGAGAAGTTCGGCATTCCTTGTGTTTACACCGCAGACCCCGTTAAACGTCCCGAAGGAGTGTGTGACGTCGGCGCCGGCCTATCTTGTGCCGGCTATGGATCTTCCGTTGTAGTAACAGCAGCTTTGGGCTTGGCCGCCGCCTCTGTCGCGATCAACCACATTACGGGGATCGACACTAAATAAAACTTAACGGAATGTAACAAATCCTATTACACTTATGGGTAAATAAAATTCTTAAAAGGACGGTCAGCTATGTATAACCGTATTTTGGTTCCGACAGACGGATCCGAACTCTCTGATAAAGCGCTTGAAGCTGCGGCCGATTTTGCCAAGGCTCTGGGTTCCTCTATTGTCATCATTACTGTTATTGAGCCTTACAGCTATACCAATCTCTCTGAGTACAGACCTGAAAGTATTGATCAATACGATTCCAGAGTTAAGGAAATGGCTCAGGAACGACTGGAAATCGCTCGAGAACTGGTTGAGAAAAAAGACATCAACTGCGAAGTTGTGGCTTTCAAATCCTTCTCTCCGGCCGAAGCGATTATTGACGCCGCCAATGAATACAACTGCGATTTGATTTTCATGGCCTCTCACGGCAGACAGGGCTTTGCAGCCGTGCTTTTAGGCAGTGAAACTCAAAAAGTTCTGACTCATTCCAAGATTCCCGTCATGGTTTACAGATGATTACGGGAAAGAGGCTCTGTTTGAGCCTCTTTGCAAATCCGGAGTCAAATCTCGAGTCAGAATACACAGAATAAAATTTGAGGAGTAGTAGATAAATGACTGAAGAAGTTAAGACTGAAGCCGAAAAGGGCCAGGAGCAGATGGATGCAGCCAACCTTTTCCGCGAAGAAATTTACACCGACCGAAAGATCGGTGTGATTCGCTGCCTGGTGCCTGTAACAGCAGATGGCAAAGTGGACGAGAGCCGCAAGGTTATTTACACCGGCGAAGCTCAGATCATGACTCAGATGGGCGCTCTTCCGATCTCCTTTGATATCGAAGCCGACAACTTGGCAGCCGCTGTCGCAAATTATCGCGAAGCCGCTAAGGCCGGCGTTGAAAAGACCATGAAAGAGCTGCAGGAACTGCGCCGCGCAGCCGCAAGCAAGATTGTGGTTCCGGGTCAGCCCGGCTTCACGCCTCCTGAAGGTGCCGGCGGCAGCGGTTTAGTCATGCCGTAAGCTATTTGTGATATTTAAGACTGCCGGGATTCCCGGCAGTTTTTATATGGGAAGAATTCGATGAAAATCCAAAAACTTCTGGAGGCGCTCAACGAACTGTTGGAGCCGGAAAAATTTCGAGACTACTGCCCCAACGGACTGCAGATCCAGGGCAAAAAAGAGGTCAAGGATATCGTCTGCGGCGTCTCGGCCTCAGAGGCTCTCATCAATGAGGCCGTGAAGAGGGGGGCAGACACAATTATTGTTCACCACGGCTATTTCTGGAAGAATGAAAATCCGAGAATTACCGGAATAAAAAGAGTCCGAATTAAGAAGCTTCTTGAGCACGATATTAACCTCATTGCCTATCACTTACCTCTTGATGCCAATGAAAAGGTAGGTAATAACCACGAGCTCGGGCGCTTGCTAAAAATAAAAGATGTAACGCCTCTTCCGGACGAGCCCCTTGTCTTGCAGGGAGAGTTTGACTCACCTGTAACAATTGAAAAACTCACTGACAAACTAACCGAGGTTCTCGGGAGGGTGCCTTATGTTTTGCCCGTAGACTCTCCCCCTTCAATACGAAGAGTTGCTTTTTGCAGTGGTGCGGCACAAGACTATCTCGAAAAAGCGGCAGACGCAGGCGCTCAGGCCTACCTGAGCGGCGAGATTAGTGAGCGCACAGTTCTGGAAGCAAGGGAATTAGGGGTTCCGTATTTCGCGGTCGGCCATCACGCAAGTGAGACATTAGGGATTCGAGCACTATCGCAATGGTTAGCTTCTCGTTTTCCACAATTAAATGTCAGCTTTGTGAACATCGACAACCCGATATAGATTGAACGCGGGGCTGACTCTATACGGAGCAGCTACATGCCGCGAAAAAATATTTCGGACATGCTGCATCGGTCTGTTGCCGGTGCAGTTCTTTTTTCTATTTGCCATTTTGCAGCCGCAGAAGCGGCCAATACCAAACCTGAAAAGTTTAACTTTTGGGAATTGGAGGATCTGACTTGGTGGACAGAGGAAAGCACTGACGAAGAGATCGATGAATTCCTTCTCGCATTTTCTGAGGGAAGACCGGCCCTCACAAACATGGAGTGGAATATTGCAGACAGACTGATAGAGGATGCGTCTACCGCTCTTCCAAAACTACAGTACGGTTTTATCAATACAGGGACAGAGTCAGCTCTCCTGACTTTTAGCTCCATACATGCGTCAATTTCTAATCCAGAATCAATTACGATAAATCGGGAACTTGACCTAAGAATATTGGATGCAAATCGCGAAGGCTCTCGTGTTCTAGGGATTTGGACAATACCTGACAGCCAGTTTCAAGTAAATTTTGAGAAGGCCGTTAATCTAGAAATTCAGAGGTTGAACGACACAGGATCTCTCGCAATAAGTATTGCAGAGGGCACGGCTCTTCATTTTTTGGACCAATTTACTGTCAAAGACTTCAGTCAAACTCCTGCTTTGCTGGTTCAAGTCGGAGGAAACACACGGGGAGCCGATGAGTCTCTCCTTCAATTGAGCGGCCCTTCTTCGTTCAAGACGCTTGGAACGGCCTTCAATCTCGAATCCTCAGCAGTGCTAGTGCTGAAGGCATCTTCCTCGTTTCATGTTGAAGCCGGGAAAGTTTTCACAGGAAATGGAAAGGTCATAGCTGATGGCGCAGACGTTTATTTAAAAGGGGATCTCAGCGGCTTCGGAGGATCTTATCAGCAGATAGGCGGAGCTCTTGAAATCGTTTCTGAAACACAGTTAAATCCGGCGAATTGGAATCTTTCAGTTGTTCAACTCACTTCAGAATCGAAAAATATTTTCACGGTATCTGCCAAAGACTTTGTATCCGACATGTTGGTGGGCGGCACATTGTTAGCTGGAGAAATAACTGAAAAATGGTCCAAACCTTTCTCAAAGATAACTCTGACCGATGAAAAAGCTTCTCTTGAGTATCTCAACAAAGCCTCCGATGCTTATAAGGGCGCCGAGTTGATCTTTACCGGAGAGGTGTTTATCGACGAGAGCAGCGGGTACATTCACAAAGTTACCCTTAAGAATCACTATGGTCTGCTAGATAAGCCGAATATAGCTCTGGCCTCCGTGCGATTAGATTTGGAAGACAGCACAGAACTGACTGACCAAACAATCCGTATTGGCTCGCTGACGTCTGATAAAACAAACCAATTAACACTCAACCGTTCGGATGTTGCCCTCTACGCTCCCGGACCGGTTGCTGCAATTGATGAGAAGATCCAGACCGTCGTTTTAACGGATTCTTCGAGCTTAACGATTCACGGTATAACAGAGGAAAGCAGAGGAAA
>LARN01000168.1 GCA_000980495.1 Acinetobacter sp. N54.MGS-139 | reverse complement strand
TCTTTTCTAACAGCCCGGAGAGATTGTCTGATGGCCTCTTCCCAGTGGAATATTCTGATTTGCAAACAGTTTGTTACTTGGTGCAAACAAATAATTTAAGGAACCTCTGCACAAAAGGTGGGTGATATGCTAATTAGCACACTACCGAAAAGTGTGACTATGAAGATTAAAGCCCCCACATTCGCTGATTTATTTGCAGAAACCTCACCGCAGCTGGGCGGTGCCAGAAGAACAAAGTTCCTGGAGACTTTAGACCGCATCATTCCTTGGCAGGACTTGAAATCTTTGATAGGCCCTTATTACAGTGAAGGCAAACGCGGCGCTCAGCCTTATCCTCTGGAACTCATGATCCGCATTCATTTCCTTCAGCTGGTTTATAACCTTTCTGATCCCATGTGTGAGGAGACGCTTCACGACTCGTTCGCATGCCGCCGCTTTGTCGGTCTGACGATGGATTCAAAATGTCCCGATGAGACCACGATCCTACGTTTCCGTCATCTCCTTGAGAAAAACGTTCTGGACAAACAAGTCTTTGATTTGTTCAAGCAGCAGCTTACCGCCAGGGGGCTTCTGTTCAGCAAGGGCACGATTGTTGACGGCTCTTTTATTGAAGCGCCGAGTTCGACGAAAAACGCCGACAAAAAGCGAGATCCTGAAATGCGTTCAGCGAAGAAAGGCAGCAACTGGCACTTCGGAATGAAGATGCACATTGGT
>LARN01000167.1 GCA_000980495.1 Acinetobacter sp. N54.MGS-139 | reverse complement strand
TCTTTTCTAACAGCCCGGAGAGATTGTCTGATGGCCTCTTCCCAGTGGAATATTCTGATTTGCAAACAGTTTGTTACTTGGTGCAAACAAATAATTTAAACCTAAAACTTATGCAGTCAGTGCTGCAGGGCAATTTGTTCTTGACAATTAGGCGTGTTCCAGAGATGGACAGCTGCCATAGCGATCTTGTTGTTAGAGCTGATGCGGCGGCGGTCAAGTTATAAATGGACTTATTGTAGGCTGGCTAGATACTTCAAACTAAACCTCATGACCTGCAAATGCCTACTCCACTGGCTTAATCAGCCGGACATCAAGGAGTGGGAGAAGCCCCCGAAGCTTGCACAGCTTTCTTTATTTGATTAGCAGGGGCTTGTTTATGACTTTTAACTTTCTGGGGCCTGGATTAACTGTAAATGTTGAGGCCAAAGTCAAAGAGCAAATTATTTTGGACAGCAGTGGAGTATTGTGTATGATTGTCCATGAGGAGCTCCTTTTAATATCTTTCGATTGCTCGTCGAAAAAGCATATAGAGGATGTAACTAATTTTGTGTCTTGCCTGATTTAAAAATTTTCTCCTACTTAGAGGTTAGTTAAACTCCTAGGCAAGGGAAAAGGAGAGTCGAAAATGGCAAGAAAAACGAAGAATCCGCCCAGTGAGACAGACGTTCTCTTAACTAATTACATCGACCAAACGTTAGGCAACACCGGCAAAATTGGC
>LARN01000166.1 GCA_000980495.1 Acinetobacter sp. N54.MGS-139 | reverse complement strand
GCATTGGAAGAGCGTCATTGCAGAAGCTAAAAAGAACCTTGCGCATACGTTAAAGCGTTTTAACGATCAGGATCGTCATTACGCGTGCTGGCTGCTTTGCGGCATAAACCGTCAGTTTTTTGAACTGTTAGACGGAAGAATCCCGGTTCCGAATCCCGAAGTATCTTTCGATCGAAACTATTGTCTCAGCTACGATCGGACGCTTTCTCCAAAGACACTTCGATCAATCGCAGGAATTGTCAGGCGGACCGTAAATAGAGTGCGAAGAGAAAGCGTTTGCTATCCGAGAACGAAAGCATTTCACAACCGAATTGACTTTGATACAAGCTGTTATACGGTTCGTTCAACAGAAGATGCTCAATTCCTTGAGCTTATGTCTCTGCAGCCCGGTAAAAGGATTTCCCTTCGGCTTAAAGGCAGAAGCAAAATTCGCGGAACGCTCCAGCTAATACGTGATACTGCCGGTACCTACTCATTAAGAGTGTATGTGCCTCAGGAGTGCGAAGCTCAAAGAAAGACCGGCACCGTCATTGGAATCGATCTCGGCTACACAGAGATGATGGCAACGAGTGAGCAGGAACTTCTTGGGACAGACCTGGGACAGTACTTCTCCGCTATTTCGGACAAACGACGAAAAAACAGCGAAGGCCGAAATCGCATGTACTCGCTCTTTCGTAATCTTCTGAAAAAGTCCGGCAAGGACAAACTCGCTAAGGCAGAGCG
>LARN01000068.1 GCA_000980495.1 Acinetobacter sp. N54.MGS-139 | reverse complement strand
GGTGAAAGCAGTACTGGATGGTCGTTACGTCGGTTGGAAATCATTAAACCATACCGTTTCCGACAAGACTTCAGGTGTGGCGCGTGTTGTGAACGAATCTCCCCGTTCAGCCTCATCGAAGAGCGAACTGAGAAGCAATGTACAGGTTTGTATAGCTTCCAGATAACGGTTCTCAGGTTTTAGTTGATTCTCCCTCTTTCATATCCGGTGCAAAATGTTATTTGCATTCAATAGAATGCGTAAACAATTTTTCGGCAATAAATCTCTGTTGAGCTCAGAAAGTCTTGTTCTCCTGTTCTGACTAGCCGAATTTTCGACGTCTATTCATTGATTTTAACCGTTGACACTTTCACTTGCGTATGTCTCTCTGCTATTCCATTAGTGCATCGGATTTTTCGCTCCTCGCAATCTTCTCGAAACACGGTAGAAATTCTTGTTTGCTTTCCAAGAGTTATTTATTGAGTCCGACAAGAATAAATTCTCTGCTTTTGGTGAGTTAAGGAAATTACTTAGAAAAAATCAAAAAATTTAAGCTTGAACTGAAGTTTTAGCCGATTCTTTTAGACATAATGTCATGTTGGAGTTCGACACCACCCGTCGAACAAAAATTTTGTTCATAGCCTCGTTAATGAAGAGTTTATAAAGTCATGGAAACTATCCTGAAATCCCTCCCGGTCGGTGAAAAAGTCGGTATTGCTTTCTCCGGCGGTCTTGACACCAGCACAGCTTTGCTCTGGATGAAAAAGAAAGGCGCTTTCCCTTGCGCTTACACTGCTAACCTTGGTCAGCCTGATGAGGACGATTACGAGGCAATTCCTCGAAAGGCTATGGACTTCGGTGCTTCGATCGCCCGCTTGGTTGACTGCCGTGAACAGTTAGTCGCCGAAGGCATCGCTGCAATTCAAAGCAACGCTTTCCACATCACAACCGGCGGTGTCACTTACTTCAACACCACTCCGCTCGGACGTGCCGTTACCGGCACCATGCTCGTCAACGCAATGCGCGAAGACGGCGTCAATATTTGGGGCGACGGCTCTACCTACAAAGGAAACGATATCGAACGTTTCTACCGTTACGGCTTAGTCGCCAATCCCGACCTCAAGATTTACAAGCCCTGGCTTGACGTTGAGTTCATCACAGAACTCGGCGGCCGTGCTGAAATGAGCCAGTTCCTGGCTGACAACGGTTTCGGCTACAAGATGAGCAAGGAAAAGGCTTATTCCACTGACTCCAACATGCTCGGTGCTACCCACGAAGCCAAAGACCTCGAACACCTTGACAGCAGCATGAAGATCGTTGAACCGATCATGGGTGTTCCGTTCTGGAAAGAAGACGTCGACATCAAGCCTGAGAAAGTCACCGTTCGTTTCGAAGAGGGCATTCCTGTTGCTCTTAACGGCAAGGAATACGACGACAAGGTTGAACTGATGCTCGAAGCCAACCGCATCGGCGGCCGTCACGGTCTCGGCATGAGCGACCAGATCGAAAACCGTATTATCGAAGCCAAGAGCCGCGGTATTTACGAAGCCCCGGGAATGGCATTGCTCCATATCGCTTTCGAACGTCTCGTGACCGGTATCCACAACGAAGACACAATCGAACAGTGGAGAATCAACGGCATCAAACTCGGCCGTCTGCTTTATCAGGGCCGCTGGTTTGATCCGCAGGCCATCATGCTCCGCGAAACCGCTCAGCGCTGGGTTGCTCGTGCAATCACCGGTGAAGTCGATATCGAACTTCGCCGCGGCAATGACTACACGATCCTCGATACACGTTCTCCCAACCTGACATACGAACCGGAACGCCTGACAATGGAAAAGGGCGACTCCATGTTCACAGCTTCCGACCGTATCGGCCAGCTGACCATGCGCAACCTCGACATCGTCGATACACGCAACAAGCTCGGCATCTACTCCAAGGCCGGTCTTATCGGCGGCAGCTCCAGCTCTATGCCTCTCCTTAAAGGTACAAAAGACAACGACTAATCTCGTTTCTTTGAATTGAAACAATCCTTCCTGAGTTTTTCTTGGGAAGGATTTTTTATGCTGCTTTTCTCTAGAAATACCGTAAAAGGATTACGGAAGAATTCTAAGAAGGAAAGTACCCACCACCACACCAAAACAGGACGGCTATAACCTTCAAAAGGTGGGTTAAGTAGGCGCAGCTTGCCTTCTTGCACAACATGTTTTAATAATTAACGTCTTCGTGGTTGAGAGTAGATTTGTTTGAGTTTTGGTTTTTGTTCTAATTTTTGAGTTGCTGATCAAAAATGTCTGTTCGTCAAAGAATTAAATCCACAGCCATTTTCAAAGGACTCCTCGCCGGATTTATTTTTATTTCCGCAGCCTCGTTCGCCGCTGAAAAGACAGAAATCAAAGTCGGTGTCATTGATTCTTTTAACCCGGAATTCAGCACCCAAACCCTCGAACCCACACTCAAGTTTTTGAACTCGAAGCTGCCTGCTTACCGGTTTGTTCCTGTTTCGCTCAATTCCGTCAATCCTGACAAAGAGCTCAAAAACAATCCCGTCGACTTTCTGATTAGCTCTGCGGGCACGTTTCATGAACTGAGCCTGTCTCAAGGCATTGTTCACGTCGCTACGCGCAAGACAATTCTTTCCGACGATCCTTCGGCATCGGAGGCGGGCGCTTTTGTGACACTTGCCAAAAGAGAGGATCTCAAGGAATTGAGAGACCTGAAAGAAAAGGTTGTTGCAGCATCTCAGCCTAATTCCTTTGACGGTTGGCTTGTCGCGCAGCATGAGATTTTCAAAAACGGTCTTGATCCAGAGAACTTCTTTAAGAGATCCGTTTTTACGCACTTCCAGTTTCCGGACTCTTTAATGCTCCTCATTCAAGGTGAAGCAGATGTCGCGATTTTGTCTGCGTGTGTTCTGGAACAGCTTTCTAATGAAGGGCTCATTGAGGCTTCCGATTTCAAAGTCCTAGCTCAGAAACCCCAAGGTGTTCTTAGATATGCAAGAAGTACCGACCTTTACCCGGGCATTGTTTTTGCGGCACGAGAAGATATCCCGCCGAAACTCAAATGGGAAGTGACATCGGCTTTGATGTCCATGCCGCCGACAAACGACTATGAATGGACAATCGCCAGTCGGTTCTCTAAAGTCGATGAACTTTACAGAGATCTTCAGCTAGGACCATATCAATATTTGAAAGATTGGAGTCCGGCCGGAATCTTAAAGCGTTTCAAAACAGAGATCTTGTTGGCAAGCGGCTTACTGCTTCTTCTAATCCTCAATTCTTTGTACTTGCGGCGCACTGTCGCTAAACGGACACTTCAGGTAAGAAGAACGCTCAATCGCCAAATCAAGCTGGAAAAAGAATACAAAGAATCACGAAACCGCTTGGCCCAAATGGAAAAATTCGGCGTCATCAACCAGATGTCCGGAATGCTTGCTCACGAAGTCCAGCAGCCGCTGATGGCGATTAATAATTATCTGGCAGGGCTTCGCGTATATCTGAATTCAAAAGGTTATTCCGATGCAGTGACTGAAAGAGCCATCGGTTCGTTAGAACATAACAGCGAACGGATCGGCAGCATCGTCACTCGTGTCAGAGGATATGCAAAGCAAAAGAAGGGCGAGATGAAGAGCTGCGACTTGACCGCAATTGCTTTGAGCGCCCTTAATGTATTGAAAGCCTTGAAATTCGAACATGTCGAGGTCACCTCGGATTTGCCGCCTCAGGCTAAAGTCGTCGGCGATCCTCTGGAACTTGAACTGCTCATCATTAACTTACTAAAAAACGCCTGCAGCGCGGTAGAGAAACAACCCAAGCCCAAAGTTGATTTGAAAATCGAAAGCCTCGATGACAAGCATTGGTGTTTGAGTGTTTCAGACAACGGACCGACACTTGATGACAAATCCTTTGCCAGACTGAAGACACTCGGTGACAGTGTCAAACCTGAAGGGATGGGTATCGGTCTTTCGATCGTCCGAGGCATCGCAGACAAACACGGAGCGGAATTGGAATTCATAAGACTGCCGAAAGGCGGCATCTGCAGCCGTGCCGTAATTGACAAGGAGGTTTAGACATGACAACACCGTTGGTTCGTATTGTGGATGATGATGCGGATGCACGATCTTCTTCTTCATTTTTCCTGAGCATGATGGGACTCGAAATCAAAGAGTACGAAAGCGCTCAGCGATTCCTGGATGAGGACGATATGAATCGCCCGGGATGCATCATCTTGGATGTACGCATGCCGGACATGACCGGAATGGAACTTCAAGTCAAGCTGAACCAAAAGAACTGTCGGCTGCCGATCATCTTTCTTTCCGGACACGGTGAACTGGATATGGCAGTGCATGCGCTAAAACGCGGTGCTTCGGATTTTCTTCAGAAATCCGCGAAACCTGAACGGTTGCTTGCCGCAGTGAAGAAAGCGGTAACGGCGAGCATGGAAGAATTTGAATCCGATTCCGAGATTGAAACGCTCCGCAAAATTTATGACTCTCTGACACCTCGAGAAAAAGAAGTCGCCCTCGGTGTCTCCAAAGGAGAGCTCAATAAAGTCATCGGCTACAACTTAGGTATCAGCGAGCGGACCGTGAAGATGCACCGAGCCAACCTCTGCACAAAACTCAATGTGACCAACGCTGTCGAGATGGCAGCGTTCTTACGCAAAATCGGAGTGTTAGATGCGTAGAAGAAACTTTTCGGCCAGTTTAACTTTATTTGCAATATTACCGTCCTCAGTATTTGCAGAGACAGGTGACGAAACTAAATTCGATCTGATCATCATAGGCATAGGTGCAGCCGGCTTATCCACGGCCGTTTCTGCCGCTCAAAACGGCGTCAAAAATATTCTTCTCATCGACAAAGCGGCTTTTGTCGGCGGACATTCCGCACTTTCCGGGGGATCCGTCAACGCCGTAGTTCCGGAACTTCAGATGAAGCAGGGCATCAAAGACAGTCCCGAATTTTGGCAGCGCCAAATCATGGAGACGGGAGAATTCCAAAGCGATCCCGTGCTCGTCAATACACTTGTCAACAACGCACAATCAACGCTTCATTGGCTCCGAGAAATCGGTATTCCTTTTGATGACCAGGTTTTTGAAGCCTGGGGCGGAAAGTTCCAGCGTGCGCATTCCGCAGGCCAAAAACGAAGCGGCATGACCTATGTTCGGATCATGAACCACAAAGCCCGTTCTCTAAGTGTGAAAGTGAGACTCAGAACAGAGGCGGTGAACTTGTTAGAGAAAGACGGGCAGGTTATGGGTGTGAGGGTTAAAGATCGAAACGGCAAGCTGACGGATTTAGAGGCTAAAGATGTTGTCATCGCAACCGGAGGCTTCACCGCCAATGTCGCTATGCGTCTGAAATACGACAGCCGTTTGGACGCATCTCTCTTTACGACGGCTAATCAGACAGGAAGAGGCTTTGACGGATCTACCGGCGACGGAATTCTCATGGCCGAAAAGTTGGGCGCTCAAACCGTCGACATGGATGCCATCCAGCTTATTCCACTGAGAGGTGGCAGACTGCTGAACTATGTAGGTGGCGATATTTATGTCGACAGCGAAGGAAAACGTTTTATCGACGAAAGCAAAGGAGTGAAGGCAATCGCTGAGGGTTACTTGAATTTACCGGACCGAGTGTTTTGGGTGATCACGGATTCTCAGTCGCAAAAGAGTCTGGACTTAGACGCCAAACTTCTTGCGGGCTCGGTTCATATAGCTGATTCGGTCTCCGAAATGGCAAAGAAAATGCATGTCAGCGCAAAGGTGCTTCAAGAAACTTTGGATCGTTATAACCGTTTTGTGGAGCAAGGCGAAGATAAAGATTTCGGCAAGAAGATATTTACCCAGAAAATTGAAAAACCGCCTTTTTATTTCGGACGAGAGCAGTTTGATATTCACTACAGCTGCGGTGGTTTAAAAATTAATAAGACTTGTCAAGTTATCGGAAAAGCTGACAAACCGATCCCAAATCTTTATGCCGTTGGTGAAGTCACAGGAGGCATTCACGGAAGGGATCGTTTAGGCGGAGACTCTCTTATTTCCTGCTTTGTTTTTGGAAAGATTGCAGGAGAAGAAATCGCGAAGAAACAGAAGAGCTGCCAATAATAAACATACGATTTCAAAGGAGAAAGTTAATCACTTAACTTTCTCCTGGAAATATTAACCCCTCAAAATTAAATAGATAGCAATATTATTTATTCATCAAAAATCACCGAGAAAAATTTGGTCAATCTAAATAAAATTCCATTCTTTTAGTAGTTTTAAAAATTCTTCAATGTCCTTGAAAACTTCTGCAATAAGATTATATTTTCTCTATACAAAATTTTAGAATCGATATTTTTAAGATAAAGAAGAATTCCTTATTCTTTAGAGAAGTTTTCGTCCATCTCCTTCTTTTCCAATAATCTCATTTTCTATTTGAGATTTCCGGGATATTTTTCTAGAACTTATTATCTTCCCAACAGCATTAGAGACTTTTGGGTTTATATTTTCTAAGAGACCGTCCCATTGTCTTCGTCCAATTCTACGGTCAACAGCTCGTAAAATATCCGCGATACCCCATTCGTCTTTTAAGGCTATGGCAGTCTCCCTGTCTGCGTTGAGATATTCTGCAATCAAATCTGAGGAAGCTCTGTAAAATGCTTGATTCTTCCCAATGGCCTTTAGAGACTTAATTTTCAAAGGATCTGGCCGAAATTTTCCATTCAGGAGGAGTTGATTGGG